>JADZDL010000366.1 GCA_020851075.1 Planctomycetota bacterium | reverse complement strand
CCACCCCCCCCACCCCCCACAACCAGACCCCAACCCCGGTCGCCATGGCAACCCCCGAGACTCCTCCACCGGCTGCGAACGTTCCGACCGAGCTCGCCACGCTCGGTTCCGGTTGCTTCTGGTGCTCGGAAGCCGTGCTCGAGCGCCTCGATGGCGTCGTCGCCGTCGTCTCGGGCTACTGCGGCGGCAACGTCGACCGCCCAACCTACGAGCAGATCTGCACGGGCACGACGGGCCACGCCGAAGTCGTACAGGTCACCTTCGATCCCAAGCGCATCACGTACGAGCACCTGCTCGAGTATTTCTTCAAGCTGCACGACCCGACGACGCTGAACCGCCAGGGCCCCGACGAAGGCACACAATACCGTTCGGCGATCTTCTACCACAGCGAGCAGCAGAAGCAGGTTGCCGAGCAGACCATCACCAAGCTGCAGCCGAAGTTCCACAACGGCATCGTGACCGAGGTCACGGCGGCCCCACACTTCTGGCCGGCCGAGGACTACCACCAGGACTACTTCACGAAGAACCCAGACAACCGCTACTGCCGCGCGATGATCCCGCCGAAGTTGCAGAAGCTCGGGCTCGACGTCTTCAAGAAGTAGGTTTCCCGAAGGCGTTGTTGGGGCACCGCCCGGTCCTGCCGGCTCTGCCCGCGGACCATCTAATCGGATTTCCCCACAATTCTCCGGCCCCGAGAACCAGGTGGGTCGCTCGCGACACTACCCGAGCCCTCCAACCCACCGATTCCCATGGCCCTCGTACGCAATCTCGCCCTCCTCGCGTTCGCCCTCCTATTCACTCAGGTGGCCGCCGCGCAGATCCTGGCCGGCACCTTCGAGATCACCGACCTCAACAACCAACCGATCGTGCCTGGCGCGACCGTGATCACGGTCGTGCAACGCGACGGCAGCGGCAAACTCGTCAGCAAGGACACCATCGACTTGCATGACGGCAATGGGCCGCAAGCCATGCCGGACGAAGAGACCACCTACTACCAAACCGATCGGTTCGGCTTGGAGTACTCCTGGGTCAACGCCCGGGGCACGGTGGGCGTGCTGTACTTCGACTGGGGAAGGAGCCGGTGGGTATCCATCGTCATGACCGGGCCGAATGAAGGCCATGAGAGCGCCCTGCGCCGCATGTAGGCCACGCGGCCTCAGCGCCGTTTCCAGGCCTGCTCCTGCGTGAGCACTTCGCGGCCGGCCACGGTGTCATAGAGCCGCATCGCCACCTTCTCCGCCGCCCCCGTGGCCCCCTTCGGCGGCAAGTCGAGTTCGAGCCGGAACGCACGCCCGGTCGGCGAGCTCGCATCGGCGAGTTCGCCCTGCAGACGCAGATGGCGAGGGTCCTTCTCCTCCGCGCCACCGCTGCATTCGACGGCCCACGTGCTCAGATCATCGCGCCATGACGACGTGTAACGCTGCGTGAGATTGTCGAAGCCGAGAATCTGCACGCCCTCGATCGCGCCGCCCTGCAACGAGAGCTGGAAGTTGAGCACGACGTAGCGCCCGCCGAGGATCGCCTTGCCAACCACGGTGCCGCGGTCGTTGCTCTCCTTCTGCCCCGCCGCCGTCGTGCGCACTTCGATGTCCCAGCTGCCAACGAGCGCTTGCAGGGTCTGGTGCGGTTCGTGCACACGCGCGAATTGCTGCGCGCGCTGCAGCATCTGCGCATGTTCGATGGGATCCTGCGGCAGCAGGGCGAGCAGCAGCACGGCAGGGATCACGGCAAACGGGAGTGCGCGCATGGTGGAAGCAGAACGCGGCGCGCCGTCGGCGACAAGCGCCGTTCGCTCACAACCTCGTCGCTCACAACATCGAAGCGCGCAAGCCCGCCGTATCACTGAACAGCCCGTTCGGCGCACCGAGGTCGAGCACGAAACCCTGGAAGAACAGGTCGCTCTGCACGAGGCCGGCCGGGATGAAGATCGGGTAGTCCGCGCGGCCCGTGGCGTCGAGCTGGAACAACGACGTGTTGCCAATGATCTGGCTCTGCAGCCACGTGCAACCAAACAGCGGCACGTTGCCCTGCGCGGTCGACAACACGAGCGTGCCGAACGTATTGGGCAGGCCAAGCTGCGTGCGCAGCGTGATCGTATTGCCCGCAAACGCGCCGCCATATCCTTGCAGCGTCGGGATCTGGTTGCCCGTGCCCACACAACCGGTGCCATAGCTTGAGAACGTGTGTACGGTGGTGGCGATGCCACCGGCCTGCGGGCCGTTGTAGACCGTCGTCGGCAACCACGTGTCCGTGGCCGGCTGGTAGACGAGGCGCTGGAAACCTCCCGTGTAGTGCCGGCCCACGAACATCTCCTGCGCATCGGGGCTGAAGGCACAACTGATGGCACTCGCCGTCGGCACCGAGCCGTTGGCGACTGGGGCCCCGTTGGCATCGAACAAGAACCGATGCACGGCGTTGGTCTGGATATCGCAGACGAACAGTTCGTCGCCGCGGAACGACAGCCCGTGGATCAACGTGGCGCCCGGGATCGTGATATTGCCGAGGTGGCTGTAGGTGCCGTTGGGCTGGCGTGCGAAGCGCCGCACAAACTGGTAACTGCTCACAAACAGCTGCTGGTCGGCGGTTCGAAACGCCACGCCAAGCGTATTGCTCGTATCCGGCATCGCGACCGTGCCGTTCGGCAGCGCGTTGCCCTGGGCATCAAATTGGAAGCGTGAGACGAGCCCGTTGGCGAAGTTGCCGACGAACAGTTCGCCATCGTTGGGGTTGAAGGCGAGCTGCACACAATCGCTGAGGCTGTTGCCCGTGATCGTGCCGTGCGGCGTGAAGCTGCCAAACGTCGTGTCAAACTCGAAGCGTGAGACCGACCCCTGCCCGTTGTGGGCGTGGCGATTGCTCACGAACAGCTCGTACTGGTGGTTGAACGCCGGGAAGGTCGGATCGTTCGTGAAGGACGCCGCGATGGACGGAATCGTCGTCAAGGTGCCGTTGGTGCCGCCGACGAGGAACCGTTCGATCGGCTGGAACGAACCGGACCCGACCGGCGTGTCACAGAGCACGAGCTGGAACGTCTGCGCCGGGAGTGTGGCGAGGCAGAAGGGCAGGGAAACGAGCAGGAGCAGATTGCGCATGATTGGGAGTGCCAGGGAAAGACTGCCCCCCATTGCCGCGCTGCGGCGCGTTGTGACAAGCAATCTGCAAAATGCCCGCCGCGGGCCTGGGCCCTACCGAACCGCCCCTGGCAGCGGACCTGCGGCCGCCGGCACGGCTTGGCGGAAGTCCTCGCCGAGCAGTGCGGCGACCGTGCTCGCCACCATCGCCTGCGTCGCCTGCACACCCTGCCGAACCCCGAGCGGCGGCGTGTCCGGCCCCAGCACGGCCATCCAGACCTCTTCGGCGCCGTCAACCTTGGCCCCGTGGTCGGTCCAGTCCTTTTCGGTGCGCCCGCGGCCGTGGTCCACCGTGATCACGAGCGAGGTGCGCCCGCGGTACTGGTCGTCCTGCTGCGCGAGTTCCCAGAGGTCCCGGATCATCGCGTCGGCGCTGTGCGCCATCTGCAGGTAGAGGTCGTAACGACGGCCGTGGCCCCATTCGTCGGTCTCGCCCAGCGCGAGGTAGAGCACCCGCGGCTTCTTCACCAACCAGTACTCCTTCGCGCGCGCAAACGTTGCCGCATCCCAGGCAAACCCCTCCCAATACCGTGGCAGGTGGTCCAACGTCGCCTGCAGCTGCGCCAGCCGCTCCGGGGTGCGCGCGACCGTGACGGGGGCAAACGCCGACTCCACGAAGAGCTGGCTGCGGGTCGCATTCAGGATGAACGGATGCACATCCCAACCGGAGAAGGCCGCGATGCGGCCTGCAAACCCGGGGCGCCCCTGCAGCCACTCGAGCACGCTCACGTTCGGATTCGGCATCTTGTTGTTGCTGTCGATGCGCGGATCCGCGAAGCCACAAAGCAATTCGCTGTAGCCTGGATAGCTGAAGCGATGCGGATTGGTCACCACGGCGCGCGCGTCGTGCTCGGGGTCGCCGAAGATCTGCCCTTCCTTCTGGATCGTCGTCCACAAGAACGGCATGAGCACTTCGCGCCGCTGCTCGGGCGTGCTGCGCCAGAAGCGTTTGCGCATAGCCAGCAGGTCGGCAACCCCACCGTGCTCCTTGTTGAGCATGCGATTGTCGGCGCCGGTGAAGACGTCCTGCCAACGTAATCCGTCGAGCGTGATGAGGATCACGTTCGTGGTCTTCTGGGCGGGTGTCGCGGGGCTGGCCGTCTGGCCGATGGCCTGTCCAGCCCCGCAGCAAGCGAGCAGGAGGGCCGTGAGGGAACGAAGGAGGTAGTTGTTCACTGTGGGATGTGTTCGCTGCGCTGCTCGTGGAACGACGCGGGGCGGACCGCGCCGCTAGCCGCATCCTCGCTGAAGTCAACGGACCGATGCAAAGGCTGTCTTGCGATGGGAGCGTACCTATCCAACATCGCAGCAGCCGTTGATTGCTGGTCGTCGCGGCCCCACATTAAGATTGCCAGCCACCGACGGCCAGCAGGGCACGCCTCCCGAGGTGCGGATCGCCGACGTCGATGCCAACGCCGCGCTTCAGCGACCAACTGCAGCGGTTGCCACTTCGAGGCCCGTCGCCGGATCGACGTGCAGACCGAGCTGTTCGTGTTCGCGCACCCAGAACATGAACAGGTACATCATCTCATCCGTCGTCTCGAGCCCGAACTTCACGGGCACCGTCGGATCCGGGTTGAATGGGTTCCACTTCGAGTTGTCGTAGTGCGCGAGCGCGCGGATGCGCGTGCCCTTCACAAAGCGCTGTTGCAGCGGCGCCCAGCGATAACTCTGCTGCCAGTCGAAATTGAAGTTGGGCACCACGAGCAACGTCTCACTCTGGCCGTCCGGCAACTCCTGCGTGACCGTCATGTCGCGGCCGCGCACATGCATGTGCACGAACATGCCGATGCCGATCGCGTCGTCGCGCAGCACGCGCGAAGCCCGCACCGGGTGCGCCATCGCGCCCGGCGGAATCTCGAACTTGAAGTCCGCCGCGATCGCCACCTGCAGCTCCTTCTGCACGATGGAGCGCGGGTAGCGCAAGGCGACACTGATGCGATCCGTCTCGGGTTCGCCCGTCGTCACGTAATGCGCCTGCAGCGCCAGCACCGTGCCGGCGGGGATCTTCACGGCCGTGCCCGCATCGAGCACCATCGCATCACCACCCGGCACGTAGCCGGTGATGAACCCTTCCTGCGAGAACTTCTCACCGAGCTTCACGCGCGCGAGGTTGCAGTGGTGCAGAACGCGCGGGTTCTCGGGTTTGATCTCGATCGCTTCGACCCACGTGTCGTGTTCGAAGCGGTACGGCAGGATGAAGTACTTGTACGGCACGATGCCGTCCGCGGGCAGGCGAACGGGGGCTTTGATCGTGATCACCTGGTCCGGCTCGCCGATGCGCCAGGCGCCCGTCGGCAGCGCGCGCGGCGGTGGCAGGTCCGCGGCCTCGCCGCTCGGCATGCCCGACTGCAACCACGCAGCAAACGTCGCGCGCTCCTCGGCGGCGAGACCACGGTGGTTCACAAACGACCCGTGTGCGCTGCTGCCATACCACGGTGGCATGCGCCCCTGGTCGACCACTTCGCCGATCATCGCCGCGTGCTTGCGGAACTGCGCTTCGTCGAGCAACGGGAACGGCGCTTCGCCGTTTGGGCGATGGCACTCCTGGCAATGGCGCTGCACGAGTGGCGCGATGTCGCGCGCAAAGGTCGGCGCACTGTTTGCTTGGGTCGCCTCGCGCGGCGTCAGGCGACAGCCACTGATCGCCGTGCTCGCCACCGTCACCGGTTGTGCGGCGAGCACTTCGTCGAGCGCGCTGCGCAGGTCGTCGCGCGTCGGCTTCTCACGCGCACCCGTGTAGCCATACTGGTCGTCGACGCGACCGCGGTAGACGATGTGATGCTCGCGATCGAGCACCAACGCCGCCGCGGTGCGGTCGACGCCGCAAGCAGCCGCGAAGGTGCCATCGAAGTCCTTGCCAAACACGGCGGCCGGGGCCACCGTGCTCACCTGCCCGACGGCATCGACGAGCGCATCACCGGGCCCCACGTTCACGACCAGGACCACGACGCCGCGGTCCGCATAGTCCTTCGCGAGCTTGCCGATGCGGGGCAGGTAGCGCTGCACGAGTGGGCATTCGATCGTCGCGAAGAACACCACCGTCGCCGCCGAAGCGCCGAGTTCGGGCAGCGTGCGGCGTTGCCAACGCAGGTCCGTGAAGCTCGCGTCGACTTTGTGCCCCATCTCCGCCATGCCTGTGGCCGGGGTGCTCGGCGCGTCTTGCGCCGGCAACGCCGCTGAGCCCACAGCCAAGGAAAGCAATGCGGCCAACCAGGGTGCCCTTCGCATGGCGCACAAGCGTCCCCGGCGAAGCTCCCGCCGTCCAGACCCGCCTGTTGCCATGCTTGCAGAAGGTGCCGCGGCCGGTTCTGCTGCCAGCATGTCCGTTGGCGACGACCGCGAAGCGGGTGGTGCGGTGCCTCGGCTCGCCAAGGGGGCCGCCGCGCTGTCCGGCATGGACCATGCCCAACTCGCCGCGCTGGT
>JADZDL010000365.1 GCA_020851075.1 Planctomycetota bacterium | reverse complement strand
GTGACGGCAACCAGGAGCAACTTCTGCGCCGGCTGGCGGGCAGGCTCCAGGAGGAAGTCTATCGGTTGGCCCAAACTGATCCGCTACCGCACGTCAATCCGATCGAGCTCATCCGGATGACCAAGGACGTCGCGACCGAAATCATCGACGCGATGGAAGCGCGTCAGAACCAAGCTGGCTCAGGGGTCGCCGGGCAATGGCAAACGAGCGACGCGCCCGCAAGGAACGCCTCCGATGCCGAGTCGGCGAACGTTCCCGTTGACGAGTGCATCAACAACTTGCCAGGATCATGGGTGCCCTCGACGGCATGCATCGACAAGTCGGTTCCAGAGCTACCAGACCACACCAGAGTGCGACGCTACTGCAAAAAGCACGGGATACCGACACGCCAGAAGGGCAAGCAACGGCTCGAAGTTCATTGGGAGTCGTTCCAGACGGTACGGAAGGAAATCGAGAAGAGCGCCGAAAAGCAAGTCGACTCCATGACGGCAAGGCTTGAGTCGGTCAAGAAGTACGAGCAGGCCCACCACAAGAAGTTTCCGATCTAGTAGATCCTACTGACAACTGACAGGCAACTGACAGGCAGTGGGTGTCAGTTCCGCGCCGTTGCTGGGTTTAAGGTTGCCGCCTACTGACAGATTCGGATGTCGCGGCGCAAGACCACTAAGGGACGCGCATGAACAGCGCGACCCCGTCCAGCCACCTCAGCGACATCACAGCTCTTCTCCTCGCAGAGGGCACCAAGCCACTCGTAGACGCTGCACGCGAAGCCGGCCTCCACCCCATCCCAAGCCTCCGCACCCTGCTCCGCGCAGCAACCGCGAAGCGGCTTGAGTCGCTGATCGTCGCCGGACGCCGAGTGACGTCCCCCGCCGCAATCGTGCGGTGGGTCGCCGGGCAGCAACGCCACCAACCGGCAGGACACCGCTAATGGTCAACCACAAGGTGGCCACCGAGCTCGGGCCGTGGCGACGCGTATCCGCCCACGAGCACTGCCCTATTTGCGACCACGACTCCTGGTGCACCGTCGCACCTGACGGAAGCGCGATTCGATGCAAGCGCATCGAGTCCACGCGAGCCTGTCCAGGTGAGGACGGTGACGCTTGGCTGCACGTTGTCTCGGGCGAAACGAGGTCTACGTCCTGGCCTCGCGCGAAGCGGCTGCATGTGATGTCCTCCGCGACCCGCGACTTCAGCAGCCTCGCCAAGCTATGGCAGCGTGACCTTGGTCCAACCCGCCTTTCGGCGTTCGCCTGCTCGCTGGGCGTGACTCCCGACGCCCTCTACGCACTCGGTTGCGGCTGGAACGGGCGCGGCTGCTTCTCGTTCCCGATGCACGACCAGCAGCGGCGGGTGGTCGGCATCCGATTGCGCGACGCTCGGACTGGTCGCAAGTTCGCCGTGAAAGGCAGCAGAGAAGGCGCCTTCCTCCACGATGGCCGTGAACAGGATCGCCTACTTGTGGTCGAAGGTCCGACCGACGCCGCCGCGGCTCTGACGCTTGGGTTCGACGCCTTGGGTCGGCCAAGCTGCACGGGCGCAGTCAGGATCACAGCAGCATTGTCCCATGGCCGCGACGTTGTCGTCATCGCCGACGCCGATCCTCCGGGCCGCCGCGGGGCAAATGCGCTTGCCAGCACGCTACTGCCGACCAGCCGCAGCGTTCGCGTGATCGAGCCGCCGACGCCGCACAAGGACCTGCGCGCATGGCTGCAGGCCGGCGCCACTACCGCCCAGGCGCAGTCCCACATCGAGGTTCATGCGCCGCGACGGCTGCGAGTTCGCTTGGAGGTCCGGAGATGAAAGACCCAGAAGAGATTGCGATCAAGTTGTCGTGGCATGACGCCAGGGTGCAGATCCTGATCGTCAACGGCGACAAAGCCTTGTACTCAGACACCTGCGACCCGCGCAGCGACATTTCCCGACGGCGCGTGATCGAGAAGTTGGTCAACTCGTTCCCGGCGATCGACGCCAATACCGTCGAGGAAGAGCTGCTCCAGTTGTCGAAGGAAGGCGCCCCGCCAGCGGTAGGTTCGATCAGCACTTGCGACGCAGTCGATGCCGACCCCGAGCCCTGGCCGACGCCCGTCAATGGCGAGGCTCTGCTCGACGAGATTGCCGAGCTGCTCCGCAAGTACGTCGTGCTGCCAAGGTATGGGGCCGAGACCATCGCGCTCTGGATCGTGCAGACCTACTGCTTCGAGTCGTTCGAATACACACCGCGGCTCCTCATCCATTCGCCGGACAAGCGATGCGGGAAATCGCGACTCCTTCGCTTGGCAGCGGCCTTGGCGCGCCGACCCCTCGCTTGCGAGAACATCACCGCTGCCGCCCTGTTTCGTTCGATCGAGAAGTTCCGCTGCACGCTGCTGCTCGACGAGGCTGACACCTACTTGGCCGGTAGCAACGTGAACGAGGAACTCCGCGGAATCGTGAACGCGGGGCATCAGCGTGGCGGCAAGGTCCTGCGGTGTGTCGGCGACGACAACGAGCCCATGCCGTTCAACGTCTACGCCCCGATGGTGATCGCGATGATCGGCAAGCCGCCTGCTACCGTCGAAGACCGCGCCATCCCTGTACAGATGAGACGCCGAATGCCTGACGAGCAGGTGAGTCGATATCGGCCGGGCATGTCCTTGCGCATCCAGTTCTTGGACGCGGTCCGGCGGTGCCTGCGGTGGGTAGACGACAACCGCGAATCACTTGCCGCGAGGATCCCGGCGGTGCCGCAACAGCTCGACGATCGCGCTGCAGACAACTGGTTCAGCTTGTTCGCGATCGCCGACCAGGCAGGCGGTCAGTGGACTGACCTTGCCCGACAGATGGCCATCTCGGTCATGGCGGGCCGTGACACCACAAGCCTTGGCACGCTGCTACTGGCGGACCTGCGTGACCTGTTCCGCAACTGGAACCGAGACCGGCTCACCAGCTCCGAGATCTGCACCGCGCTGGTGCAAATGGAGGATCGGCCCTGGCCCGAACTCACCCAGGGGAGGGCCATCACGCCCCGCAGCCTCGCCAAGTTGCTGGCTCCCTTTGAGGTCGTTCCCCGCAACGTCAAGCGGGGGGAGGTTGTCGTTAAGGGCTATCTCCGGACCGATTTCGCCGACGCGTGGAAACGCTACTTGCCCGAAGATCGCGGGACCCCGGCTGGTGCATCCGCTACTCCGCTACCGGCTTTTGCTGACAAAGACTTACGGCAGGAATCATCCGCTACCAGTGAGAACCAGGTAGCGGATGCGATCGCTCGTAAACCGTTGTCAGATAAAGGCGGTAGCGGAGTAGCGGAGGAACGCCCAGGAGACTGGCCCGAAACACGCATGGAACCGCGAATGGCCGAGTTGCTCGGCCTCATCGAGACCCTCTCCCGCGACCTCGACGCATCGGGTTCGTCGGCCCCATTTTCCAGCGAGACCATGCGGCAGCACTACCGCGAGATGGTCCAGCGACACGGCGTCGGCGCGGCCCTCGCCGATGCACAAGCTCGCTTCCAGATGATGCTGCAGGGCGACTTCGCGCCTCTTCGGAGGGTCGCCCTGTGAACACCCAGCAACAGTCAGCGGATGTCTGCCGACGACCCACACTCACCAAGTTCAGATGCAACTTCACCCTCACGCAGGGTCCTGCACCAACCAAGAAGGAGCCGGCATGACCGCCCCCGCTCTTCGCGTTCGGACCTGGGTCCGCGCCAGCATGGCCGAGAACAACACCGGTTTGTTGGGATTCCTTTCGGTGTTCTACGGCAGCTTGATTCTCGACGGTATCGCCCTGCGGCGCACCGCTTACGGCAAATACACACTGTCGTTCCCGGCTCGCACCGACCGCGATGGTCGCAAGCACTCCTACATCCGGCCCGAGAGCGACGCTATGCGGCAGGAGATCGAGCGCGAACTGCTCCGTCAACTCGGCGAACGCGAAGACTTCGAGCCCGCGGCGGGGGGCCGGCCATGAACGATCCCATCGTCTCGGTCACCGCCAATCCGCGGGTGCCGCGCGGCATCGACAGCCATGCGGCAGCGACGAAGCCAAGCCACAAACCTGCACTTCCCGACGGCGCGAATCTGGATGCAGATCAGGCGCCGAAGGCCCTGGATCTTCGTTCGGCCGTCCCCCTGCATGTGCGTCCCGTGTTGACCTACGCAGAAGTTGCGGCCTTGGGCATCGCTCCCGAACGGTCCCTCCGACGGCTCGTCGCGATGGGCCGCGTGAAGCGAGCCGTCCTCCGCGTCGGCCGCAGCGTGCGCTTCGTCGTGCGAGACCTGATCGACGAACTACGCCAGGAGAATGGGTAGCC
>JADZDL010000364.1 GCA_020851075.1 Planctomycetota bacterium | reverse complement strand
TCGCGCTTGCCGGCTTCGAACGGGTCGACCAAACCAACCTCGCCGCGTTCCACGCGCCGCTGGTGGTCGACCATCTTGGTGTGGGTGGCGTCCTTGTCGGTGTAGCCGAGGAACTCGCGCCACCGGCCCGCGATCTTGACGGTGTAGCAGTAGCGCGGGCTCTCGTTCGGCTTGCCCTTCCGGTGTTTGTAGATCGACCCCATGCGCGGCTACCCGTTCTCCTGGCGTAGTTCGTCGATGAGGTCTCGCACGACGAAGCGCACGCTGCGGCCGACGCGGAGGACGGCTCGCTTCACGCGGCCAATCGCGACGAGCCGTCGCAGGGACCGTTCTGGAACGATGCCCAAGGCAGCAACTTCTGCGTAGGTCAACACGGGACGCACATGCAGGGGCACTTCCGACCGAAGATCCAGCGGGTTCTGGCCGAGACCCGCACTGTCGAGAAGTTGCGTCGCGGGGCTTGATGAAGCGGCGGGAGGGTGGCTGTTGGTGGCTGCGATGGCCGTCGACTTCGCGGCAGTGGTGGGGTCGTGGTTCATCATTCGACCCCCTCGGCAGCCGTTGCCGCACCGAACACAGCCTTCTCGATCGCCTGGCGGGCCGCGTCGTCGGCCGGACGGATGAACGGGTGGCGTCGCCCTTGGCCATCACGGCGCTCGGGGAAAGACAGCGTCATGCGCCCGTCGGCGGTTCGTCGTACCGTGATGCCGTCCAAGATCCATGGGCCGCAGACCAGGGACAGGTAGCCCAAGAGCCCCGTTGGGCTGTCCGCTTCGGATGCTCTGGTCCAAGTGCGAATGCGAATGTCGTGCTCAGTCATCTGCCCTCCCGATTGCCGTGGCCACGACGCGCCTGCCCAGGCACGCGGGCCGAACCCATGAAGCCATCCCCAAACCGATGTCGCCGGTCAGCCCTCGCTGAACGCTGACGGTGTTCCTGCGATCGCCATCTAGACGACCAGCTGCGCTGCTTGGCCAAGGCCATAAGCCCAGTTGCGCGGGCCTGCCGCCTACCGATGATGCGGAGGATGCGGAGGATGCGGAGGATGTTCCGCCCGCCGACGTGCCCGCGTGCGCGCGCGCATGCGTGTGCGTGTGCGCGCGCACGCCCGCGTGGTGTAGGGTTAGACTCTCCGCATCCTCCGCACTCTCCGCGGGATCTTTGCTGGCAACGCCTTACGTCGCCGGAGAGTGATTCCGGCTCCTCCGCATCCTCCACGGAATGGCTCATGGGCACGCCCTTGTCAGCGAGTAGAGGCTCGCGTTGCCACAGGACCGCTTGCGCAGGAGGTAGCCTTCAACCGGCCTGTTCTCCAATGGACCGAGCACCTGTTTTGCGAGCCGAATCGGGATGCCGGTCTCCAGCCCCGCAATGACGCGTGGGAACACTTCAAGACGCCGGACCATGGCAAGGACATGGGCGGGCTTGATTTCCGCTTCCCCAAAGGTCTTGGCCCATTCCGCGACCAGCACGGTGGCGTCGGCCGCGAACTCATCACCAGCGCGCACCCATTTGCTGTAGTTGGTCATCCACTTGGTGGCGCCGGCGTGGTGCAGGATGCCGCCCACTACCCGCACCCAGTCCTCGAACCCACCCATGCGGATCTTCCCGGGCGGTGGCGGGCATCCTGCATCGCGCCAGTTCTGGACCATGCCGAGTGTGGCTTCCAGAACAGCCCTCCTGTTCTCACGAGCGTAGGCTCGCAGGTCGGCGTGAATGAAGTCGGTCCGCTCCTCGGGCCTGTCGTCCTTTGGTTGGAGGCCGATAGGGACCGTGCGCTTTGTCAGCTCGCCGGTTGCCTTTGGATTGTTGCCCGAAAACACCGGTATGAGAGTGTTTGGCAGCGAGAGGATCTGCGATTGGCCGAGCGGTCGACCGCTCCAGACACGCGAGGTGGCCAGTGACGCCAACGAAGCACTGTCGAGCAGGTCTTCGCTGGGCAGGTTGTCGAAATGCACAAGGGTCGTTCCTCGGATGATGGCGCTGGTGATGCGCTTCTCGCGCTCCTCCTCCGTCCTACCCAGTTGCATGGTGGGCATCGAATCTTCACCAAGCACGACGATGCCGAGCAGTGTGTCGATGAGCAGGCCCTTTCCCGTGCGCTCAAGGCTCGCGAATACTAGGTGGAACGGGAGGTTGCCTCGGATGGCGTGAGCACAGATTGGCGTCAGCAGCATCCCGTAGGCGTTTTCCTGCGAGGCATCATCCCGAAAGGGGAAGTCTACGGTCAGGTCGTCGAAGACCCCGAGGGGGTGGTCGGTTTGCGGCTGCAGTCCTTCTAGTTCGGCTGGCTCGTCGTAGTAGATGCCTTGCGTTTCGTTCCAACCGGGCTCGACCAGGACGAAGTCGCGACCGAAGACGGGGTAATGGACGATGGCCCGTAGTTCGCGCAGATGTGCAACCCGGGCCGTAGTCGCGAGGAAGAGGCAGGCAAGGTCGCGCGAGCATGGCCGGTAGTGGATCTCGTACTCTGCCTTCGACTCGTTCCACTCCGTGACTTCCAACTGAAGGTGGGAGTCGATGATTACACGCGCTCGATGTTCGGTCGCTACCTCGAATCGCTTGTGCCCGCGTGCCCCCACGATCTCACCTACGACTTGGTCCCGGCGGTACAGGGCGTCGCGAGGCAGGAGCTCCATCACCTTGGCCACGAACTCGTCGGTCCCCACCCGCAGCTGTGCGTGCTCCCCGGGGACCATCACAGTGGGCTTGTCCGGGTTGCGATCGGCGGGCGATGGCTTTGGCGTTCGGCCCCTCCGCGGTTGCGACCCCGCAAGGTAGCCGGCGTCCTTCAGGACCTGCGTACGGGTGCGCTTGCTCGTCCAGGCTTCGACGTCTAGCGCATCACCGGTGAAGCACCCATTGCCCGGGGTGCCGAGCCCACTCTGTGGTTCCCACTTGCCGGTGAGCTGGCCGTGTCGTGAGGAGAAGCAGCACCACCGCCCTGCGTCAGCCGTGCTTGCCTTGAGCCCGTCGGGAGATTCGCAGATCGGGCATTGCGATACAGTCGACGGCCAAGTTGTGGGGTGATCGGCGTTCCACCGATGCACTGCGTCGACGATGCTCCCGTTACCGACCTTGGTCTTGTTGCTGCCTCCGTTGCTTCTTGAATCGCGGTTGTTCTTTGGGGGAATGGGCGCCGCCCCAGCGATCTTGCGCAACAGCTCGGTAGGAACCGCTTGGAAGGTCGCGGGCATCGCGACTACCCGAGCCATTCGGTGCGGCCGCTCGGCGGTCGAGTGCGCCTTGCGGTTCCAGGTACATGGAAGACGCGCGATGCGGGCAGCGTTGTGCACCGATTGGTCGATGTCGCCGTCAGCGCCCGTGAATCTTGCACCCAAAGCTGCGAGCACTTGGTTGACCAACCCACCGTCATCGGCAGGAAGGTCGATGCGGTAGAGCATCTGATACCCGTTGCCGCTGTCGACCTCGATTGGTGCTGGCCACCCTTGGTCGCCGAGGAATGAGAGGATCCGCGCCTTCAGGGTGTGCGCCCAAGTCTTCTCTTCGTCCGTAGCGGGAACCCCTTTCACTTCACGGGGGGAGTCGATGTCGATGAGGAGGGTCGTTCTGCGCTCGACGTCTGCGTCCGTGCTGGACTGGCCTCGCCTTGCCGCCACCATTTGGCCTGGGGCCTTGCCATACGCTGCTGCCTTGATGGGATTGAGCGTGTAGTAGACGCCGCCAACCCCGGTGAGGGTCGGCAGGCCAGGCAGATCGGGTCTCTGATCCCGGAAGTGCCGCGCAACATTCACGATTTCGTCGAAGCCGGTGGCCTTGAAGTATCCGCTCTCGGAGTGTTCGGACTTGTGTGGGTACGTGGAGCGCACCACGTCCAAGGCGCGGATCTCGTGCATGCCACCATCGGCGAGTAGGAGATCGAGGAACTTGCCAAGTTCCTCGTCGAATACGGTGGTCATCAGCGATGACCTTCCCTGTGGTGGTTTTGCTGCCCGGCGACCCACCGAACGATCGCGGCGGGGGACGTCACCCGGCGGCCGGCGACCATGAGAGACTCAAGTCGCCTCGCGATCGCGGCGCGGAGGAGGGTTCGGAGGCTTGGGACCGGGTGTAGGCCTGCTTCGCGGGCCGCCTCCACCAGTGGCTTCGTGCCTTCGGCCAGGAGGCGCACCGTGATGTCGCTGGGGGTCCCGGGTTGGGTCGCGCTGAACATGCGCGTCCCTCTAGAGGATTTTTCAGCCCGGCCCGATGGGTGATAGTTGCGTCGACCCCGAACCCAGCAGTGGCGCGGAACTGGCAGCCACTGGCTGCTAGTAGCGTGCCAGTAGGGCGTCAGCCCGTGGGGAACCTGCTGCCAGTGCGCTGCTCGTGCTCCCTCAGCGACTTCAAGGTGTCGGCCGTGGCTTCGAGCTTCTCGATGCACCCCTCGAGTTGCTTCTTCACCTTCTGGAAGGAATCCCAATGAACCTCACGCCGCTGCTTCCTTGGCGTTCGCGTCGGGATTCTGTGATCCTTGCAGAATCGCCGCACAGCAGTGTGGTCCTTCAACTGTGGCACTTCCTTGCTGATGCATGCCGACACGGGCACCCATGAGCCTGCCAAGCAACCGACGGGGTCTTCATCGACCACGGTTGTCGGCTCGGCATCCGAGGCCCTCTTTGCGGATGCGTCGCTCGGTTGCCGTTGCCCGGCGACTGCCGACCACATTTGGTTCTGACGCGCCTCCATCGCGTCGATGATTTCGGTCTCGACCTCCTTGGTCATCCGGATGAGCTCGATCGGATTGACGTGCGGTAGCGGATCAGTTTGGGCCAACCGATAGACTTCCTCCTGGAGCCTGCCCGCCAGCCGGCGCAGAAGTTGCTCCTGGTTGCCGTCAC
>JADZDL010000363.1 GCA_020851075.1 Planctomycetota bacterium | reverse complement strand
CCTGGCATCCGTAGGCGACATCGACGAGGAACTCGTCGGTGACGAACGCATCGCGCCGTTCGCCGTTCTCGAAGCGATACCGGTCGTCGAGGCGGTAGAAGTTCTCGCCGAGCAGCAGCGGCGGCAGGTCGGTGGCCTTCTCGGTCTTCTGGATCTCCTTCTTCACGAGCAGCAGCGGCGTCGCCGCGCGCAACGTGCGGCGATCCCCGTCGGCCGTGATCTCGTGCTTGCCTGCCTCAAACGGCAGGTCGAGCACGCTGAGCGCCATCATCATCTCGAGGAACGATCCGCCGGTTTCGATGATCGATGCGGAGACGAACGGTTGGCCCGCTGGCGCGGTCGCATAGTCGACCCAGAAGTGGTTGGGGGCCACGACGTCGGGCGTCGCCTGCGTGTGCTGCCGGTGCCAGTAGTCATGTTCAACGAGCAACTTCGTCGGCTCGACTGCGCGATAGAGCTGGCGGGCCTGACCACGGCGACCAAGGTCCTCGGCGAGTTCCTTGTCCCGCGACGGGCCGGGCGAATACGGCCCAGTTGGACCGCCGGTGGCGGGGCCGCCCGGCTTGGGGGCGTCATTCTTGGCCTGTTCGCGGTCGGCGAGTTCCGCGCGTAACTTCCGAACTTCAAGGTTGGCTTCCGGTGCTGCAGGCGCCGCGTCACCAGGGCCCTGAGGTTGCCCTGGAACGCCCGCCGCTGCCGTTGATGGGGCCTTAGCCGACGGCGCGAGTTCGGCAACGAACCCGAGCATGACCTTGCCCTTCTGGTCGTCCATGCTCGCCGTCTTCAGCGCGAGATCAAACAAGTTGTCCAGGTGCTCGCGTGCGACGGGCCGCAGTTCGAGGGCTTCACGCACGAGGCGCGCAACGGCCTCTCGTTCGGTTCCACCGAGGCGCTGTGCGAGCAGCAGTTGCTCGACGAGGTTGAGCTGCGCAAACGCCCACGTCTCGGCATAGCCCTTGAGGTCGTCACCGAGCAACCAGTGGTCGAGGAACGTCTTGTCGTGCTTGTTGGCGAGGAATGGCTTGCACACCGCATCGAAGAACGCGCGGTCCTTGTGGTAGAGGAAGAAGTGCAGTTCGTGGCACGCGTGTTGGCTGTAGAGCTCCTGCTTCTTCGCCATCTCGAGCTTCGGCCACTCGAGCAGGAACGCAAACTGGGCTAGCGACGCATCGCGGCTGACCGACGTCAGCAGTCGATAGACTCCCGCGATCGAGTCGTAGATCTCGACGTCGGCGCCGCGCGCATCGCCGATCACCGCTTCTTTGCCGGCGGCAACAAACTCGATGCGCTTCTGCTCAAGGAAGTGCTGCGTGCCATCCAAGGCCTTCGCGAGTTGGCGCGCGCGTGTCTGCAGGGGCTGCTCGTTGCGCACCAAGGTGTCCTGCAGTGCCTGCTCCCCGTCGATGGCGAGCACGGTGAGGATCTGACCTTGGCCGAGATCCGCCAGCTTGACGTGCACGACACCGTTGGCATCCGGCGTCAGGTTGTAGAGCGCACTCGCGCCGCGCTGCAGGTAGTCGAGATTGGCGAACGTGCCGGGATTTGGCTGCGCATCGCCAACTTCGCCGCCGGCAGGCCCACCGCTCCTGCCACCACGACCGCCAGCGCGCCCGCCAAAGCGCCCGCCGGCTCCGCCAGCTTCGCCGATGGCGCTGTTCCACGAATTGTCTTCAAACGCCCAGGGGTTGGCGAGCAGGCTAGGCCGGCGCAGCATGTTGCCCGCGTACTTTGGCTGGTAGCGGCGTTCGAGCACATAACGATACTCATCGCCGAGCTTGCGCCCCGCATGGTACGAACTCTCGGCGCGTTCCAGATCGCGAAGCATAAGCGCCGCAGCCGGGAGCCCGCGCAGGGCCGAGAACGCGTCAAACGTCGGCACGAAGCGCGTCGCCAGCACATGCACGCGCGTGTCCGGCGAGTAGTTGGTGAGGCGCACGAGAAGTTCGTCGCCGACGATCTCCATCTTGCGCAGGTGCAGTGGCTGCGTGGCCGCGGCTTGCAGCATGCGGTCCTTGCCGAGCAACCATTGGCCATCGCGCTGCCCGGCGGTCAAGCGCACGAGCACCGTAGCGCCGGTTTCATGCAGGCGGAGTTGGTAGTCGCCGGCGGGCAGGTCGCGCAGTTCGACAAAACCGTCCACCAGGGCAAGGTGCGAGAGTTCGTCGCGTTCCTGCCCCAGCAGCGAGAATGACGCACTGGAGATCGAGGTCGCGCTGCCCTGATACGGCACGCGCAGGGTCTCGCCGGCGAGGCCATGCAGAACGGCCGGGACGCGGCACGTCGCCGTGCGCAGTGCAAAGCTACCACCGTAGACGCCCGGTTGGTCGACCTGCACGGACTCGAAGCCGCTCAGCAACCCGAGTTCGGCCCGGCCAAGCTCATCCGTCTGCAAGGACACTTCGATAAGGTCGCGGTAGTCCGGGTGCCGAAGGCGAAGTTGCAAAGTCTGGCCGGCCTTCGGTTCCCCGTTCTTGCCGCGCACTTCGACGGCATAACCTTCGGGCGTGCGCACGAGCATGGGGCTGCTCGTCGCTGGGGTGGGGTCGATGCCATTCACCAGGAACGGCATCGCCACCGTCGACAGCTCGACGGTCTTGCCAGCGAGGTCCTTCACGGTGCCGCGCAGTGTGACCTGCAGCGACTGCAGGTGCTCAGGCACGGTGATCTCGTAGGTCACTTCGCGATCGCCGGTCAGTTTCAGATCCCGCACTTCCTTCGGCGTGGTGGAGCCGTCAAGGTCCGTGGCGACGATCGTCAGGACAGGATCGGTGAGCAGCTGCAGGGCGACGGGGTCACCGGCGAGGCGCAGCTGTGGACGCACGACGATCGTTGCTTTGGCGCCGGCGATCAGGGCTTCGCGTTCGACATGCACGCTGCCGCTGAGGTCATAGCTCTCCGCGCGGTGCGCAAACGTCGCAATCGCCGAACGGTTGCCGTGGTGCAGCACCACCTTGTGCGCGCCTGGTGCCGTCGAGAACGGCAGTAGGACCTCGCCGTCCTGGTCCGCCGTGTAATCACGACCGCCAAACCAGATCGAAGCGTCCTTGCGCTGCGTGCCGGTTTCATCATAGACGCGGAACACGTGGCCCGCCGCCGTGACGCGATCGGTGTAGCGCAGGCTGCCCTTCTGGATCACGGCGCGGCTGCTGATGCCATTGCCGACGAACTCGACGATGTAGGTGCCTGGCTCCTTCAGCATCGGCAGGTCAAACGTGCGCCGCGCGCGTCGCAGCGGCGGTTCGGTGTAGGTGTAGGTCTGCTCCGAATTGGCGACGACGCCATCGAGTTCGATGCTGGCATCGACGTCCTTCTGCTGTTCCTGATGAAAGCGGAAGCTGTCGATCGCGAACACCTTCACGAGCAGGGTCGGCACGTTCTTGGTGTCGACCGTGAGTGTCACGGGGTCATTGGCGCCGTATTCGGTGCGCTGCGATGGCGGGAAGGTGATCTCAACGCGCTTCTCGAGGTCTGGTAGCACATTGCCGCCCAGCATGGCGGTCCATTGCGTCTGTTCGCCTTGGCCAAGCAGTAGCTTGGTTTCGGCAAACACCGTTCGTAGCCAGTTCTCGTGGATCCAGCCCGCATACGGCTCGTACGAGTCTTCGCGCGCAAAGTAGTACTCGAGGCAGGTGCGAATCAGACCCGAAGGATCGCCGACCTGGGCGAGCCCCGTTGCGTAGTTGCGATTGTCGTCGACGAACTCTTCATTGCGCGGCGACAAGCGCATCGCATCGGAGGGATACGCAGTGCGCCGCGGCAGGCGGATGTAGGAGAGGAACCGGTCCTTGTTGGGTGCACCCTGCGAAAGGTCATGCAGGAGCCAGTGGTGCAGGATGTGCGCGCGCAGCGAGTTGAACGAGGCCGGCAGGCGTTGCGCAAACTCCCACAAGCGTGCGTATTGCACGGCCCGCGCCGCGGGGT
>JADZDL010000362.1 GCA_020851075.1 Planctomycetota bacterium | reverse complement strand
TGGTCCATGAACACGGCGCTGCCGCCGAGGTCCTGCATGCCGATGTCAAACGTGAAGCGCGTGCGCAGCGAGTCCTTCTCGAAGATCATCGCCAACCGCTTGTGCTTGAGCACGGCGGTGTGCACTTCGCGGCCAGCCTTGAGCGCGCGCGCGACGTTGAAGATCTTCTCGATGTCCGCGGTCTGCAGTGCCGACGTGCACAGCAGGTCCTTCTGTGACAGGGGCGAGAGGTCGAGGGCGGGAATGGTCTTGTCGGTGGTGCGGCTCACTTCTTCACCTCTTTCACGGGTGCGGCAGTCGGAGCAGTGGTCGGAGCAGTGCTTGGCAGTTTGGCGATCACGGTACGCAGGGTCTGCAGCGCCGTCTTCACCTGGCTCTCCGTGACGACGAACGGCGGCACGATGCGCAGCACGTCGCCGGCCGTGCAGTTGACGATCAGGCCTGCCCGGTAGAGGTCCTTTTGCACCTGGTCCGCCGAGTGATGCAGGCGCAGACCCAGCATGAGGCCGCGGCCGCGCACTTCGCGCACCACCGGGAACTCGCGCTGCAGCCCCTCGAGGCCCGCGCGCATTTGCAGACCGCGATCCTGCACGTTGCCGAGCAGGCCACGTTCGACTTCGTCGAGGAAGACGAGCGCCGCGCGGCAGACGAGCGGGCCACCCGCGAACGTCGAGCCGTGTTCGCCCTTCTGGAACGTGTCTGCAAACGCCGCGGTCGTGAGGCAGGCGCCCATTGGCAGGCCCGCGGCGATTGGTTTTGCCAGCGTGACCACGTCGGGAATCACACCGGCGTGTTGGCCGGCAAGGAAGCGGCCGGTGCGGCCGCAACCACTCTGGATCTCATCGTGCACGAGCAGCGTGCCGGTCTCCGTGCACAGCTCGCGTGCGCGCTGCAGGAAGCCCGTCGACAGCTCGCGAATGCCACCTTCGCCCTGCACAGGCTCGATCACGAGCGCCGCCGCCTGCTGCTCGCGCAGCGTGCGCGCCAGCGCGTCGCTGTCCTCGGGAGCCACCCACGTGCACTGCTGCAGCGGCAGGAACGGCTTGCGGTACTTCTCGTTGTGCGTCAACGACAACGAGCCCAGCGTGCGGCCATGGAACCCACCTTCGAGGGCCACAAACGACGTGCGCTGCGGGGTGCCGCGCACGTGCATGGCCTTGCGCGCGAGTTTCAGCGCGCATTCGAGGGCCTCGGTGCCGGAGTTCGTGAAGAACGCGGCGGCCATGTCGGTGAGCGTGCAGAGCCGCGTGGCGACCTGCTCGGTGTACGGATGGCGGAACAGGTTGGACAGGTGCACGACCTTGCCAACCTGATCGCGCAGCGCCGCGGCGAGCCCGGCGTGGCCGTGCCCGAGCGCGCTCACGGCGATGCCGGCGAGGAAGTCGAGAAACTCGCGACCCGTGCTGTCCTGCAACACGGCGCCGTGCCCGCTGACGAACACTTCGTCGGCGCGGGCGTACGTCTTCATCACACCTTCGTCCATGGTCTACTCCATCTCCTGCGGCTCTTCGTGGGCGGTCACAAACGCGGTGCCGATATTCTGGCGCAGCGCGCGCAGTACGGCATCGGGTTCACCAGCGGGCGCGATCTTCACGAGCGCGCGCGGATTGTCGCGCAGCGCCATGAGCGCCGCATCGAGTTTGGGCAGCATGCCGCCCGTGGCGACGCCAGTCCTGGCGAGCCGTTCGCAGTCGGCAGGCGTGAGTTTGCGCAGCAACTGCTTGTTGTGGTCGAGCACGCCGGGCACGTCGGTCAAGAACAGCACCGCGTCGCACCCAAACGCCTTGCACAAGGGGCCGGCGGCGTGATCGGCATTGAGGTTGAAGAACGGCTCACCATCCTGCGCGTGCAGGCCCGGCGCCACGGTTGCGATCACGGGCACGGTGCCGCTGGCGAGCAACGACAGCACGAGTTGTGGGCGCACGGTGTCGATGGCGCCGACGAAACCGAGATCGACACCGGGGCGTTCGAGCTTGCGCGCGGCGAACGTGCCACCGTCCGCACCGCAGATGCCAACGGCCTGCACACCCTTGTTCTGCAAGGCGGCTACGAGCGTGCGGTTGACCTGACCGCCGAGCACCATGAGCACCACTTCGGCCGTGCGCGCATCGGTGATGCGCAGCCCTTCGTGGTAACGATCCTCGATGCCGAGCGCTTTGCCGAGCTGGCGGATCTGGTTGCCGCCGCCGTGCACGACGATGAGTTCGTGGCCTTCGGCGCGGGCCTTCTGGATGGCCTTGCACAACGCGGCGCGCGGGCCCGCTTCTTCGAGCTGCGCACCACCGATCTTGACGAGGATCCGCATCAGGAAAGGCCTTCCTGGAGACCCGCGGTCTCCGGCAACGAGAGCATCAGGTTCATGTTCTGCAGCGCCTGACCAGAGGCGCCCTTCACGAGGTTGTCGATCGCGGCCACGAGCACGACCAAGGGGCCGCTGCCGGCTGTCGCGATGTGGCACTGGTTGGTGCGCTGCACGCACGATAGCTCGGGCAGGCCCTTGCTGTAGACCTTCACGAACGGTTCCTGCGCATAACGTGCCTGCAGGCATTCGCGGATCGCAGCCACGGTGACCCCAGCGGCCGGCGTTACGTAGATCGTCGACAGGATGCCGCGGAACACGGGCAGCAGATGC
Source organism: Planctomycetota bacterium (assembly GCA_020851075.1). Lineage (GTDB taxonomy): Bacteria > Planctomycetota > UBA1135 > UBA1135 > UBA2386 > JADZDL01. The sequence continues at coordinate 800 of JADZDL010000362.1, read as the reverse complement.
GGCGTGAACACGAGTCCCTCGACGCCGAGTTCCTGCTGGATCTCGGGCGCGTGGCGATGGGTGCCCACGCCGTAGGCGCAGAAGTTCTCGTGCACCGAACCGAAGTGGGTTCGTTCGCTGGGTGCCTTGCCGGCACCGGACGTGCCGCTCTTGCTGTCGGCGATGATCGGCGCGCCCTTCTGCAGCAGCCCATTCTGCAGCAGCGGCAGCACCGGCAGCAGCACCGAGGTTGGATAGCAGCCGGGGTTCGCAACGAGCCTGGCGCCTTGCACCGCCGCCCGCGCGTGCTCGGTGAGGCCGTAGACCGCCTGTTGCAGCAGTTCGGGGGCCGGGTGCGCACTGCCGTAGGTGCGCGCATAGACCTGCGGATCGCGCAGCCGGAAGTCCGCCGACAGGTCGACGACCTGCTTGCCCATCGCCAACGCCGCGCGCGCGATCTCGCTGGCCGCACCATGCGGCGTACACAGGAACACGCCGTCGACAGCGCGCAGGCGCTCGAGGTCGAGTGCGTCGATCGTGGGATCGTTTGGGAACGTGGGCGCTTCGGGGGTAGCCCCGGGCCGTGCCGTCATTACGACGCTGGCGCGAAGGTGAGGATGCTGGGCCAGCAGGCGCAGCAACTCGCGCCCCGTATAGCCCGAGGCGCCGACAATGGCGGCGGTCTTCATGGTCATGGCTCGTCGTCTAGCGCGCGGTGGTGGGTTGGGTCAGGCGCCGCACGAGGGCTTTGGCCTTGTGCAGATCCTGGCAGACCGCGAGCACGGTGTCGTCGCCGGCGATCGTGCCGACGACACCCGGCA
>JADZDL010000361.1 GCA_020851075.1 Planctomycetota bacterium | reverse complement strand
GCGCGTGAGCCGGTCGCCAGCGCAAAGAATGGGAATGCGGGGGGATGTCGTCATGAGGATTGCCATGCACTAGTGGCATGGCGACGGTGAAAAACTACCAGAAATCCGGTCCTCGCGAAGACTCTCACCGTCGCGGCCTTCGTCTTCCGCACGCCGCCACTACGCCCCTTTGCCCGTATGCCACGAGCGTAGGCGCGCGACCATGGATCCCTGCACTGCGCGTCATCCCGGGCCGCGTGCAGCTACTACCATGGTCACGTCGCGCACCATCACGGTCGATGGCAACGAAGCCGCCGGTTCCGTTGCCTACCGGCTCAGTGAATTTGCAGCCATCTATCCGATCACGCCGTCGTCGCCGATGGGGGAGTTTGCCGACGAATGGGCCGCCAAGGGCAAGACCAACGTGTTTGGCACCGTGCCTGCGATCGTCGAGATGCAGAGCGAAGGGGGCGCGGCAGGCGCGGTGCATGGGGCGCTGCAGACCGGTTCGCTGGCGGTGACCTTCACCGCGTCGCAGGGCCTGCTGCTGATGATCCCGGTCATGTACAAGATCGCTGGCGAACTGCTGCCGTTCGTCATGCACGTGGCGGCGCGCACGGTGGCGACGCATGCGTTGTCGATCTTCGGCGATCACAGCGACGTGATGGCGTGCCGGCAGACCGGTTTTGCGATGTTGTGCGCGAGCAACGTGCAGGAAGCGCAGGATCTTGCCTGCATCTCGCACATGGCGACACTCGAGTGCCGCGTGCCGTTCGTGCACTTCTTCGATGGGTTCCGGACGTCGCACGAGGTGAAGAAGATCACCGCGATCGAAGATGACGACCTGCGCGCGCTCGTCGACCAGGATCAGATTGCGGAGCATCGGCGCCGGGCGTTGTCGCCCGATCGGCCGGTGTTGCGCGGCACGGCGCAGAATCCCGACGCGTTCTTCCAGGCGCGCGAGGCGAGCAATCCGTTCCACGAGCGTTGCCCGAAAGTCGTGGTGGCGGCGATGGAGCGTTTTGCTGCGCGCACCGGGCGTGCGTACCGGCCGTTTCAATACCACGGCCATCCCGAGGCCGAACGAGTGCTCGTGATCATGGGGTCTGGCGCCGAGACGGTGCGGGAGTCGGTGGACCATCTCGTGGCGCGCGGCGAGAAGGTCGGTTTCGTGCAGGTGCGGCTGTATCGCCCGTTCGTGAACGAGTGGTTTGTGCGCGAACTGCCGAAGAGTGTGCGCACCGTTTGCGTGCTCGACCGCACCAAGGAGCCGGGGGCCCCGGCTGAGCCGCTGTGCCTCGACGTGATGGCGGCGATCCGGATGCAGGAGCAGCTTGGTGCCGCACCCTGGAAGGTGAGCCCGCGCATCCAAGGCGGGCGTTATGGGCTCTCGAGCAAGGAGTTCACGCCGGCGATGGTGCTCGGCGTGTTCGCGGAACTTGCGAAGCCCAATGGCAAGCAGCAGTTCACGGTGGGCATCCAGGATGATCTGACGCACCTGTCGCTTGAATGGGATCGCACGTTCGAGTTGCCGCGGGCTGGTCGCACGGAAGCCGTGTTCTTTGGACTTGGTGCCGATGGCACCGTGGGCGCCAACAAGAACTCGATCAAGATCCTCGGCGAAGCGTCGTCGATGCACGCACAGGGCTATTTTGTCTATGACAGCAAGAAGTCCGGCGCGATCACGATCTCGCATCTGCGCTTTGGCGCGGAACGGTTCGAAGCGCCCTACCTGATCCAGCGCGCCGATTTCGTGGCCTGCCACCAATTTGGTTTCCTCGCCAAATACGACGTGCTAGGCCTCGCCGGGCCGGGGGCCACCTTGTTGCTCAATGCGCCGTATCCACCGGAACGTGTCTGGGACGAGCTGCCGGTCGAAGTGCAGGAGCAGATCCTGCGCCTGCAACTGCGCGTCTACTCCATCGATGCTGATGCGGTGGCGCGCGAGGCCGGGGTGGGCGGGCGCATCAACACGATCATGCAGGTGTGCTTCTTCACGCTGTGCCCGGTGCTCGAAGCCAGAGAAGCGATCGCGCGCATCAAAGGTGCGATCCAGAAGAGTTATGACAAGAAGGGTGAGGAGATCGTGCGGCGCAACTTCGCGGCCGTGGATGCGGCGCTGCAGTATCTGCACGAGGTGCCCGTTCCGAAGCAGATCACCTCGACCCGGCGGCGCCCCCCAGCGGTGCCGATCGAGGCGCCCGACTTCGTGCAGCGCGTGACGGGAGTGTTGCTGGCGGGCAAAGGCGACGAACTGCCGGTCAGTGCCTTCCCACCCGATGGCACCTGGCCCACGGATACTTCGCGCTGGGAGAAACGCGCTATTGCCTCAGCGGTGCCCGTATGGGATGCCGCGGTGTGCATTCAATGCAACAAGTGCGCACTCATGTGCCCGCACGCGGCGATTCGCGCGAAGGTGTACGAGCCAGCCGCACTGGCGGCGGTCGGCGGCGACTTGCCGGGCACACCGTGGCGCGGCAAGGACTTCGTTGGCCACGACTATACGATCCAGGTCTCACCCGATGACTGCACGGGATGCGGCTTGTGTGTGCAGATCTGCCCGGCGAAGGACAAGTCGAATCCGCGCCACAAGGCCATCGACATGACGCCGATTCGCGAGGTGGAAGCGCGCGAACGCGAGCGCTTCACCACGTTCCTCAAGTTGCCGGAAGTCGATCGTGCCGCCGTTGCCAAACTCGATGTGAAGGGCACGCAGTTGCTGCAGCCACTCTTCGAGTTCTCGGGCGCCTGTGCGGGTTGTGGTGAGACTCCGTATCTGAAACTGCTCACCCAGTTGTTTGGCGATCGGCTCATCATCGCCAACGCGACCGGGTGTTCGTCGATCTATGGTGGCAACCTGCCGACGACACCGTACGCGCGCAATGCCGCAGGACGTGGGCCGGCGTGGGCCAATTCGCTGTTTGAGGACAACGCGGAGTTCGGGCTTGGCATGCGTTTGTCGGTGGATGTGCTCACCGAACGCGCGCGCAAACTCGTGCACGCGCTGGCCAGCTCCCTGCAGGCGGACAGTCTGGTGGCGGAACTGCTCACCAAGGCCGAACGCACCGAAGCGTGGATCGCGGCGCAGCGGTTGCGCGTGGATGTGCTCAAACAACGCCTTGCCGGAGCGACCGTGCCGGAGGCCAGGGAACTCGTGCAATTGGCGGATTATCTGGTGCCGAAGAGCGTGTGGCTCGTCGGTGGCGACGGTTGGGCCTTTGATATCGGATTTGGCGGACTCGATCACGTGCTGTCGATGCATCACGACATCAACGTGCTCGTGCTCGATACCGAGGTCTACTCCAATACCGGTGGGCAGGCCTCCAAGGCGACGCCGCTCGGTGCTGCTGCGAAGTTCGCGACCAATGGCAAGACTGTCGACAAGAAGGACCTCGGCTTGATGGCCGTGAACTATGGGCATGTGTTCGTCGGCAGCGTCGCGATCGGCGCGCAGGATGCGCACACGGTGCGCGTGATGCGCGAGGCCGAGGCCTACCACGGGCCGTCGCTCATCATTGCCTACAGCCCGTGCATCGCGCACGGTTATGACCTCGTGTTTGGTGCGGATCAGCAGAAGCGCGCCGTGCAGAGCGGCGTATGGCCTTTGTTCCGCTACGACCCCGCGCAGGCAGATCTTGGCCTGCCGCCGCTCGTCGTCGACATGCCCGGTGGTACCCTGCCAGTGGCGGAGTACATGCGCAACGAAGCGCGCTTCCGCATGGTCGAGAAGCTCGATCCGGCCGGGTTCCGGCGGTACGCCGCCGGGGCCCAGCAGGCCGCGGTGCGACGGATGGCTGTGTACCAACACATTGCCCAATTGCGGTTCCCGAACGTGGCTCCGGCCGGGCCGAGCAGCGCCACTACTGAGGCCGACAAGCCTGAGAACAAGGAGTAGCCATGGATCTATCGACGAAGTACCTGGGCTGGTCGTTGCCGCATCCGTTCCTCGCCGGCGCGTCGCCGTTGTGTGACAGCGTGGATCGCGTGAAACGGCTCGAAGATGCCGGGATCGCCGCCGTGGTGTTACGTTCGTTGTTTGAGGAGCAGATCGACCAGGAGGCGCTGGCTCAATACCACGCCGAACACCTGCACAGCGACTCCCACGGCGAAGCCAGCAGTTACCTGCCGGAGCCGGAGGGCGTGATCTTCGGCCCCGACGAGTATCTGGACTACGTGCGGCAGGTGAAGCAGGCCGTCGCGGTTCCCGTGATCGCCTCGCTCAACGGGTACACCCAGGGTGGTTGGATTGAATATGCGAAGGGCATCGATCAGGCTGGTGCCGATGCGATTGAGTTGAATCTCTATAGCGTGGCGACGGACAGTGGTGAGAGTGGTGCGGAGATCGAAGATCGTGCGTGCGCGATCGTGGCGGCCATTCGCAAGGCCGTGCGTATGCCGATCGCCGTCAAGCTGTCGCCGTTCTACACCTCGCTGTCGAACTTCGCGCTGCGGTTGCGGTCGGCGGGCGCCGATGCGTTGGTGTTGTTCAATCGTTTCTTCGAACCTGACATCGACATCGAGGCGCTCGAAGTGCGCACGCATATGGAGCTCTCGACGTCGCACGAACTGCTGCTGCGGTTGCGCTGGCTCGCCATTCTGTCGGGTCAGGTCGACGCGGGGCTCGCGGTGAGTGGTGGTGTGCACACGGCGCGGGATGCAATCAAGTCCGTGATGTGCGGCGCGCATGCCGTGCAGTTGGTGGCCACACTCCTGCGAGGCGGCGCCGGCAAGGTCGCCGAGTTGCGGGCTGGCGTGTCGCGCTGGCTCGAAGAGAACGGGTATCACTCGCTGCAGCAGATGCGAGGCAGCATGGACTGTTCGCGCACGCCGGACCCGAAGGCCTTCGAGCGCGGCAACTACATGCGACTGTTGCAGACGTGGCGACCGGATGCGTGAGGGCGACCGGGCGCTCGTTTCGTTATGGTTGCGGCATGCGCTGGTTGCCCTTCGCCCTCGGATCCGTTCTCGCCACACAGACCTTGACTGCACAGATTCCCGTGGCCGTGCCGCATGGCAGCGGCCGCGATGCGATCGTGCAATTGGCGGCGTCCGTGCGCCCATCGGCGCGTCAGGTGGCCTGGCAGCAGACCGGCTGCAATGCGTTCGTGCACTTTGGCATGAACACCTTTACGGACCGCGAGTGGGGGGAGGGCAACGAAGATCCTCGCACGTTTGCCCCCAGCGACTTCGACGCCAGTCAGTGGGTGGCGACGTTTCGCGGCGCCGGCATGACCGGGCTCGTGCTGACGGCCAAACACCACGACGGGTTCTGTCTGTGGCCGTCGGCTGCCACGCCGCACTCGGTGAAGAGCTCACCATTTCGCGACGGCAAGGGTGATGTCGTCGGCGAAGTGGCGCAGGCTTGTCGCGCAGGTGGCATGAAGTTCGGCGTCTACCTGTCGCCGTGGGACCGCAATCAGTCCACGTTCGGCACGCCCGCCTACCAGAAGGTCTTCTTGCAGCAATTGCGCGAGCTGTGCAGCAACTATGGGCCGCTGTTCGAGGTCTGGTTCGACGGCGCGCATTGCCCGCCCGACGATCCGGCGTTGTTTGACTGGCAGGCGGTGTTTCAGCTCGTGCGCGAGTTGCAGCCCGAGGCCGCGATTGCGATCACGGGGCCCGACGTGCGGTGGGTCGGCAACGAAGCGGGCCAGACCCGTGCCGAAGAGTGGAGCGTGCTGCCGTTGCGCAGCCCAGCTCCCGGGGAGTTTGCGCAGGATCGCGCGAGTTGGCGCGCGCTGTGGCAACTTCGGGAGCGCAACCAGGACCAGGATCTTGGCAGTCGGAAGGCGCTCGAAGGGGCGCAGGCGCTGTGCTGGTGGGCTGCTGAGACCGACGTGTCGATTCGTCCAGGTTGGTTCTACCACGCCGCGGAGGATGCTCGCTGCAAGTCGCTGCCGACGCTGCTGGACTATTGGTTTCCCGCCGTGGGTGGCAATGCCGTGTTGTTGTTGAACGTTCCGGCCGATCGCCGCGGGCGCATTGCCGATCCGGATGTTGCGGTGTTGCGCGACCTCGGCGCCTACCTCCGGGCGACCTTCGACAAGGACCTGGCGGCGGACGCGACCCGAAAGGACTACCCGAAGGCAGGGGAGGTCTACTTCCCGGCGCCCCGCACGGTGGACACCTTCGACCTGCGTGAGGACGTGGTCGCCGGCGGCCAGAACGTCGAAGCGTTCCGCATCGAAGTCCTGCAGAACGGCGGCTGGAGCGAATGTGCTCGCGGCACCACGATCGGTATGCGCCGCATCCTGCGCACCGAGCCGATCACCGGCGACGGATTCCGGTACTGGATCGAGCAGAGTCGCGGCAAACCGCGCATCGGCTACTTTGCGCTGCATCGTCGGCCAACGTTGCTGCAGCCACCAACGATCGCGCGTTCCGCAGCGGGCCTCGTGACCCTCGCCGCGGCCGCGGGCGAGATTCACTACACGCTCGATGGCACGCCCGTCACCGCGGCTTCGCCGAAGTACACGGAGCCCTTCCTGTTGGCCGATGGCGGCGTGGTGCGCGCTGGAGTCTTTGCCGGGCGCGATGGGCAGGCTCTCACGCTCGGCACCGCGGTGGAAGCCAAAGCGGTCTTTGGGATCGCCTCGGCTGGTTGGCGGGTGTTGGACTGTTCGAGCCAGCAGGGTGGTGCAGAAGCCGCGGAGCGCGCGTTGGATGGCGATGCGCGCACCCATTGGCATTCGCGCTATTCGCCCGACACTGCAAATCCGCCGCATCATCTGGCCATCGATCTTGGGCGGGCTGTGACCTTGCGTGGGTTCGTCTACCAGCCGCGCGCCGAAGGCAGCAACGGCACGATCGCCGACTATGAGTTTCACGCGAGTGTGGATGGCGTAACCTGGCAGCAGGTGGCGAAGGGCACCTTCGGAAACATCGAGCAGAATCCCGTGCCGCGGCAGGTGGAGTTTGATGCGGTCCCGGGCATTCGTTTCGTGCGGCTCACGGCGGTCCGCGAAGTGCGAGGCCGCGCCTGGGCGTCCTGCGCGGAGTTGTCGGTGCTCGCCAGGGAGGCGCGTGCGCCTTCGGGGGCCCTGGGGCTACGCCCATCGGCTGCTTGTCGAATCCGGAACTTGGCCGATGCTTGGCGATCTTCCGGCCGAGGTGCCGGTGGAGAGGATCAACCCATGGACCACCAGGATCGTCGCACCAGGTTGCGCCAGTTTCTCGCCACGAACTTTCTGCTCAGTGACGAGCCGTTCCCTTTCGCCGACGAAGCGTCGTTGTTGGAGGAAGGTGTGATTGACTCGACCGGCGTGTTGGAACTGATGTTGTTCCTCGAAGAGGAGTTTGGTTGCACCATCACCGATGCCGAGGCAACCCCGCGCAACCTTGACTCGGTCGGCAAGATCCTGGCGTTCCTCGCGCGCAAGGTGCCGGCCGCGAATGCGGGCTGAAGGAAGGGGTTGCCCGATGCTGCTCGTGCACGAGTTCCTGGAGCACAGTGCGCAACGGCTGCCGCAGAAGGTGGCCCTCGTCTGCGGTGGGCAGCGGTTTACCTATGCGGCGCTCGATGCCGCCAGCAACCGCGTTGCCAATGCCCTGCGCGCGAAGGGCGTGCAGCGCGGTGACCGTGTCGTGCTCTGGGGCCCCAATCTGGCGGAGATGGTGATCGCGATCTTCGCGGTCCTGAAGGCCGGTGCTGTCTTCGTATTCGTCAACGACGCCAGCAAGCCGCACCAGCTGGCGCAGGTGGTGAACAACTGTGGCGGCAAGGTGCTCGTCACGACCGCTGCCAAGGCTCGACATGCCGCCGCGGAGTTGGCGACGCTGGGTACCCTCGAGTTGGTCGTGGTGGTTGGTGGGGAAGAGCCGCCGCCGGCTTCCCCACGCTTTCTGGAATGGTCCCAATGCCTAGAACACGCCGAGGAGGGGCCGTTGGCGAGTGGTTGCATCGATCGCGACCTCGCGTGCCTGATCTATACCTCGGGCAGTACGGGCGAAGCGAAGGGCGTCATGTGTGCGCACCATCAGGTGGTGTTCGCCTCGGCTTCGATCTTGGCGTATCTGCATGGCACCGAGCACGATGTCGTACTTTGTGCGCTGCCGCTTGCGTTTGACTACGGGCTCTACCAATTGCTCATGACGTTCCGGAGCGGTGGAACCCTCGTGCTCGAACGTTCCTTTGCCTATCCGGCCGATTGTCTGCAGCGCATGGCCGAAGAGCGGGTTACCGGCTTTCCGGGTGTGCCGACCATGTTTGCGAGGTTGCTGCCGTTGGACCTGTCTTCCTATGACTTGTCGGCTTTGCGCTACCTCACGAACACCGCTGCCGCGTTGCCAACTTCCCACATCGAGCGCCTGCAGCAGAAGTTCCCTGGCGTCGCCATCTATTCGATGTATGGCCTCACGGAGACCAAACGCACCCTGTATCTGCCACCCGAAGAGCTTGGGCAGCGCCCAGGATCGGTCGGCATCGCCATTCCCGGCACGGAGGTGTGGATCGAGAACGATCGGGGCGAGCGACTGCCGCCGCACGAAGTGGGCGAACTCGTGGTGCGCGGTGGTCACGTCATGAGTGGTTATTGGCATGCGCCGGAAGCCACTGCGGCGCGCTTTCGCGAAGGACCACTGCCGGGGGAACGGGTCTGTTACAGCGGCGACTTGTTCCGGCGTGATGAGCACGGGTTTCACTACTTCGTTGGTCGCAAGGACGACATCCTGAAGTGCCGCGGCGAGAAGGTGGCCCCGAAGGAGGTCGAGAACGTATTGCACGAACTCGAAGGGGTGCAGGAAGCCGTTGTCGTCGGAGTCCCCGATGAGGTGTTTGGGCAGGCTGTGGTGGCCGTCATCGTGCGCACTGCGCCAACGCTCACCGAGCGCGAGGTGCTGCGCCATTGCCGCGCGCGGCTGGAGGACTTCAAGGTGCCGCAGCGGGTGGAGTTCCACGACGACCTGCCGAAGACCTCGACTGGCAAGGTCCGGCGTGCAGATATCGTCTTGCGGGGCGGCTAACCCTCGTTGCGGCAAGGTGTCGGCGAGGCGGCGGTCTGCGCATCTGCCAACGGATGCAGGAACGACTCGAGATCGGGCACGAGTTGTTCGAGGGGCTTCTCCCACCAGCGCGACGCGAGCAATTCCTGGATGCGCGCTTCGTCAAAGCGGTAGCCGATCACGCGCGCAGGATGGCCCATGACGATGGCGTAGGGCGGCACGTCCTTGTGCACGACTGCGCCGGCGCCGATCACGGCGCCATCGCCGATGCTGTGCACGGTCGGCAATACGACGGAGTTGTGGCCGAGCCAGACGTCGTTGCCGATCACGAGGCGCGTGTGGGGGACCGGGTTCTTCTTTACGAGTCCGAAGTACGGATGGAAGAACAGGCCACTCGTCGACCGCGTGGTGATCGGGTGGTTGTGGGTGATGGTGCGCGCGGTGTCCGCGATCGAGCAATAACGACCGACGACGGTGCCTTCGTCGAGGTGGAAGGGCGTGATCCAACCTCCGTGCGTATACATGCCGACTTCGATACCGAAGTGGCTCTGCATGATGCGCCGCAGCGAGATCGAATACACCGAACCGCCCTCGAGTTTGTAGAGCAGCCAACGGATCAGTTGCCGGCCGCGCCAGGACGGCAGGCGATAGAGTGCGACCAGGGCGCGGCTCACGAAGGGCACCGTGCGCGGTCGTTGGTGGCGCGGCAAGCGGGCCGTGGGGGGGATCGGGTGCGGGCGCGAGTTGAGGGTCATTCGACGGCCTCGCAAAGCAGGGCGGGTTGGTGAAGTCGCTGTGCGTGCTGCTTCTTCAACTCAATATCGCGGAAGGCGCGTTCGACCTGTTCGGGCAGCATCTGCATGACGGCGGCGACTTCGGCGATCGGCACGGCATGGCGATGCGCAAACAGCAGGAGGTCCAGCGTTGCGTAGGGGAGGGCGAAGAAGAACTCCTCCTGGGTTTGTGGCAGCGAGTACGTATCAGTGCTCGGTTGCTCGGCGCGAATCGACGCAGGCACACCGAGATACTCCGCCAGCGCATAGACCTGCGTCTTGTAGAGGTGCGCGATCGGCTTGCAGTCGGCGAGCCCGTCACCACCGCGCACAAAGAACCCCTGCTCAAACTCCAGCCGATTGGGCGTGCCGATCACCGCGTAGTTGCGTGCTTCGGCGGCGCGGTATTCGAGCAGCTTCCGCATGCGCTGCTTCATGTTGGTGGCCGCGACGAGTTCGAGATAACTGTCGAGCGGCAAACGCGCGCGCTGCAATTGGCCACCCTGGCCCTCTAACACAAGATCAAAGACGTTCGCGCGATCACGTTCGAGCATGCCAGACGCGATCGTGATCTTGTAACGCTGCCCGGGGCGGTAGTCGGGGAATACACGGGCGATCGCAGCATCGCGCATTGTGTAACAACCGAGGGACTGCAACGCCGGCGCGATGTCCTGTTCTTCGAGTGGTAGGTCGAGACCGGCGCAGAGTTCGCGGGCGCGTTGCCGGCTCTGCGGGGTCGAGTTCTGCCCAGGAAGGAACAGGGTGTGCACACGTTGCGAACCGAGTGCGCGTTGGGCAAGGGCGGCGCAGACGGCGGAATCCACTCCGCCACTGACCGCGACAATGGCGCCGCGGCGGTGCAGGGTGCGCGCGACCGTGGTGCGCAACCAGGCTTCGATCGATAGCGCGGTGGCGCTGGGGTCGATCGTGAGCACGTCGCGGGAGAACGGCTGCTGCAGGGCGTTGTTCATGGGGTGCTCGGGGCCAGGGTGGCATCCACGTCGATGCTCGTCGTGGTGCGCTCCAGGCGTTGCTGCGCAGCTCGCAGATGGTCCTGGAAACGGTTCTCGAAGTGGTCGATCAGCAGCTGCAGCGTGAGGATCCCGGTGATTGCCATCGCTTCGCGTTCGGCGAGACCGACGCCGTGGTGGCGGCGGGCCTTCGCGACCAGCGTCGTCGCTGCTTGCGCATCGAGCAGGGGGTTAGCGCGCAGGCGGGCGTCACCGAGCAGCTCGTCGACGTAGTCCGAATCGCCTGTCCCGAGCAGTGCCGACGCCGTGGGCGCACGATAGGGTCGTTTGGGGCGTTCGCAGATATCTGGTGGCAGCAGCGTGGTCGCCAACCGGCGCAGCGCGAGTTTGGTGTGCAAACCGCGTACCTTGTGTTCGCGCGGCATGGCTGCGCACGCAAGCACGACGGCTGGAGCGAGGAACGGATAACGTGCTTCGATGCCGTGCGCGAGCGCTGGGCGGTCGCCTTGGCTGGCGAGCAGGTACGGCGACAGGAAGGTCGCGTTCTCAAGCGACTGCGCGCGTTCGAGCGCGCGAAAGCGTGAAAAGCCGCGCGGTAAGGTCTTGGCGACGTCGGGTTCGAGGGACGGCGCTGTGTTGGTCACCTC
>JADZDL010000360.1 GCA_020851075.1 Planctomycetota bacterium | reverse complement strand
TCAGGGTCTGCAGATTCCAACCCACGTTCGCGTCATTGTCCTGCGTCTGCCCTGGCCGCTTCGCGCGCAAATCCACCTCAAACACCTCGCCCCTCTCGCTGCCCTGCGCCCGCGTCGCAAACATCGCTTCCCATCGCTTCAGCCCGAGGCCCGTGGTGATTACCCGCTCTCGATTTAGCCTCTCGGCCTCCTTCATGTTCGCGTCGGTGTATACAACAATTGACAAGCACGCACTACCGTCACGCCCTCCGCGGCCGACCTCTTGGTAGTAGCGGTCCACCGTCTCCGGGACACAAGCGTGGATGACTGCGCGCACATCGCCCTTGTCCATTCCCAGTCCGAACGCTGAGGTCGCCACAACAGCGTCGATATCGTTCTTTCGCCACAACTTCAGCACTTCATCGCGATCACGGCTGGCCCCATGGACGTGACGGACGCGCATCATCCCGTCTTCCCGGAGTAGTCCTTCCCATTCTTCCGCGTGCTTTCGTTGCGTTACGTAGAGGAGGAACGGCCGCGGCACTCGTCGGCAGGTCTCCAGCACGAATTGCCGCTGCTCTTCCCAAGTTGCGGCGTGTTTCACCCAGTAGGATGGCTCCGGCCTAAGGTGAACTGCGGACACGATCTCCACGTCACCGAACAGGGTGCGCAGTGTGGAGAACGACTCCTGGGTGAGTGTTGCTGTTAACAGCAACGTGCGCAACTGTGCTTCACTTGGACACGTCTTGAGCAACTGATCGCGCAGCCCAGCAAGTGACTGGAACTCAGGTCGGAAGTCGTTGCCCCACTGGGCTACGAGATGCGCCTCATCGATCACCAATGCCCGCAACAACCCCGCTGCAGCCGCGTCGAACAACGCCGGGGAAAGCGACTGCATCACTGCCTCCGGCGAAGCGAAGAGCACCGACTGCGTCCCGTCACGGATCGCCCGCTTCACCGCCGCACGGTCCGGTTCGGGCAAGTCAGCATGCCACGCCAGGGGTAGCGAAGGACTCGCTCCAAGTCGGGTGAGCATCTCTTGCACTTGGTGCGCCTGATCGAAGGCCAACGCAACGGTCGGCACCACGACAAGCGTCGTCCCCCGGGCGGGCCAGTTCAGCAGTGCAGGCGCGACCCCCACGAGGCTCTTGCCGGCTCCTGTCGGCAGCACCACGAGCAAAGTCCCCCCGGGTGGCAACAGGAACGCGGCCCGGATTGCCTGCCGCTGACCGGGACAAGTGAAGCGCGCGAATCTCTGCCCAAGTGCGTCGGCAAGACAGGTGTCGGCCACCGGTTGGTCAACCTGATGAACAGTCCGACGCCGTGTTTCGCGGAAGACCGCATCGAGCGGCGGGTTCCCCAGCGCCCCCTCCAGCCAGTGTGGCTCCCAGGACTTACCAGGGGCCAGAACGAACTCCCCTTGGCCTCGAGTAACGACGGTCAGCCCAGCCGCAGCCCACCGCTCCTCGCTTGGCCAGCGCTCGTTCTGCGGAACACGCAACCGGTCGCCGCGCCCCGCGCACGATTCGCGAATCAGCCAGTGGGCGATCAGCCCGGCAAGGTCGCCAACCCCGACGTCGCCCGGTTCATCTTTCAGCGCACGGAGAGCAAGCCAGATGCGATGTGCACACGGTCCGTCAAGTCCAACGTCCTTGGGGCGCTCATGGGGCCAACCCGAAAGTAGGTCGACGATGGCCGCGTGGTCACTCATTCGTCGACGTCGCTGAAGGGATGCCAGTTCGCCAGGAAGACCGCACTGACAGAGTCGAGTCGGAGCGAAGGGTCTTCAACCCCACGTAGCAGTGCGGCAACCACGGCCGCATCGACTGCGGCCCGCACCGCCTCTTGTTCCTTGTGCGCACCGGTGAGAAAGGCCAATCGGCTAGCAGCCTGAGCGGCGCGATCGACCTCTGCTCGACGAGCGGTTTCAAGGCGATCGGCGATCGAACTCAACCACCCTGGCGTAACCCGCACCACCTCTTCTGCCGTCGCACGCGCCCGTTCGACCCACCGCGACCAGTCGGATCGGGGAAAAGTGGCATCCAGCGCAGCCCACCGCTCCGAGTTCAGGTTGAAGTCCCGCCCGCCGTCGATCCCCAACTTGTTCGAGTAGCCTTCTTCGAGGACGATTGCCTTCGATGATTCTGCGACTACTGGCTCGAGGTCTTGGTCCAGCCACACCGAGATCGTGAACGGAGGGAAGAGCCAGTCTGCTTGCCGGCCGATCGCGCTGGCAGCCCCCAAGACGCCGACCGGCAACACCTCGACCGCCTCCTCCGTCGGACACTCCACCACAAACTCGAAGTGAAACGCAACCTCCGCAGGCTTCGAGTAGCGCGCCGTCGGACGGTAACGCCACATCGCTGCCACAACGCCGCGGTCGTCCCAATTGACATACTCGGAGAGCGCATCGATGAATGGATCACCGATGCGAGCCAATGCAACACGCTCACGCTGTGCTCGACCACGATCAAACGTAAGCGGGTAAGTCACTTGCGTCGCCAGGGTCACATCGTAGCCCGTGTCGATGACATGCCGAAAGTGGCGGATAAGTCGACCTATCGGCATGAGCGTCGACGCCCCCCCCTCG
>JADZDL010000359.1 GCA_020851075.1 Planctomycetota bacterium | reverse complement strand
TCCAGTGCCCGTCAACGCGGCTTTGAACGGTTACGAGGTGTTTGGCCAGTCGGCATCGACGTCGGGTGGCAACGTGTTGGGGTTTGCGGCGAGCGACGCAGTTTCGATCCGGATTCGGTGATGGCTCAGGCTCGGCGTCGGTCGGGTTCCGTCTGAGTCCTGCCAATTCCTGCTGCACGCTGCTAGCGGCAGCGCGCGGATCCGTGGCGCCAGTTTCACCGACCGACCGCCCGGCACCACGACGAACAACTGCTCGGTCGATTTTCGCGCAGTTCGCCGGCAGGGTGATCACGCCATCGCCGTCGGGCACGAACCACATCTGCTCGGTGGGGGCGCCCACGAGATCGATGGCGACGACGGTCGCATGCTCGCAACCGTGCGCTGAACGTAGATCGACGACCAGGCCGGCTGCACGCCTTCTGGTAGGCTCGCCGTGCGCTGAGGAACCGTGTTCGATGCAATCGCCGAAATCCGGTGACGCGGGCACTTCCCCGCGGGAACAGCGGCAGCATGAACTTGAGCCACGAACAGCTGTTTGCCCGCTTTCGCGCGACCGGCGACCCGCTCGCGCTCGGCGAACTGTTCGATCGTACAAGCCCCCAACTGCTGTCGCTGGCGTTGCACCTATGCGGCAATCCGGCCGATGCAGAAGATGCGCTGCAGGCGACGTTCGTGGTTGCGCTCGATCGGGCCAAGCTGTGGGACTCCACGCGACCTCTGCAACCGTGGCTCGGTGGCATCCTCACCATGCAATGCCGCAAGCTCGGCGAACGTCGTGCCCGCCGCCGCGAAGCGCATTTGCCCGAGCCGGAGCTCGTGCTCGACGAAGGGTCGCCCGTGACCGCGAACGAGCGCCACGAACTGGTCGGCAAGCTGCGCGAGCACATTGATCGTCTGCCCCAGGACCAGCGGCAGGTCCTGCTGCTGCAACTCGAGCACGGCCTGTCGCCTGCCGAGGTCGCGGAAGTGCTCGGCGTGCCGCCAGGCACCGTGCGCATGCGTTTGCATCGGGCCGTGAAGGCGCTGCGCGGCGTGATGCCGGCGGGGCTATTGGCGATGATGCTGGCGGCGCTGCCGTCGCGTGGTCTCGCGGCGGTGCGAACGGCGGTGTTGAGCAGTGTGGGGGCCGGCACCGGGTTCCTGCTCTTGAAGAAGCTCCTCGTTGCTGCCATGGTCGCAATCGTGCTGGCGGTCGGATGGGCGGTTTCGGAGCCGTTCTTGCGGGTGCAGGCACCGGCGGGTGCCGAGCCAGGTGCGGAGATCGTGGCCGCCACCGTCCAATCCGGGTCGACAGTGGAGTCGCCGCCTGCGCCGCTAGCGAACGGCCAGCAGAGGGTTGCTGTGCCGGTTGCCGCGGCCGCGCCAGAACTGGGGACCGCGCCGACTGGGGCGCTCCGCATTCACCTTGCGTACCAGGAGTCTGGCCTGCCGGTGCCGAACGTGCCCCTGCGGGTCGTTCCCGTTCGTGTGGATGTCGACGAGGCCCTCGAGTTCCGAGCTTCGGCAACCGGTCCGGATGGCGCGTGCACGATCGAGGGCATTACGCCGGGCGGGTGGACGGTGCAATCGCTCGGCGGCCTGGAAACGGCTGCAGAAGTGGTCGCTGGCGAGCTTGCTACCGTCGAGATCTCGATCGATGCCAGGCAGGCCCCGCTGACTCGGGTGCGCGGTCGTGTCGTGCACGCGGATGGGCGCGCGGCCGGTGGGGCGACCCTCGTGGTGGCTTCGCAGGGGCGGGTTCGTTCGCAGCCCATCGGCACCGCGGATGCCATGGGTTGGTTCGATGTGCCGATCGCCGGCCGGTTCCTGTTGCTTGGCGCGAGGTTGCCGGGCTTTGCACCGTCCCCGTCGCGCAGCTGTGTCGGCCTTCGTGAGATCGAATTGGTGTTGCCGGGGCCGGGTGCCACAGTCGAGGGCCTCGTCGTCGATTCGCGCGGCCAGCCGGTGGTCGATGCCGCAATCGAGATCGGGGAACCGAAGCATCGTGGGCAGTGGACGGATCCGGGTGGCTGGCTCATGGAATCGGCCGCTTCGCAGCACCTTCGAACCGACGCTTCTGGCCGCTTCCGGGCGGTGGACCTGCCGGCCGAGGAGATGCTCTTGGTGGTTGCCGCAAAAGGGTTTGCACCCTTGGAGCGGTATATCACCACAACTGCTGGCAAGCTTGTGCCGGTGCGCTGCGAACTCGCGGCGGCGGTCGCCTTGTTTGGCAAGGTCGTGGATCAGGACGGGGCACCGGTAGCCGGCGCTTCGGTGAGGATGAGCAACGTGCTGCGGCAGACAGATGCCGAGGGTCGTTTCGCGGTGCAGCGGTTGGCGGCAGGGCCGCTCTGGTTGCGCGTCGAGGGCGAAGGCTTCGCGCCGCAGACGCTGGAACGTGTGGCTGGCGTCGACGGCGAGGTTGTGATCACCGTGCCGCGGTTGCGATCGTGGTGCTTGCGCTTCGTCGATGAGAATGCGGTTCCGCTCGAGGGGTGGCAGGTTTCGCTGCGCGCGGTTGTTGGGGATGCGGAGCGCACCAACAGCTTGGGTCGGGTCACGATCTACCAGGGCACGGACGCCGGGGCCTCGCTGTGGCTCGCCCCGCCCGGCGCCATTCACACGCTCATGTCCTGGCCGGTGCCTACGGACCTGGTTTCCGGGATCGAGACGACGATCGTAATTCCCGTGGATGAGCAGCCGAGTGCGGTGCTCACAGGCCGGGTGCTTGGGCTCGACGGCGCACCGTTGCTCGATGGCATGATCGAGGTGCGTGACCAAGGGGATGGGTATCTGTACCGGCAGCGGCTCGAAGCGGGGCGCTTCCGTTTCGAGCGCGTGCCGGCGGGCGATTGGGTCCTCGAGGTGCATCGTGCCGGGCGCGGTTCGGCGGGAGGGCGCTTTCCGGCGCGGGCCGTGCAGTCGCACGAAGTGCGCGAGGTTGGCGCCTTGTCGCTGCCGCGAGAGGGGCTGCTGCAGATCCGGGTTGCCCGTGCGGATGGTGTGGTGCCGCGAGATGCGAATGTGTACCTGTTCGACGCCGAGGGTTGCGAGCACTTTGCCCCGCCGCGCGATGGGCGGTTTCATGAGTGGCCGGTTGGTCACTACCGCTGGCGTGTGCTCGAAGCGGATTCCCTTTGGGCCAGTGGTGAGGTGGATGTGCGCGACGGGGAATCTTCGCTGCTCGAAGTCGTTCTGCAGCCTGGAGTGCGCCGCCGGATCGAGTTCCCAACGCCCACTCCCGCCTGGGGCGAACCGAAGTCCATTGAGTACCTGTTGCGTTCGCCCGACGGTCACGAATACGACCGCGGCACGTTCGATCCGCGCGAGGAGTTGCCATTCCGCACCATGCCGGCGTTCTGCAAGGGCACCTGGAAACTCGAGCTCGCGACCGACCAAGGCGCGCGGTTCGTGGGCAGCTTCGAGGTGGAGTCGTTGGCGGCATCACGCGAGCCGATTCGGATCGCCGTGCAGCCCGCGCGGTGAGTCGCGGCGGTGTGCGCGATCAGACGCCGTAGTAGGCGATCAACAGATCCACCATCCGTCCGTAGCTGCGCACCCCTTCTTTGTGGCCCGAACTCTTCAAGTAGAGATCGTTGGTGGTCTCGGTGATCGTCGTGAGGATGCGGGTTGCGGTCTTGGGCTGGCCATCCCAGAACACATCGATGCTGCGGTTGTCGGCGTTGACGTCGACCGAGGTCTCGATCTGCACATGGATCGCGGCGGCGAGGTTGGCGTATTTGAGATGAGCCTTGGCGATGCGATAGGCCAGCAATTCGCACGAGTACGCGAGGTGCGGGTCCTTGGACCGCGAGCCGACGTAGTAGGCAATGAAGTCCGCTTCGTCTTCGCGCGCGTAACCGCGCAGGTGGGCCACCTCGTGGCAGGCGACGAACGGCTGCACGAGCTCGGGCACGTCGATGTTGATGTTGGGTTCGCCCGTGAATGGCGAATAGATGCCGGTGATGGAGCCGAGCGTCATCAGTCGCGAGATCCAGGCGCCGTGGATCGCCGGGCGCGGGCCCGCGAGCACTGGCAGATCGGCGCCGACGACGTCGTAGGCATCGCCTACCGAATTGCGCCAGTCGGCGCGAAGGAAGGGCTTGGTGCGATCGAGTCCGGCTGGGCGGATGGCGGCGGCCCGTTCGGCCAGGAGTTTGGCAAGCCGCGCGAGGCGCGAGGGTTCGACGGCGACGGGCTTGAGGTTGATCTGCGTGGCGAAGGGCAGGCGTGCGTGATTGATGCCCCAGAGCAATTGGAACAGCAGGAACAACACGCCAAACGCGCTTGCCGCCTGCAGGAGGCCGCGCAGCAGCAGATTGCGCCAGTGCCGGCGTCGCCGCGCGCAGGCAACCAGACCGCGGGCCGTGTGGAAGAGCACATGGGCTACCGCGAGCAACAGGAGCGACTCACCGATCGCAATGGGGGACCAGGTTGCGATCGAGGATAGGACTTGCTGGATCCAGGGATAGATGCCGCGTGAGTAGTGTTGTTCGGTCCACTCGGGATCCTGCCCAGCGAGCCATTGCAGCGCGAATGCGAAGGGCGCCAGCGCCGCGAGCAGCAGCGCGCGTCGCCAGCGGATTGGGCGGTTGCCGCTCGGCTCCGGCGTGGGCGCACTCTCGGGCGCCGGGGCAAGGGTGGTCGTGGTCATGCGGGGTGCTGGCAAAGTAGCAGTCCCGCGCGACGCTGCGACTCACTTCTTCTCGGTCATCTTCTCGAGTGCCTTCTCGAGTCTGGCAATCCGATCCTGCAGGGCTTCGATCTGGTCGGCGAGGCCTTGGGCGGGCGGTACCGCCGGCGGCGTGTCGACGAGGCGCAGCATGCGAATGGCATTGGCGACTTGATCCTGCATGCCGCTCAGCAGCATGCCCGTGTTGTTGCCGACGTTGCCGAGGGTCAGTGACGAGCCTCCCGGTGTCCCAGTGCTCGCGAAGAATGGGCGCAGCGCGTTGGTCGCGATCGTGGCGTTGATGTGCTGCAGTTGCACGACCGTGATCACGGCCATGCGCAGTTCCGGGCGCGCGAGGACCTCTTCGGCAGAGCGATGCGGGGCGCGGCTGGTGATCTCCCGACTGCGTGGGCCGTTCATCGAAACCACCTCATAGAGGTGCTTGCCTTCGTCGAGGTTGGTCAGGGCAAAACCGTTGGCGCAGAGCAGGGAAGCGAGCAGTTCGTGGCAGCCCTGGGCATTGGTTTCGACGCGCTGCTGCAATCGGAAGATGCCCGGCCCCATGCCGCTGTTGGCCAGTTCTTGGGGGTTGACCAGGATGTTCCATTGCAGGAACGCCGCGGCGCGGTCGATGAGGTCGGCGATCTTCACGTCGCCGGCTTCGAGCACGAAGGTCGCTGCCGTCGCGGTTTTGGGCGTCGTCGTGGGCACCTGGCCCGTGGCGGCTTGCGCCATGCCATGGGGCATCAGGGCCGAGACCAGGAACAACGAGAGCAGGCAACGGGTGGCGTTTCGCATCAGTGACTCCTTTGAGGGCCACTGAGACCGCGCCGCACCCCTGATCTTCCCGCGGACTACGCCGAAACGGTGCTTCGTTGGGTCGGTAGCCGGGTTGTCACTTCGACCGGTTTCCCGCCAACAGCGCCCCGAGGCAACCAAACAGACCGCCGAGCATCAAGGTGCCTACGATCCAGAACGTCACCTGCGGCATCGCCAGCGCCAGGAACTTGCTGTCGCCTGCGGGCAGGATCAGACCGGGCACCAATTTGGTGTGGTGTGTATCCCATGCCTTCTCGATGGCCACGTAGGTGATGGCGACGACTGGCAGGCGAGCCAGGATCCCATACACAATCAGCGTCGAGGCGAGTCGTGGCCAGGCCGCGATCATGACGAGGGCACTGATGCCCATGAGTCCGAGGAAGTAGTTCATGCCGACGACGGGGCCGGGCGCCTCTGCCGACGGCATCACGAGCAGGCCGGAGGTGACGAGTCCAGCCATGCCGCCGATCATGATTGCGGTTCCGATCACAAACAGCAGGGAGGCCTTGCCGAGGCTCCGGGGGCCACCGGTGCTCTTGCGCAGCTTCCAGCCAAACCAGCAGCCGTAGATGGGCGCTAGCCAGATGATCGCGATGAGCGCAGGTTTGCTTTCTGGTCCAGGGGCCTGGTTGCCAAACAGCATGTCGTTCCAGCCCTGCAGTTCGCCGACCAGGCGCACGATCGAGACGATGAGGGTGAGGACCGCCGGTACCAGGACCATGGACCAGAGGCTCGGTGCTTTGTCAGCCATGGCGGTAGGCTACCGGGAAGACTGGGGCAATCGAGAGGGCGTGGGCGTTCGTGGAGAATCTGCCGGCTGGCGGCGGCCCGCACGGCTCTCGCGCGGATCTTTGACGGGTGGCAGCTCGCAATCTCGTTCTTCCCATGGAACCCAGGCGTTCCGATGTTGGTCCTCCTGACTACCTTCTCCCACTTTGCCGCGTTTGCCCGCGACGCCACGTTGGTGTGCAATTGGCGCCAAGCATGAAACCCGAGGTCTGGCAGCGCGCTCGCGCCATCTTCGAACAGGCGGTGGAACTCGAAGGCGAGGCCCGTGCCGCCCTTCTGGAGACTGCGCTCCGAGGCGAGCAGGAGGCGCGCGCCGAGGTCGAACGGCTGTTGGCGGCTCATTCGCCGGCCGAATACCTCACGCCACCCGGATCGGTGACCATTGCCGAATTGTTGCCGATGGTGGCTGGTGGCTGTCTGGAGGCCCAAGGTGGCCAGCGAATCGGTGCCTACGAACTCGTGAGTGAGTTGGGGCGTGGTGGGCAGGGTGCGGTGTGGAAGGCGCTGGATACGCGCGTCGGCCGAACGGTGGCGCTCAAACTGTTGCCGGCCGGTGGCCTCTCCGCGGCGGCGTTGGCTCGATTCCGACGCGAGGCTGCATTGACGTCCCGGCTCGAACACCCGGGCTTGTGCACCGTCTACGACGTCGATCTCGAGGCCGACCAGCCGTTCGTGGCGATGCGCCTCGTGCCCGGCGAGTCGCTGCAGCAGCGCATCGAACGCGCGCGGGCTGGCCAGGGTGCGTTGGACCACGCGTTTGCGATCGGTCTCGTCGAGCAGGCGGCGCGAGCGCTGCACGCGGCCCACGTGGCTGGCGTCGTGCACCGCGACGTGAAACCAGGCAATCTGATGCTGACGCCGGATGGGCAGATCGTGGTGCTCGACTTTGGTATCGCGCGCGAATTGGATGGGCAAGCCCCGGCCCTCACGCGCACTGGCGATGTGTTCGGCACACCGGCCTACATGGCGCCCGAGCAGATCGAAGGTCTGCCCGCCGACGCGCGCAGTGACGTCTGGGCGCTCGGTGTGGTGCTCTACGAGGCGCTGTTGTTGCGCGCGCCGTTTCGCGAACCTACCCGCGAAGCGTTGTATCGCGCGATCCTGAGCCAGGAGCCGGATCGTTGCTGGCGCAAGCTCCCTACCGACCTGCAGGTGGTGCTCGCCACGGCTCTGGCCAAGGAGCCACAACGGCGGTACGCGACGGCGTTCGATTTCGCTGCCGATCTGGCGGCCTACCTCAATGGCCGACCGATTGCCGCACGGCCGCTCGGTTGGTCGGGACGGCTGTGGCGCTGGGCAAGACGGCAACCGCGGGCCGCGGCCCTGGTGGTCGGTCTGCTGCTCGCGCTGCTCGGTTCGGCGGGCCTCGCCGGTTATCTCGTGGCGCAGCGTGGACGGCTCCAGGCAGGGGACACGGTGCTCGCGGAGCGTCGCCGCGCGGAGCTCGTGCGCGACTTGTCGTCGGGCTTGATCCGTCTCGGCGCGGTCGAGGCTGAGTTGCGCACGGTGTTGGCGAGTGATCCGCGCGTCACGGGCATGCGGGCCACCTTGGCGATCAGTCTCGCCCAGAACGCCCGGGTCGACGACGCGCTCACCTTGCTCGATGCCGCGCCGGCCGAGGACGAGCAGCCGCGTGCCTTGGCCCGCGTGCGCGCCATGGTGCTGCGCATTGCCAAACGTGAGCCGGAGGCGGTGGCCTTGGAGGCGAAGTTCGAGGCGCCGCGCAGTGCGCTCGAAGCCTACCTCACGTCGGTGGCGGCGGATTCGGATGGCAAACCAGCCGCGGAGGAAAGGGCGCGGGATGCGATCCGGCAGGCGATCTACATGATGCCGGGCGCCAACGAAACCTATTTGAATCGCCTCGTGGTCTGCACCGCCAATCACGCGGAGTCGCGCGGCGATTGCCAGCGCGCCGCGATGGCACTCGAAATGCTGTTTCCCGCCTCCGCGCTGGCCTGGTTCCACATTGGTCTCGCCTGGTCGGGAAGCGATCCGGAACGTTCGCGCGCGGCCACTCGGCAGGCCATCGCGCTCGATGCCAATTTCGCGCAGCCCTACGTGGCCGAACACCTCTTCCTCATGCAGGCCGAGGAATTTGACGCAGCGCGGGAAACATTCGAACGCGGCCTCGCCTTTACGCCGCCGATGTCCCCGGAGCGGCAGCAGTTGTTGGTCGTGCGGGCGCAGATGGCGATCGTACAATCACGATTTGCCGAAGCACTCGATGCCGCCGAACGTGCGCTCGTCATCTACGACCGCTCGATTACGGTCTTGATGCTGAAGGCGAAGGCCCAGCGTGGACTTGGTATGGCGGAAGCGACGGCCACGTTGCAACGTGTATTGGAACTGGCGCCGGACCATGCGGAAGCCAGGCAGTTGCTTCTGAAATGAGCCTGGGCAGGCTGCGGAGCTGCCAGATTGGGTGGTCAGGGGTTTGGCGCTCGGTCGATAGAGATGCCGCGGCAGGATGGTTACGGTTGTGACGCGGCTACAGCCTGCTCGGCGCGGCGCAGCAGGTGCCGCACCATCGCCTTACCTGAAGAGCTCTTCCGACCATGCTCCGCCCTCTGCTGCTGTTGCTCTGCCTCGTCGCCGTTCCCTCACTGCTGCCGGCGCAGACGCCAGAGCAGGTTGCCGAGAACCCGACGGCGGTGTTGCCCGATTCGCCGCTGAAGGCCCGTCTGCGCGAACTCGCCGTTGTGCGCCCGCCGGCCACCACTGGCAAACAACCGGCGCCGTTGCCGCCGAAGGAGCTGCTGCGGCCCGAACTCGCGTTTCGCCCCAAACAACGCTGGGTGCTGCTCTACGACCTCGCCCAGCTGCTGGGCAGCGACGACGAGCAACGCGAGACCCTGAAGGAAGTGCTGACGCTGGGCGCCGACGCGGCCCGCGAGGCGATGGCAGGGCAAGCCGAGGGCGCCGATCGCGACGTCGGGGTGGCGGCGGCCCTGTTTGTGGCGCAGCTATGGCAGGTCGCTCGCAACGTCGAACTCAGCGAAGTGCAGCAGGATCGCCTGCACGCGCAGGTCGCCATGCATCTGGCCACTGCCGAAGTGGGGGCGATGCGCGACACCGAGAAGCAGCGGGTCTGGGAGTTCTGCATCGGCTATCCGATGGTGGTTGCGACCCTGCTCGAAACCGCGGCGGACGACGCGCAACGGGCGCCGATCCGCAAACTCGCGGCGGTGGTGTTTGAGTCCCTGCTCGGCGTGCCCGTGGAGCGGGTCGAGATCGGCGATACCGGCCTCGTCGTGCGCGGCCAGCCGGCGAAACCCGCCGAACCGACCTCGGCGCCGGCCAACTCGCCAGCTGGCGCGTCGGTGCCCGGCGTCAGCTACACGGATCCTCCCGGCTGGACCCGCACGACGCAGCAGGGCAACGTGATCTTTCGCGCCTCCCTCGGCGACGTCGACGACCAGGGCCGTCTCGACGCGAACAACGACGCGAGCCACCAGGCGACGATCGGCGTGCTGCCGATCCTCACTGCGACCCAAGGCGCTACCGCGCTGTTTGAACGCACCTGGCGCGAGCAGTTCGCGGCGTTTGACCTCGGCGACACCGTCGCGCACTACCGTTCGCGGCTGCAGAGCAAACTGGTCGTGCTCTACATGGGCCGCTTCTTCGCGCGCCCGGGTGGCCCCGACCAGAATCGTGAGCCGAAGACCTACGGCGGCCTCTGGCTCGTCGACCTCGGCGGCGGCCGCTACCAGCCATTTGTAGCGCTGGTCGAACCGCGCGATCCGGGGCTCGGCATGGACATGTTCAAGGAAGGCGCCGCGCTGAAGGCGCTGTCGTTCCCGCTCGCGGCCCTGCTCGATTCGATCCGCCCGACGAAGGGCACGCCGCCGTATCCAGCCGGTGGCTACTTCACGCCCGCGGAACTGTGCGGGAAGTGGCTCGAATCGAGCAGCGCCTATGGTGGCACCTATGTGAACTCGAACACCGGCGCGTTCGCGGGCGCGGCGGTCACAGCCTCCGGCGGGCACTTCTACCTGCGTCCGGACGGCACCTACGAGTACGCGTTCTCGTACTACTCGTCGCACCCGCAGTTTGGCAACCAGGGCGGCTCCACGAACCACGCCGGCCGCTACACACTCGACGGCGACATCGTGAAGGTCGCGCCGGAGAAACCGCTCAACTACCAGTTCACGTGCTGCGCCACCGGCACAGGCGTGCGGCAGACGCCGCAGGGCCCGCGCCGGCTATTGCTCACGGTGTCGGCAAATCGGGACGGCGCATTCCTGGCGCCGCCGCTGATCGCGAACTGGGAGCAGTACCAAGGCGTCATGACGTGGTATGTCGAGGACCCGGATGCGAAGTGAGAGGTGGTCGCGTCGAGCCTGGCCAGAAGTGCTCAGTCCGCCGCGATCTCGGTGACCTTGCCCTCTTCCACGTGCCAGCGCCGCGAGAAGCGCATCGTATCGAGCATCCGGCGATCGTGCGTGACGAGCAGCACGGTGCCAGGAAACGCCTCGAGCGCCAGTTCGAGTTGTTCGATGGCTTCGAGATCGAGGTGGTTGGTGGGTTCGTCGAGCACCAGCAGATTGGTGCCGCGGGCCTGCAGCAGCGCCAGCGCCACGCGCGTGCGTTCCCCGGGCGAAAGGGACGCGGCCGACCGCTGCACGAAGTTGGAGCCGAGGCCGAACTTGGCCAGCAGCGTGCGGACTTCGGAGGTTGGCCAATCGGGCATGCTGCGGGCGAAGACCTCGCCGACGGG
>JADZDL010000358.1 GCA_020851075.1 Planctomycetota bacterium | reverse complement strand
CCGGTGATTGCCATCGCTTCGCGTTCGGCGAGACCGACGCCGTGGTGGCGGCGGGCCTTCGCGACCAGCGTCGTCGCTGCTTGCGCATCGAGCAGGGGGTTGTCGCGCAGGCGGGCGTCACCGAGCAGCTCGTCGACGTAGTCCGAATCGCCTGGCCCGAGCAGTGCCGACGCCGTGGGCGCGCGATAGGGTCGTTTGGGGCGTTCGCAGATGTCCGGTGGCAGCAGCGTGGTCGCCAGCCGGCGCAGCGCGAGTTTGGTGTGCAAACCGCGTACCTTGTGTTCGCGCGGCATGGCTGCGCACGCAAGCACGACGGCTGGATCGAGGAACGGATAACGTGCTTCGATGCCGTGCGCGAGCGCTGGGCGGTCGCCTTGGCTGGCGAGCAGGTACGGCGACAGGAAGGTCGCGATCTCAAGCGACTGCGCGCGTTCGAGCGCGCGAAAGCGTGAAAAGCCGCGCGGTAAGGTCTTGGCGACGTCGGGTTCGAGGGACGGCGCTGTGTTGGTCACCTCGCGCGCCAGCACGCGAGTGCCCCATTCGCCGTTGTGCCAACGGATGCGGTGGGAGTGGAATGGATCCCGCACGTCTTGCAGACGATGGCCGTAGAAGGCCTGCCACATGGCTTGGTTGCGCTGTCCACCGTCCGCGAGGAAGTCGTGCACGCGCGCAAACAGGGCGGGGCGCGTCTTGGACTGCGGTTCTCGGGCCCAGAAGCGCCGCACGCTGGCCTCCAGGAAGATGCTGTAGCCGCCCAGCAGTTCGTCGGCGCCTTCGCCCGTGAGCACGGACTTGATGCCGTGCTCGGCAACGAGCGAAGACAGGAGGAACATGGGCACGGGGGCCGTGCGCAGCAGCGGTGTTTCACAATGCCAGACCACTTCGGGCAGGTGCTGGCGGACCATCCGATCCGTACAGAGCAGTTCGTGATGGTGGGTGCCGAGGTGCTGCACGACCCGGTGCTGCGCCGCGGTTTCGTCGTACGCCGGATCCTCGAAGCGCAGCGCAAAGGTCTGCAGCTGGTGCGTGTGGCGCACGGCGAGGGCCGCGAGAACGGCCGAATCGATGCCGCCGCTCAGGTAACAACCGACCGGGACATCGGCGAGCAGGCGCGATTGCACGGCTGCTTCCAGTGGTGCGCGCAAGTGTGCTGCGGAAACGTCGAGCGAGCTGCCGTCGAGGTCGCGGGGCGTGCGGAGCTGTAGCGACCAGTAACGACGCGCTCGACGCGACAGCGTCGAATCAAAGCAGATCGCCTCGCCTGGCATCACCTGCTCGATGCCCGCAAACACCGTGCGCGGCGGCATGCAGGCCCACAGCGAGAACACCTGATGGATGCCGTTCGCATCGAAAGCGACTGGCACGCGGCCGCTGGCGAACAACGCCTTCTGCTCCGAGGCAAAGACCACCGCATCGGGGCGCACCGCGAAGTGCAGCGGCAGGATCCCGAAGTGGTCGCGCACGAGCCACAATTCGCGTCTGGGGCGGTCCCAGAGCGCAAACGCAAACTGGCCATCGAGGTGCTGCCAGGCCCCTTCGCCCCACTGTTCGTAAGCGTGAAGGATCGTCTCGATGTCGCTCCTGGTGCGGAACTGATGGCCGTGCCCTTCGAGCTGCCGCCGGAGGGCGGCGTGGCCGAAGATCTCGCCGTTGCCGACCAGCCAGAGGCTGCCGTCTTCGTTGGCGAGCGGTTGGTGGCCACCCTGCAGGTCGAGCAGCGACAAGCGCGTGTGAGCAAGACCGCAGCGGTCGTCGCGGTACAGCCCGTGACCGTCGGGGCCACGATGCTGCAGCATGGCCGCCATGCGCAGAAGTTCGTCCCGAGCAGGCGGCCGCCCGACCTGTGCGGTGAGCAATCCGGCAATGCCACACATGGTGTTCCTAGCCTGCGTGTTCGAGCGCGCGAGGCTGTGCTCTTAGATAGACCTTTTGCGCCCGCGTCCTACGGTCTTATGAGCACGCCCGATCTACGCCTTACGCGGGTCGTGAGTTCGCCCTAGGTTGCGAATCACGTGGGACAAGAACTCTGCCAGCTGGCCGGTCAGGTGACCCCGTTCGTAGAAGCCGAGGCCTGGAGGCGCGGCGGCGGTCGCCAGGTCACCGCGGCGCCACTGGGCATGCAGGGCCACGATCTGGGTCGCCAGCGCTTCCGCCTGGCACGGATCGGCGAGGAACGCGCGTGGGCTCGTGCCGACGAGTTCGCGCGCATCGCCCTCGGGCAGTCCCGCGAGGATGGGCCGACCCGAAGCCAGATACTCGTAGGTCTTGCCGGGCACGATGCGCGAACGATGGCCGGGCGGCAGACCGTGCAGGGTGAGGAACAGGGCGTCCGCGCTGCGCAGTTCGGCGAGCAGGCGCGCATGCGGCTGGTAGGGCACGAGGTCCACGGCGTCCGCAACCCCCGATTCGCGCACGCAGCGTTCGAGGGCTGCGTCGATCATGCCGATGTTGGCAAAGCGCACTTCGTGGCCCGCCGCGGCACCCTGGCTGCGCAAGCGGCGTAGTGCCGCGAGCAGGTGGAGAGGCGTCCGACCACTGGGGTCGATAGGTTCTGCGCGTCGACGTAACCAACCAAGCCAGCGTCGCAGTGGCCGTTCGTGCGCGTAGAGCTCCTCGCAGAGAAAGGAGCCAGCGTGCAACAGAGTCAGTTTCGGCCCCGGCTCGACTCGCGGCGCTGGCGGTGCAAACTCGGCGGCATCCCAGCCGTTGGTGATCGCCACGATGCGTTCGGGAGCGAGCTCCGGAGCGAAGCGCAACATCGCGAGGCGGGCTTCCTTCGTATTGGCGACGACCCCGTCGGCGGCGCGCAACATGCGGCGCATCGCCTGGCGTTCGCGGTACAGATGCCATGGCGAACGATGATCCTGCACGCCATCGAGCGCCCACGGATCGCGTAGATCGAACACGACGGGAAGGCCGTGTTCGGCGGCGATCTGCGCAGCAGGTTGCCAAAGGCCAAACGGGGACATCGTGGCGAGCACGACATCGGGCCGTTCTGCCGCACAGAGGGCCCGGCCGGTCTCGACCATGGCCCGCCCGAGGTCCAACAGGCTCACTGCAGTCGGCGGGGTGCGCACGATGCGGGTCGTGGCGGCGAGCTCGGCTTCGACCGCCGCATCGGCGGGATCAAACTTGCCGCGCGCGGGTGGTGGGCTGCGCGTGAGCACCGTGCACTGCACGCCATAAGCAGGCAGATGCCGCGCGAACGAGATCGGGCGTTGGGCGCCCGGCCCGCCATCCGGGGGGAAGTAGTAGGCGAGCAGCAGAATACGCATGGTGGCCGCGCAAACGAGGCGGGGTGCCGATGCCCCAAAGGCGCAATGTCGGCGGCTTCGCGAAAACGATCCAGATGGCCACTCTGCGTACGCCGAGAAGGTCCTGCAAAACAGGACCTAACGCGCGCTACCTCACTGATTGCCGAGCAGCAGCAGTACGCCGTTGGAGCTGATCGCGCCGAGCGGCGTCAGATTGGCCTGTGGGGCCAGAACCACGGCTTGGGCCGTGATCGTGAGGCCCGCGGCGTTTGGCACCACAAACGGCACCACGAGGCTGGTGCCAGGCGCCAGGAACAACTCCGTTGCGAGGCCATCCGTGTACCGAAAGCAACCAGGCATGCCGAGTGCGGTGAGATTGAGACCGGGGTTCTGCAGCCCGAGCAGCACGGCGCCAAACGGCGAACCCGCGGGGACGTTGTCGATCGCCAACTGGATGGTCGACAGCACGAGCGGGCGCGGGGCCGCCAACGTGAGCGGCAGCAGGTCGGCGCCGTCGCGTACGAACGTCGCTGGCAGCGCAGCACTGAGGTCCATGCTGCCGGGGTCGAGAGTCGCGCTGCCCGGCGACCAACCGATCAGGTGCGTGTCGCCATAGTTGCTGCCGCCGACGAGGTCCATCGTGCGGAACACGTAGTGCACGGTGCCGCTGGCGAGCTCGAACTGCATCTGGAAGGTGCTTGGCGCCGTTCCGGGCCCGGCACCGAAGTAGCTGTAGACACCGTCCCACGTCACGAACGCCACGCCGCCGGCTTCTTCAAACTTCACCTGGCCGCTGCCGGGCGCCGTCGGATCATAATCGTGCCAGCACGAATAGACCGTGTGCGGCATCGCCAGCAGGCCCTGGCCGGTCGGTTGGTAGTTGGTGCCGTTGCCGTTCGCCGTCGAAACAAAGCCGTTCGAGCACACGACGAGGGAGGTCGTGCTGCCACCGGGGTAGGCAAACGGTAAGGACAGCGTGATCGACGTCTGGCCATCGTCGCCGAGCGGCAGGACCTGCGCGCTCACCGACGGCGCCACGTAGCTGGCCTGCAAGGCGCCGACCGTGTAGCCCGAGATCGCGGGTTCCATCGTGAGCCCGCTGTTGGATAGATCGAAGGCCGGCGACGTCGCAAACTGCTCGTAGAAGGTCGCCGGACGCGCCACGCAGCCATCACCGACGGTCGTGCTCGTGGCCACCGTTCCCGGCGAGGAGGGGGTGTAGTGGAGGCTGCCGTTCCAGACGCGCGGGTTGTTGGTGGCCCCCGTGAAGATGCCGCCCGAGGCACCCGCGCTGAGCGTCATCTCCGCGCGCGAGTAGGTCTGGTTGGCACCGTTGCCGATCGTGTAGCTGGGGCCGAACGTGCCGCGATAGACGATCGCCACGCCGTAGCTGCCAACGGGCAGCGAGAACGGCACCTGCAGAGGGGCCGGCGTTGGTGTGCCTTCGGGATTGGCGGTGATCCCGAGCGAACTGCCGCGCTGGGTCCAGGCGCCTGGATTGGCGTCCTTGCCGACCCACGTCAAAGGCGCTGTCCAGAACTCGATCGCACTCGTGCCGGCACCACCCAGTGCGCTCACGTCGATCTGCTGCATGAGCACCGGCACCGTGACGGTGAGGTTGAAGTAGACGGCGCTGTCGCCGGGCAGGCCGTTGCCGCCCGTGTAGACGGTTGTCAGGGGCGATTGCGCCGCGGCCACGGCGGCGAAGGTGGTGGCCAGGAGGAGAGGCAGGATCTGCATGCGAGAGGTTGCGGGACGGAGCGTGGCCAGGAAGGTTACCACCCGCGGGCCGCGGCGCCCCTTCGCGTTGCGGTGCCCCTTTGCAGCGTGCGTGGCGCGGGGCCAGGGTGGAACCTGCCGGTGGCGCGGGGTATCTCGTTCGCGATGCTCAGGCTGCCGCCGATTCCGTGGTTGATCCTCTGGTCGCTGTGTCTGGTTGCGTGTGCAAGCCACGCGCCTCTGGCCGCGCCAGGGGCCGGCCTGTCGCCTGCCTTGCGGCCATTGGTTGGCGACCATCGAGGGCTGCTGCATATGCACAGCCGCACCGGCGAACGCGTCGTTGCCATGGGGTTGTTGGTGGAGCCCTTGCCCGACCGCGACGACGCGGTGCGCTTCGTGCTCTCGTATGGTGAAGGGGAAACGCTGCAGGTCCGGGACTATCTGCTGGTGGTCGAGGATGCAGCGACGGGGGCGGGCCACATTGACGAGCGCAATGGCATCGTGCTCGCTGCGCAGTGTGTTGCCGGGGAAGTCGTCTGTGTGTTCGCCGTGTCCGGGCAATGCAATGTCGTCCGGTACCGCGCCACGCCCGAGGGCGTGGACTTCGCACTCGACGCATTTGCTCCCGCGGAGAGTGTGCCGACTGGGTCCGGGGTATCGACGCAGCCGCAGGTGGTCGTGCAGCGGGCCCGACTGGTGCGGCAACGCGGAGTCAGGCCGCTGGGCAGGCGATTCGAGCAGGGCTCGCCAAACCGTTGTTGCGGTGCGCCGAACAGGCGAAATTCGGGAGTGGCTTGATGACGAGGACTTGCGAGATTGGCATTTCTAGTTAGTGTCGCGGAGCGGTCCTCGCCGCCTGCCTCCGCGCAGCTTGTTTCCGTAATCCACCTCAAGAACTGCCATGTCCATGAACCGTCTTGTGCCCGCCATTGCAACAATGGCCCTCGCGAGCTTCGCCAGCGCGCAGCTCAGCGTCACGATTCCCGCTGGTCTTGCTGCCGTCGAAGGCAACTCGTCCAACGCGTTCCCGTGGAACCGCTTCAGCTCGACGCAGAACCTGCAACAGCAGATGTTCTACGACAGCACGCACTTCACGTCCCAGGGCATCGTGGGGCCGATCGTGATCACGAAGCTCACGTGGCGTGCCAATGCGACGACGGCCTCCTGGGCTGGCGGCACGCAGACGGGATGCTGGATCGACCTGTCGACGGCGGCTTTTGACCAGGCCGCGGTGACGACCAACATGGTGTCGAACCATGGGGCGGACTACGCGCGCGTCTACAGCGGCAATGTCGCCGTCCTGCCGGGCACGGGGAACGGCACGGGTGTACCAGGACCGGTGCTGGTGGATCAGCCGATCACGCCGTTCATCTACGACCCGTCCTTGGGCGACCTGTGCATCGACACGTTCGTGCCATCGTTGTCGTGGGCAGCTGCCGCGGGGACCTCGCTCGACGTGCAGACGACGGGCTCGCTCTCCAGCCGCGTGTTCAATAGCACGAATGCGGCCGCGGGCACCGTCACGCAGAACCATGGCACGGTCGTCACCCTCGAGTACGTTCCTGCCAGCGGCCTTTATCCCGCCTTCTCGGCCAACGTGCAGTCCGGCGTGTCGCCGCTTGCCGTGAACTTCACGGACGCGACCTACAGCAGCGCTGCCGGCGGTGTGCAGTCGTGGTCGTGGGACTTCAACGGTGACAATGTCATCGACAGCAACCTGCAGAACCCGACGTTCGTCTACAGCTCGTGTGGCACCTACACGGTCTCGTTGACCGTCACCGACAACCAGTTCGGTGCGGCCACCGAGACCAAGGTTGGCTTCATCGTGGTCGACGCGATTGCGCCGAACTTCACGGCTTCGAGCTCGGGCGGCTTTGCGCCGGCCAACATCTCGTTCACGGACACGAGCACGGGCCCGGTTGCTGCCTACCTGTGGGATCTCGACGGCGACAGTGTCATCGACAGCAACCTGCAGAACCCGTCGTTCCTCTACGCCACGCCGGGCACGTACTCGGTGTCGCTGACCGTCATCAATGGTTGCAACAACCTGACGGTGACGAAGACGAACCTCATCACGATCCTGGCCCCGGGTTCGTTGCCCGCGCCTGCCGAGCTCATGCAGTTCCAGTTGAACGAAGTGCGTGGCAACACGGTTGCCAACACCGCGTCGACGGGTGCGGCTCCGGCTCAGGGAACCGTCAACAACTCCACGTGGCAGAGTGACCCGAACCGTCCTCTGTTCAAGGGCAACGAAGCTGGCTTCGGTTGCTTGGGCTACCGCACGACGGGTGCTGCTTCGATCAACACGGGTTGGACGACGAGCATCACGGGCAGCATGAGCATTTCGTTCTGGCTGCGTAAGGACCCGGCCGCAGCGGCGTCGCCGTTTGGCTATGCGTTTGGCAACGGCACGTTCCGTTCGTTCGTCGGTGGCGCCGCCGGTGCTGGCATCACGTTCCGTGGCACCGCGCTCACGGTCGACAGTGGCTTCACGGTGAACGGCACGCCCGGTGTCTGGCAGCACCTCACGGTGGTTGTCGATGACGCCGCGGGCACGGCCCGTTGGTACGACAATGGCACGCCGAGCGGCACGGTCGTGAACTTCACGCCCAACACGTTCTCCTACACGAGCACCTTGCCGTTGGCCATTGGCGCGATCAGCACCGCTGGTGGCAGCCCGATCGGGACCGGTTACGACCTCGATGACTTCCGGTTCTACACGCGTGCGTTGACCGGCGCCGAAGTGCTCGTGAACGCGCTTTCCGCCGAAGCTGCTTCGGCCGGTGCCGCGGGCACGTTCTGCGATGGCCCCGGCGGCACGCCGATCATCAGTGGCAACGGGGTGCCGTCGCTCGGCAACGCCTCGTTCTCGGTTGACCTCAGCAACGCCGAGAACAGCAAGCTCGCGGCGATCGTGTTCGGCTTCCTGCCGGCCACCTTTGGCACGTTTGACCTGAGCCCGTGGTTGGGCGCTGGCTGCGAACTGCAGCTCGACTACTCGGCTGCGAACTTCCACATCACGGCGGGCAACGCCGCGTCGCAGGCGTTCGCGATTCCGTCGGCGGCTTCATTCCAGGGGCTGCACATCTACAGCCAGTGGGTGATCCTCGGCACGACGGGCGCCGCCAGCCGTCTGCTCGATATCAACCTGCAGTGAGATCACTGCAGTGACCGCGAGAACGCCTTTCTCCAAGGCGTTCCTGATTTGAGACCACGAGGCCGTCCATCGGGGCGGCCTCGTGGTGCGTACTGGTTCCTGGTTAGGATGCGCCAATGTCCAGCCAAGCAGTTGGGGCAAACCGGCCCTCGCCTTGGATCCTCGGCAGTGTCCAGGATCTCGGGCTGCTGATCCTCACACCGATCCTTTTGCTGATTGCCGCCTTCGGGCTACGTCAGTTCGTGGAGAGCCGGACACTGCAGTACGGCGTGATCGCGTTTGGCTCGCTGGGCCACAATCTGCCTGGCATGCTGCGCGCGTATGGCGATCGCGCACTCTTCCACCGGTTTCGCGTGCGCTTCGTGGTGGCGCCGCTCGCCTTCGCGGGCGCCTCGATTGCCTTCGCGCTGCAAGGATCCAGTGGGCTTGCGCTGATCGCGTATGGATGGGCCATCTGGCACGCGCTGATGCAGGCCTACGGTTTTGCGCGCATCTATGACGCGCGGCTTGGCATCACGTCGCCGTACGCGGCGCGCCTGGACCTCGCCCTCACGCTGGCCTGGTTCCTCGGCGGTGTGGTGTTTTCCGATGCGCGGCTGTTCCGCATCCAGTCGCTGGTCGTGGAACTCGGCGGTTCGCCGATTTCGCACGACGGGCTGCTGCTCGTTCGCAACTTCGTGCTCGTGGTTCTCGCGCTCGTGACCGCCGCGTACCTGTGGCAGCAAGTGGCGAGTTGGCGAGCCGGCCGGCCGATCAGTTGGCAGAAGAACCTGCTGCACATATCGAGCATCGCGTTCTGGTGGTACGTGCAGGTCTCGGTCGCCGACGTCCTGTTGGGGCTCGTGTTGTTCGAGGTGTTCCACGACGTCCAGTACCTGACGATCGTCTGGGTCTTCAATCGCAAGCGTGTCGAATCGGGCCAGGAAGTGGGTGCCTTCACGCGGTTTCTCTTCCGCCGCAGCTGGTCGATGATCGGGCTCTACCTGGGCCTCGTGCTTGCCTACGGCGGCATCCTCCCCGCCACTTCGGGCCTGCAGTCCTCGCCTGTGTGGCAGTTGATCCTGCTCGTGTTCGTGCAGACCTCGGCGCTGCTGCACTATTACTACGACGGGTTTCTCTGGAAGATCCGGGAGTCGTCGACGCAGCGGGCACTCGGCATCGAATCTCGCGCCGGCCGGGGCGATGGGGTGGTCACTTGGCACGGGGTGAAGTGGCTGTTCCTCGCCGTGCCGACGGCGGGCTTGCTGTTGCTCGGGGTGCGGCCGGTGAGCCTCGAAGCGGCGGAAGCGCTCGCGGCCTCGACACCTGCTTCGGCCGAAGCGCAGCACAAGCTGGGGCTGCAGCGTTTCGCGGCGGGCCGCAGTGGGGACGCCTTGCCGGCTTTGGAGCGGGCGCTGTCGATCTGTCCCGGGGATGCGCTGGTCGAGCAGGACCTGGCCATGGCGCAGTTGGCCGCTGGGCGGGATCTGCTGCGGGCGGGACGCCTTGCGGAGGCCGAACGGCTGATCCTCGCGGCGGGCCGAAGCCGGGCAGGCCTTGGCCAGTTCGAGGTCGAGGCGGCGCGGCAGTGCCATCAAGATGGCGATCGGGCCGCGGTGATCGTTCATCTGCAGGCCGCCGCGCTGCTGTTGCCTGGCGAGGCGCCGGTGCACCTGGATCTCGCGCTCCAGCTACAGGCCGAAGGCCGCCTCACCGAAGCGTTGCGGCATGCCCGCCACGGTGCGGCCCTGGTGCCGCACGATGCTCGCGCGCAGGCGTTGGTGCGCGAGCTCGGCGGTGGCCGCTGACGCCGGGGCTGCCGGGACGGTGGCGGGGGGCTTGCAAGTGGACCGCGCGCCGTTCACCTTGGCCGCGCTATGACAACCTTGCGCCGCGTGATGCCGTTCGTGGTCCTAGTCGCGGGCCTCTGCTTTGCTTTGCCTGCTCAAGGCGGCAAGCCAGCGAAGTCCGGTTCGAGCAAGGCTGACAAGGTCCAATCGGGCAAGGACAAGGACAAGGCCAAGGACCTCGTCAAGGACGACGCGCTGACCGCCAAGGACCCGGTGATCACCGCGATCGACAAGTTCCGCAAGGCGAAGGTCAGCACCAAACGCGCCGATTGGAAGAGCACGTTGCCCGAGCCCCCGCTGCAGAAGTTCGATGGCAAACGGGAGTTCCTCTGGCACGTAGAGACGAGCAAGGGGCCGCTCGTGATCCGCTTGCTGCCGGATGCGGCACCGCGGCACGTGACGAGCACGATCTATCTCGCGCGCTGTGGCTTCTACGATGGCCTCACGTTCTCGCGCATCCTGAAGGGGTTCATGGCGCAGGGTGGTAGCCCCACCAACAACCAGCAGGGCAATGCGGGCTACACGATGGATGGCGAGTTCTTGACCGGGCGCAAACACGACAGTGCCGGCATCCTGAGTGCTGCCAACTCGGGGTCGCCGAACACCGACGGTTCGCAGTTCTTCCTCACCTTCGCGCCGGCTGCGCACCTCGATGGCAAACACACCGTCTACGGCGTGGTCACCGAGGGCCTCGAGGTGTTGAAGGCCATCGAAGCGTGCGGTGTCGAGAAGGATGGGGACAAACTCAGCGAAACGCCGTCGATCATGCGGTCGTGGATCCGCGTCGCGGAGCCGGGCCCGGCGAAGGCCGCGGAAGTGCCCGGCGGTGAGAAGGGCGCCGGCGGGAAGTGACGCGCTGGCGGGAAGTGAGCTACCACGAGGCCCGTGCCATGGGCCATGCGTCACCCGCCGTATCCTGGGGTATCCTCCCCGTATGACGTCGTTGCCGAGTCCGGTCACCGCTTTGCTGCGCCGCACCAGCGCCGGCGACCAGGCGGCCGCCTCGGAACTGTTCGAGCAGCTCTACACGGATCTGAAGGCGCGCGCCCAGCGCGTCGTGCGCACGGCGGATGCCACGCTGCAGCCGACGGCGCTCGTGCACGAAGCGTGGCTCAAGCTCGTTCCGGAGCGGTCGCCATCGTTTGCGGATCGTACGCACTTCCTGCGCGCCGCGGCGGCGGCGATGCGTTCGGTCCTCGTCGACCACATCCGCGCCCGTCGTACCCAGAAGCGCGGTGGTGATGCTTCGCACGTCGAGATCGACATGATCGCCGACATCTATGACAAGCGCGCTGTCGACCTGCTGGTGCTCGACGAAGCCCTGGAACGGTTGGCCAAGATGGACCCCCAGCTCGCGCAGGTCGTCGAACTGCGCTTCTTCGCTGGCTTGCAGATGCAGGAGATCGGGCCGCTGCTGGGCGTTTCGACTTCGAGTGTCGAGCGGGCGTGGCGGACGGCGAGTGCCTGGTTGCGTGCCGAACTTGGGACGTCATGACTGCGAACTGGCCCCGCGTGCGCGCGTTGTTCGAACGCGCGATCGAATTGCCGTCGGTCCAGCGGGCGGCGTTCCTCGACGCCGAAGTGGGCGCCGATGCCGTTGTTCGCGCCGAGGTCGAACGTCTGCTGCGCGCCGAGTCCGGCCAGGGTGAGTTCCTGCAGCCGCCAGGCCCTGCGACGATCGCGGCGGATATCCTGGTGCGGCCGCGGTCCTACGAGCGACTCGGCGGATTCCGCATCGTCCGGCAGCTTGCGCGCGGCGGCATGGGCACGGTGTACGTGGCGGAACAGGACCATCCCGCGCGTACGGTTGCGATCAAGGTCATGCACGGCAGCCTCGGTGTGCCGCGCGCGCGCGAGCGCTTCCAGGCGGAAGTGGATGTGTTGGCACGCCTGCAGCACGCGGGCATTGCGCAGGTGTTGGAAGCCGGTGTGGAGGCCGATGGCACGGCGTGGTTTGCGATGGAGCTGCTTGCCGAGTCCACGCCGATCACGCGCCATGCCACCCAGACCGCGCTCGATGCAAAGGGCCGTTTGCGGCTGTTCCTGCAGGTCTGCGCCGCGGTGCACCACGCCCACCAACGCGGCGTGATCCATCGCGATCTGAAGCCGGCGAATATCCTCGTGCTACCCGATGGCGTAGCCAAGGTGATCGACTTTGGCATCGCCCGCACGCTCGACGCGGATCGTACGGCGCAGACGTTGGCCGGCGAGTTGCTCGGCACGCTCGCCTACATGAGCCCGGAGCAGGTCGAGGGCCGCGAGACCGATGTGCGCACCGATGTGTATGGACTTGGTGTGGTGCTCCATGAGCTGCTGACCGGCAATCAGCCGTTTGCGCTCGCCGAACTGCCGCTCACGGCGGCGTGCCGCGTGATCTGCGAACAGGACCCGCCAACCGCCTCGCTGCATTGCCCGGGATCGCCGCGAGAACTCGATTGGATCCTGTTGCGTGCCTTGCGCAAAGAACCCGAAGCGCGCTACGCGAGCGTGGCCGAGTTCGCGGCGGACGTGCAGCGGTTTCTCGACCACGAGCCGATCCAGGCTGGGCCCGATTCAGCGACCTACCGCCTGCGCAAGTTCGTGCGCCGCCATCGGGTCGGCGTGAGCGCGGCACTGCTCGTCGTGGGGGTGACGATCAGCGCGTTCGTGCTCGTGACGTCGGCGCTGTGGCAAACGCAGCGCGCGGAGAGCGCCGAACGGGAAGGGCGAACGGCCGCCGAAGCCTCGGCGCAACGCGCGTCTGCCGCGCTCGACTTCCTGCTCGATGTGTTCAGCTCGGTGGAACCTGGCAAGGATGGGCGCGAGGTCAAGATGGCCGACGCGCTGCAGAGGGCTGCGCACGATTTCGGGGCGCGGTTTGCGACGCAGCCGGCGATCCGCACGGCCCTCGCCGACACGATCGGCAAGGCCTTCGTCGGCCTCGGGTTGCTCGCGGAAGGCGAAACGCACCTGCAGGACAGCCTCGCGGTGCAGGAACAATGGCACGGCCCGCAGAGTCGCGGTTTCGTGCAGGCGCTCGTGGCGCTCGCCGATGTGCAGGTGCGCCGCGGCGAACTCGCGGCAGCCCAGGCTTCGTTGGATCGCGCCGAACCGGTGGTGCAGGCTCTCGGTGATGAGTCCCTGCGCCTCGCCTACGGCATTCGTCGCGCCGATTGGCTGCGCGCGAAGGGGGACAAGCAGCCGGCGGTCGATCTGCTGCGGCCGATCGTTGCGCGCCTGCGCGAGCTGCATGGCCGCCAGCATCGCGACACCTGGACCGCGATCGGACAGCTCGCCGGCACGTTGCACGAACTCGGGCAGTTGAAGGAAGCGGAGCCGTTGTACCGCGAGGCGCTCGATGCGATCGCCGCGCAGAAGGGTGAAGATCATCCCGACGTGCTCACGGCGCGCGGCAATTACATGATGGTGCTCTATTCGAGTGGCCGTCGCGCCGACATGGTGCCGCAGCTCGAACAACTGCTCGCGTCGCGTCGCCGCGTGCTCGGGGAGAACCACCCCGAGACGATCGGCACGATCAGCAACCTCGGCGGCGTGCACTTCGGCCTGGCTCACTTCAAGGAAGCGGCGCACTACTTCGACGATGCGCTCGCGCGCCTCGGGCCTGATGTGGACCAGCAGAGCGCGCTCTACCTCACGCTCACCGCCAACCTCGCCACGACCGAACGCGAGCTCGGGCACTTCCCGCGTGCCATCGAGTTTGGCGAGCGCGCGCTCGCCGCCTACACGCAGAAACTCGGCGCCAATCACGACACGACGCTGAAGACGAAGCAGATGCTCGCCGACGTGCATCGGCAGGCGGGGGCTCTCGACGTTTCGATCGCGATGTACACCGCATGTCGCGAGGCGGCGGCGGCTGCTTCGCCAGTTCAGGTGGCCAACGTCTATCGCTGCGAACTCGGCCTCGCGCGGTGTTACGCGGCGAAACGCGACTTCGAACGTGCCGAGCAGCTGTTCCTGCATTTGCGCGAGACCTGGGCGGCGAGCGATCAGGCCAATGCCGTGAAGGGACAGCTCACGCGGCCGGAGGCGGATCTCGAAGTGCTCTATCGCGATTGGGGCCGGCCTCTGGAAGCTGCCAAGTACGCGTCGCCGAAGCGATGATCGGCATGCCTGCGCCCGCAGCGACCGTTTTGGGGGTGAGGGGTTGACCAGGCCGGAGTGGCGGAGGACCGTGGTGAACTCGGTCCACTCACCACAGGAAGACCATGCGCCTTGCCACCACTCTCTCGATCGCTCTTCTCACGTCGACGTCGATCGCCCAGTACTTCATCCACTACAAGTTCTATTCGGTTTGCACGAACGAAGTCATCAACTACGCGACGGGCCCGCAAGCGCTGGCCAGCAACGGCACCTTGCAGAGCAACAGC
This sequence comes from Planctomycetota bacterium, assembly GCA_020851075.1. Classification (GTDB taxonomy): domain Bacteria; phylum Planctomycetota; class UBA1135; order UBA1135; family UBA2386; genus JADZDL01. Next base: position 191 of record JADZDL010000358.1, on the reverse strand, counting down.
ACGATTAGCCCGTTCGATGTGGGCATGTTTGGTGGTTGTCTCGCGGGCGGTAGCACGGCGGCTCCGACCTACTACAACCGCGTCACGACCGGTTGGAACCCCAGCACCCAGAACGTCGTCGGTGACTTGACGATGGCGTGGTTCATGAAGCAGCGGACGGGCTCGACGGTGGGCACGGGCCTCAACTACCT
>JADZDL010000357.1 GCA_020851075.1 Planctomycetota bacterium | reverse complement strand
GGCGACACTGCCGGCGACCGGTTGTCCGGGCACCGGCGATTGGTCATTGCGCAATCAGAACTGGCCAACCGGCACGGGGAACGGCGTGACGGCAGGAACCGCGGTCGGGCGTATCGAGTTGGCAGTGGCGCCGACGAACAACCAGATCGTCTACGCCATGATTTCCGATACGGCGCTGGCGAACGGGGTGTTGGGGGTATGGAAGTCCACCGATCGGGCGGCTACCTGGACGCAGATCGGGTCGTCGACAGCGTTCGGTGGCTGCGACGTGGAAGGCAGCCAGATGTGGTACGACGCTGGTCTGACGGTCGACCCGAACGACCCCAATGTGGTCATCGCCAGCGCGGTCGATGCCTTCAAATCGACGAATGGTGGCGCCAGCTTCGACAATGTCACCTGCGGCTATGTCGGCGGCAATGTCCACGTCGACCACCACGCGCGTGCGTACGTGGCGAATGATTCGAATCGGCTGCTGCTGGGGAGTGATGGCGGTGTCTGGTATTCGACGAACGCCACGGCAACGAGCCCGTCGTTCATTCCGTTGAACAACACGATCAACACCATCGAGTTCTACTCGGGCGACATCACCGCCAATTTTGCGAATGCCGCGACGCCCGGGATCAGTGGCGGCGCCCAGGACAACGGATCGAATACCGCAATCCTGTCGCAGCCTCTGGGTCCTGCTGCCTGGGTCACGCGGCGCGGTGGCGACGGCATCTTCACGCGCATCGATCCGATCGTTCGCACCAGCGGTGGGCAACGCTGGTACTACTCGAGCCAGAACGGCAGCATCGGGGTTGCCGTCAATGGGCCGGGGGGCACCGCGAGCGCGGCGTCGCCAGCATGGTCAGGCGACACGAAGAGTTTCGTCACACCCTTCGAGCTCTACCGTTACGGTGTGCTGGATGCACCCGGCAGTGGTTGCACCGCCGTCAACGGCTGTACCCGGCTGATCGCCGGAACAACCCGCGTCTGGGAGACCGTCACCGGAGGCGTAGGCTCGGCAGCCTAGTACGTCAACTCGCCAACCTTGACGAAGAATCCGAGCCCGCTTGGTGCGCGCGGATTCATCAATCAACTCGCCCATGCGGTCACCGATCCGGCGTTCGCGATCGTCGGCACGAACGACGGCAACGTACAGTGGGGACGCAACCTCGGCCAAGGTACGGCCAATACGGCAACCTGGGTCGATCTGACCGGGGAGAATGCGGTACTTCCGAATCGCCCGATCATGGACGTGGCCTTCGATGCGCAGAGCACGTTGGTTGCCTATGCCGCGATCGGTGGTTTCAACCAGAACACGCCGACCACGCCGGGGCATGTCTACCAGGTCTCTTGCAGCGCCAATTGTGCAACCCGCTCATGGCTCGACAAATCGGGCAACCTGCCGAACATTCCGGCGAACAGTGTCGTCGCGAACCCACTCAGACCGGGCCAAGTGTTTGTCGGTACCGATTGGGGCCTTTACTACACCGACGATATCAATGCTGCAGTGCCAACCTGGCAGCGCCATGAAGGCCTGCCGCACGTGATGGTCTGGGATATGGCGATCGATCGCGGGTTCACGACACTTGCCGTGTTCTCTCGGTCGCGTGGCGCCTGGGCTTGGCCGCTACCGATCGACGCTGCCGCAGATGACCTGTTCGCCGATGGCTTCGAGTGAATGTCCTGGTGTTCCAGCCATTCTGATTTCGTGAAATTCGGGAATTGCAGGACTTGGCAGTGATCTTGACGATGGTCGCGATGTTCTCGCGACCACTCGGGTCTTTGCAGTTCGCCGGCGACTGCGGCGCGCGCAAACTGGAGCCCGGGGCAACGCTCAGGCTTGTGTGCCCGGCACTCTGAACGCATCACGCTCGCATCAAGGTCGACTTGCCGAACAGGCTTTCAACCAGATCGACCGCGAGTTTGGCGGTGCGGTTGTGGTCGTCGAAGGCGGGATTGAGCTCGACGATGTCGAGCGAGGCGAGCCGACCGGTGTCGGCGATCATTTCCATCACCAGTTGTGCTTCGCGGTAGTTCGGCCCGCCCGGCACGGTGGTGCCGACGCCGGGCGCGATCTCCGGGTCCAGGAAATCGACATCGAAGCTGACGTGCAGGTGCGTGTTCGCATCGAGGTCGGACAAGGCTTCTTCCATCGCCCGCTTGATGCCGATCTCGTCGATGTAGCGCATGTCGTAGATGTCGAGGCCGTGCTCGCGCACCAGTTTCTTCTCGCCGGCATCGACCGAGCGGATGCCGATCTGGCGGATCTGGTCCGGGCGCAGCGCCGGCGCGTCGCCGCCGAGATGGGTCAGCTCGCGCGGCCCGATGCCGCACAGGCAGGCCACCGGCATGCCGTGGATGTTGCCGGAGGGCGTGACCTGGCTGGTGTTGAAATCGGCGTGGGCATCCAGCCACAGAATGCGCAGCTTCTTGCCGGTATCGCGGCAATGCCGCGCGACTGCGGTGATCGAACCGATGCCGAGGCAGTGATCGCCGCCGAGCACGATCGGCAATTCGCCGCGACCCAGGCTTGCGGAAACGGCCTCCATGGTCAGACGGTTCCATTCCGCCACTTCAGGCAAATGCCGGTAGCCCTCGGTCGGCGGCTGCCACGGATTGACCGGCCCCTGGACATTGCCGTAATCCAGAACGTCCAGCCCGTGCGAACGCAGGGCTTCGGCAATGCCGGCCACGCGCAGGGCTT
>JADZDL010000356.1 GCA_020851075.1 Planctomycetota bacterium | reverse complement strand
GGGGCCGACCACGATGACCGAACGGCCCGAGTAGTCGACGCGCTTGCCGAGCAGGTTCTGCCGGAAGCGCCCCTGCTTGCCCTTGAGCATGTCGGACAGCGACTTCAGCGGGCGCTTGTTGGGGCCCGTGATGGTCTTGCCGCGACGGCCGTTGTCGAACAGGGCGTCGACCGCCTCCTGCAGCATGCGCTTCTCGTTCCGGATGATGATCTCCGGGGCGTTCAGCTCCTGCAGGCGCTTGAGGCGGTTGTTGCGGTTGATGACGCGGCGGTACAGGTCATTGAGATCCGACGTCGCGAAGCGACCGCCATCCAGCGGCACCAGCGGACGCAGATCGGGCGGGATGACCGGGATGACATCCAGCATCATCCACTCGGGCTTGTTGCCCGACTCGCGGAAGGCCTCGACGACCTTGAGGCGCTTGGCGATCTTCTTGCGCTTGGCCTCCGACGTCGCCTCCTTCATCTCGGCGCGCAGGAGCTCCGACATCGAGTGCACATCGAGCTTGCGCAAAAGCTCGCGGATGGCGTCCGCGCCCATGCCGGCCAGGAAGGCGTCGTCACCGAACTCCTCGAGCGCCTTCTGATAGCGCTCCTCGGTGAGCAGCTCGCCCAGGGCCAGGCCCGTCTCGCGCGGGTCGGTGACCACGTAGGCCTCGCAGTACAGCACCTTCTCGAGCTCCTTGAGGGAGATGTCGAGCAGGTTGCCGATACGGCTGGGCAGCGACTTCAGGAACCAGATGTGCGCCACCGGGGTCGCCAGCGAGATGTGGCCCAGGCGCTCACGCCGGACCTTCGACTGGATGACCTCGACGCCGCACTTCTCGCACACCACGCCGCGGTGCTTCATGCGCTTGTACTTGCCGCAGTTGCACTCGTAGTCCTTCACTGGCCCGAAGATCTTGGCGCAGAACAGGCCGTCCCGCTCCGGCTTGAAGGTGCGGTAGTTGATGGTCTCGGGCTTCTTGACCTCGCCATGCGACCACTCCCGGATCTTGTCCGGGCTGGCCAGCGAGATCCGGATCGCGCTGAAAGACAGCGGATCCTTGGGCTTCTCGAAGAAATTGAAGATGTCCTTCACGGTTTTTTCCCTTTCCTCTCGATTCCCTAGTTGCCCGTCTTCGACGCCAGCTCAGCCTCGCGCGCCATCGCCGCGAGCCCTGCCCCCGGGACGCCACCTGCCATCGCCGCGGACGTGATCGGCGCATCGGCCTTGCGAGGCGCGTTCGGATCTTCGATGAGCTCGACGTTCAAGCACAGCGACTGCAGCTCCTTGAGGAGCACGTTGAACGACTCGGGCAGGCCACTCTCGAGGGTGTGCTCGCCCTTGACGATCGCCTCGTACATCCGGGTGCGACCGACCACGTCGTCCGACTTCACGGTGAGGAACTCCTGCAGCGCATACGACGCGCCGTAGGCCTCCATCGCCCACACCTCCATCTCGCCGAGACGCTGGCCGCCGAACTGGGCCTTGCCGCCCAGGGGCTGCTGCGTGACCAGCGAGTACGGCCCGATCGAACGCGCGTGGATCTTGTCGTCGACCAGGTGGTGCAGCTTCAGCATGTACATGATGCCGACGGTGACCTCGTGATCGAAGGCCTCGCCGCTCTTGCCGTCGAACAGGGTGGCCTGGGCGTAGCTGGGCAGGTGCGCCAGCGCCAGGGCCTCCTTGATCTCGACCTCCTTGGCGCCGTCGAACACCGGCGTCGCCATGTGCACGCCCTTGCCGATCTTCTTGGCGAAGCGCTTGAGGTCGTCCTCGCTCAGGCCGGCCAGCAGCTCCGGCACGTTGTCCGAGGTGTAGATCTTCTTGAGCCGGTCACGCAGCTTCTCGACCGACCAGTTGGTCTCCAGATACGCGTTGATCTGCTCGCCCAGGCTGCGCGCCGCCCAGCCCAGGTGGCACTCCAGGATCTGGCCGACGTTCATGCGCGACGGGACGCCCAGCGGGTTCAGCACGATATCGACCGTGCTGCCATCCTCCAGGAACGGCATGTCCTCCTCGGGCAGGATGCGCGAGACGACACCCTTGTTGCCGTGACGACCGGCCATCTTGTCGCCGACCGACAGCTTGCGCTTGATGGCGACGTAGACCTTCACCATCTTGATGACGCCCGGCGGCAGCTCGTCACCCTTGGTCAGCTTGGCGATCTTGTCGCGGTAGATGTTCTCGATCTGGTGCACGTCGTCTTCCAGACGCGCGGCCAGCTGCTCGAGCTTCTCCTCGACCTTGCCGCCACCCTCGGCGACCTGGATCTCGGCCCAGAACTTGGCCGGGACCTCGTCCATGGCCTCGTTGTCGAGCTTGCGGCCCTTCTGCAGGAGGACCTTGCCCTTGTCGTCGACCAGACGCGCCGCCGTGGTCTTGCCCGCCAGCAGCCGGCGCATCTTCTGGTAGTAGCTGTCCGAGATGATCTTGATCTCGTCACGCTGGTCGGTGACGAGCTTCTCCTTCTCGGCGTCCTCGATGTCCTTGGCGCGCTCGTCCTTCTCGGTGCCCTTGCGGCTGAACACCTTGGCCGAGATGACGATGCCCTGGACGCCCGGCGGGACGCGCAGCGACGAGTCCCGCACGTCGCCGGCCTTCTCGCCGAAGATGGCCCTGAGCAGCTTCTCCTCCGGGCTCAGCTGGGTCTCGCCCTTGGGCGTGACCTTGCCGACCAGGATGTCGCCGGGCTTGCACTCGGCGCCGATGCGGATGATGCCCGACTCGTCGAGGTCCTTGAGGGCCTCCTCGCCGACGTTGGGGATGTCGCGGGTGATGTCCTCCTTGCCCAGCTTGGTGTCACGCGCGACGCACTCGAACTCCTCGATGTGGATCGACGTGAAGATGTCGTCCCGCACCAGGCGCTCGTTGATGAGGATCGAGTCCTCGAAGTTGTAGCCACCCCAGGGCATGAAGGCGACCAGGACGTTCTGGCCCAGGGCCAGCTCACCGCACTCGGTGGCCGGACCGTCGGCGATGACGTCGCCCGCCTTGACCTTGTCGCCGCGGATGACGATCGGCTTCTGGTTGAGGCAGGTGTTCTGGTTCGAGCGCTGGAACTTGACCAGGTTGTAGATGTCCGGCTTGGCCGCCAGCGGATCGTTCTCGTCCTTCTCGGTCGGACGCACGACGATGCGCGCCGCGTCGACCGACTCGATGGTGCCGTCACGCTTGGCCACCACGGTGACGCCGGAGTCGCGGGCTACGATGCCCTCGATGCCGGTGCCGATGAGCGGCGCTGCGGTGCGCACCAGCGGGACCGCCTGGCGCTGCATGTTGGAGCCCATCAGGGCGCGGTTGGCGTCGTCGTTCTCGAGGAACGGGATCAGCGACGCCGCCCCCGAGCCCCGCTGGTTGGGCGACACGTCCATCAGGGTGACGTCCTCGGGCCGCGCCATCAGCGAGTCACCGTTGTGACGCGAAGACACCGAGGCCTGGGTGAACTTGCCCTTCTTGTCGGTGGTCGCGTTGGCCTGCGCGATGTAGTGGCCCTCCTCCTGGAGTGCGGAGAAGAACTCGACGTCATCCGTCACGCGCTGATCGACGACCTTGCGGTACGGGGTCTCGATGAAGCCGTACTCGTTGACGCGGGCGTAGGTCGACAGCGACGCAATCAGGCCGATGTTCGGACCTTCCGGCGTCTCGATCGGGCAGATACGACCGTAGTGCGTGGTGTGCACGTCGCGGACTTCGAAGCCGGCGCGCTCACGGGTCAGGCCGCCGGGCCCGAGGGCCGACAGGCGCCGCTTGTGCGTGACCTCGGACAGCGGGTTGGTCTGGTCCATGAACTGCGACAGCTGCGACGACCCGAAGTACTCCTTGACCACCGCCGACACCGGCTTGGCGTTGATGAGGTCGTGCGGCATGAGCGTCTCGATCTCCTGAGACATGCTCATGCGCTCCTTGATGGCGCGCTCCATGCGGACCAGACCGATGCGGTACTGGTTCTCCATCAGCTCGCCCACCGCACGGACGCGGCGGTTACCGAGGTGATCGATGTCGTCGATGCCGCCCTTGCCGTTCTTGAGATCGATGAGGTAGCGGACGGTCTCGAGGATGTCGCGCTTGGTCAGGACCTGGGTCTCCAGGGCCTCGTCGATCTTGAACTTGTAGTTCAACTTGAGGCGGCCGACCTTGGACAGGTCGTAGCGCTCCGGGTTGAAGAACAGGTTCTTGAACAGGGTGTGCGCGGTCTCGGGCGTGGGCGGATCACCGGGGCGCAGGCGCCGGTAGATCTCCATGATCGCCTCGTCCGGGGTCTGCAGCTTGTCGGCGATCAGGGTGTCGCGCAGGTACGAGCCGACGTTCAGGTTGTCGATGAACAGGACCTTGAACTGGGTGATGCCGTGCTCGCGCAGCTCGTCGAGCTTGGCCTCGGTGACCTCCTCGTTGCACTGCAGGAGGACCTCACCGGTGGCGTCGTCGATGATGTCGTGCGCCGCCACCTTGCCGACCACCTCGGCGACTTCCAGCGGCAGCTTCTCGACGCCGGAGTCCTTCAGCTTCTTGATGGCCTGCTTGGTGAACTTGCGGTTCTTCTTGACCAGGATCTCGCGGGTGTCCGGGTGGCGGATGTCGCGCGTGGCGCGCTGGCCCGGGAGCAGATCGTACTCGACCGACTTGGAGTACTTCTTGTCCTTGTCCTTGGCGCTGCCACCCTCCCGGAACACCTGCTCGGTGTTGTAGAAGTAGTTGAGCAGCTCCTCGGTCGAGTAGCCGAGCGCGCGCAGCAGCACGGTCGCGTGCAGCTTGCGACGGCGGTCGATGCGGACATACAGGATGTCCTTGGCGTCGAACTCGAAGTCCAGCCACGAGCCGCGGTACGGGATCACGCGGGCCGAGTACAGCAGCTTGCCGGACGAGTGGGTCTTGCCCTTGTCGTGATCGTAGAACACGCCGGGCGAGCGGTGCAGCTGGCTGACCACGACGCGCTCGGTGCCGTTGATGACGAAGGTGCCGTTCTCCGTCATGAGCGGGATCTCGCCGAAGTAGACCTCCTGCTCCTTGACGTCGCGGATCGACTGCGACCCGGTCTCCTCGTTGACGTCCCACACCACGAGGCGGATGACGACCTTCACAGGAGCGGCGAACGTCATGCCGCGCTGGCGGCACTCGTCCACGTCGTACTTCGGCTTCTCGAGGTTGTACGACACGAACTCGAGCGAGGAGGTCTCGCTGAAGTCCTTGATCGGGAACACGCTCTTGAAGACGCCCTGCAGACCGAAGTCTTCGCGCGTTTCCAGCGCGATGTCCTTCTGCAGGAACTTGTCGTACGACTGCTTCTGGATATCGATCAGGTTCGGGATGTCGATGATCTTCCCGATCTTCGCGTAGTTCTTGCGAACCCGGAAGTTGTCCTGGATGACGGACGCCATGCTAGAGCCTCACGCAGTTCTGGCTACCCGGGACGGGCAGCTGGGGGAACTTGCAATTGTGTGGAAGGCAAACGGGTAGCGATGCCGCGTTGCGCGGCCCAGAAATGACGGTGGCGGGAGCCTGGGGATGGCTCCCGAGAAGGACGAAAAACAACAAGTGTTTCGAATGTCCTTTAGTCGATCGAGCTCGTCGCCACCAGCGAAGGCGTGAGCGGGCCACCATCCCGCGCGACGAAGACGACCGATGTAGCAGGCCCAGCCGAAATGGCAATGCCTTTCGACTGGGCCTGGTCTTCCGGTACCTGCTACTTACTTGACGTCGACCGCGCCGCCGGCGTCGACGATCTTCTTCTTGATGCCCTCGGCGTCGGCCTTGGACACGCCCGCCTTGATCTCCTTCGGGGCGCCGTCGACCAGGTCCTTGGCCTCCTTGAGGCCCAGGTTGGTGATCTCGCGGATGGCCTTGATGACGCCGATCTTGTTGGCGCCCGCGTTGGTCAGGATGACGGTGAACTCATCCTTCTCCGCCGCCGGAGCCGCCGCGCCCGCCGCCGGGCCAGCCGCCGCCGCGACCGCGACCGGGGCCGCCTTGACGCCCCACTTGTCCTCGAGCTGCTTGGTCAGCGCGACCAGGTCCATGACGCTCAGCTTCGAAAGGGCCTCGATGATCTGCTCGGTATTCATCTTCTTCTCCGTACGTTTCTGTCAGTGCCGCGCGTAGCGGCGAGTTGAAAACAACCGCCTACGCGGCCGAACCTTCTGAGCTCTTGCGCTGGTGCGCGTCGAGCAAATACACGAAATTCTGCTGCGCGGCCATGATGGTCTGCAGGAACTTCTGCGGACCCGACAGGAAGGTCGCGAGCAGCGTCGCGCGCAGCTCGTCCTTGCCCGGCATCGACGCCAGCGACTCGACGCCGGCCTTGTCGAGGACCTGGCCGTCGACGAAGCCGCCCTTGATGACGAACTTCTCCGACTCCTTGGCCCACTTGGTGGCGACCTTGGCGGGAGCCGAGGGGTCCTCGTCGGTCCAGATCAGCGCCGTCGGCCCCTTGAGGAGCTTCGCCATCGGCTCCACCTTGGTGCCCTTGATGGCGTGCTCGATCAGGGTGTTCTTGATGACCTGGTAGTTGCAGCCCGCCGCGCGAAAGTCATCGCGGGCGCGAGTCACGGCCTGCACCGTGATGCCACGGAAGTCGGCCAGCACGATGCTGGTGACCTTCGTGAGGCGCGACTTCAGATCGACGACAATCTCTTCCTTGCCTGCCTTGTCCATCGCTTCACCGGCTCCTGAAAACGAAAAGCCCCCTGGCTCCACGCGAGGGGGTTTTCCGAGCAATGCTCGATTCGCCACCCTCATCTCGGCTGGGCTTGGGTCGGCGCAGATCGAAGGGGCGCGCCGGCTGCCAGCTATCTCTGATGAGACTTGTTACAAAAGGTGCTGGTTTCTACTACGCCGCCTCGAGCTTGGCAAGCACTGCCGACGGGTCGAGCTTGATGCCCGGGCCCATGGTCGCCGAGACGGTGACCGACTTGATGTAGACGCCCTTGGCCGAGGCCGGCTTGAGCTTGACCAGCAGCTCGAGCAGCGCGTTGATGTTGTCGGCGATCTTGTCGGCCGAGAACGACATCTTGCCGATGGCGGCGTGGATGATGCCGGCCTTCTCGACGCGGAACTCGACGCGACCGCCCTTGAGCTCGCGGACCGCCTTGCCGACGTCCGGGGTCACGGTGCCGACCTTCGGGTTCGGCATCAGGCCGCGCGGACCGAGGACTCGGCCCAGGCGTCCGACCAGACCCATCATGTCGGGCGTGGCGACCATCGAGTCGAAGTCCAGGAAGTTCTCCTTCTGGATCTTCTCGACCAGGTCCTCGGCGCCCACGAAGTCAGCGCCGGCCTCCAGCGCGTCCTTGGCCTTGTCACCCTTGGCGATGACGCAGACCCGGATCGACTTGCCGGTGCCGTGCGGCAGCACGACGGCGCCACGGACCATCTGGTCCGCGTGCTTGGGATTGACGCCGAGACGGACCGCGATGTCGACGGTCTCGTCCCACTTGCGCTGGATCTTGGTCGCCATCAGGAGCTTCGCCCCGTCGGCCACGAGATAGCGCTTCTCGCGATCGATCTGCTCGATCGCCTTCTTGAACTTCTTCGCAGTCGCCATGTGTCGATCTCTTCCCTTTTGCGCGGACGATCACGCCCGGCTTCGTGCGCGGTTGACTTGACTACTTGTCAACCACGTCGAGGCCGATCGAACGTGCCGCTCCCTCGATGGTCCTGATGGCAGCGTCGAGGTTGGTGGTGTTGAGATCGGGAAGCTTGAGCTGCGCGATGTCGCGAACCTGCTTCTTGGTGACCTTCCCGACCTTGTTCTTGTTGGGCTCGCCCGAGCCCTTCTCGATGCCCGCGGCCTTCTTGAGCAGGATGGCCGCCGGCGGAGTCTTGGTGACGAACGTGAACGAGCGGTCCGAGTAGACCGTGATCACGACGGGGATGACGAGGTCGCCATCCTTGGCCGTCTTGGCGTTGAACTCCTTGCAGAACTGCATGATGTTCACGCCGTGCTGGCCGAGAGCGGGTCCGACGGGCGGCGACGGGTTGGCCTTGCCAGCGGGGACCTGCAGCTTGATGTATCCGGTGATCTTCTTCATTTGCTTTTACTTTCCCTAAGCCTTCTCGACCTGGCCGAAATCCAGCTCCACCGGCGTCGCGCGCCCGAAGATGGAGACGAGCACTCGAACCTTCTGCTTCTCGGGCTTGACCTCTTCGACGGTGCCCGCGAAGTTCGCGAACGGACCGTCGATCACGCGGACGTTCTCGCCCTCCTCGAAGAGGACCTTGGGCTTGGGCTTGATGGCGCCCTCGCTCATCTGCGTGTTGATCGACTGGATCTCCGACTCGCGCACGGGCGTCGGGTTGGTGCCGCCCAGGAAGCCGGTGATCTTCGGGGTGTTCTTGACCAGATGGAAGGTGCGCTCGTTCATCGCCATCTGGACGAACAGGTAGCTCGGGTAGAACTTGCGCGTCGTGGTGCGACGCTGGCCCTTGACGACCTCGAGCACGCTCTCGGTCGGGATCAGGACGTCACCGAACTGATCGGCGATCGTGGACTTCTTGATCTCCGCGATCAGCGACAGACGGGCGCGGTTCTCATGCCCGGAGTAGGTATGGACGACGTACCACTTCTTCTCCATCACACGCTCCGCTCCAGCAGGGGCAATCTTGAGTGCCGCATCCATTCCCTGGCATCCCTACTTGTAGAGGAGGTCCGTCAAGTAGGACCAGATGGCGTCGAAGGAGCCGAGGATGACTGCCGCGACGAAGACGGTGACGATGACGACCAGGGTCGCCATCTTGGTTTCCTTCGCGGTCGGCCAGGTGACCTTGCGGATCTCGGCGGCGACCTCGTTGGTGACCGTGAAGACGCGCTCGTTGCGATACAGGATCACGGCAATCGAGACGGCCAGCAGCGCCGCCGTGCCATTGACCAGCAGCTCGCCCGGCGCGCGCTCCGAGAAGAAGCCCCACACCCACCCAAACGTCTTCATGTAGAGGATCGCGATGACCAGCGCCCCTGACGCGTAGATGAGTTGAACTGCTTTTCGCTCGCCCATTGGTCTCTCGGTGTCCTTGCGTGCGGTTCCAGCTTCGTTTTTCGGCAGGGCAGGAGGGATTCGAACCCACAACCCGCGGATTTGGAGTCCGCTGCTCTACCAATTAGAGCTACTGCCCTTCGTTCGTTTACTCGTAATTTCCTGCACTTAAAACAACCCCGCCGGACGTTCGGTCCGGCGGGGTCGCTCTCTATAACTCAGTTCCTACCTGCCTGCAACCCTTCAGTCACCCGGATCCGAACGGATCCGGACAAGTAACCCAGCGGAGCTGGGCTACTTGGTCTCCTTGTGCGACGTGTGCTTGCGGCAGCGCGGGCAGAACTTGCTGAACTCCAGCTTGTCCGGCTTGGTCCGCTTGTTCTTGGTGGTGCTGTAGTTGCGCTCGCGGCAATCCTTGCACTCGAGCGTGACGATGACGGCATTCTTGGCCACGGTGAGACTCCTTCGCTTTCCTTATTTCCCCGGCTCGTCGGTGATCTTGGTGACGACGCCGGCGCCGACAGTGCGGCCGCCCTCGCGGATGGCGAAGCGGAGACCTTCCTCCGCGGCGATCGGGGTGATGAGCTCGACGTCCAGGTTGATGTTGTCGC
>JADZDL010000355.1 GCA_020851075.1 Planctomycetota bacterium | reverse complement strand
TCGTTCTCGGTCTTGATGGTGACGATCGCTGTGCCCTCGAGTACGACGTACATCGCGTCGCCATGGTCGCCCTGGTAGACGATGCGCTCCCCGCGGCCAAAGTCCTCGCGCGTGCAGTCGTGGGACAATTCTTCGAGCTCCGCGGCGTCTAGTGGCACGAAGACGGGAACGCTGTTGAGTACGTCGACGGCCCGATACTTGGGCACCACGACAGGCAGGTTCTGGTGGTATTCGAAGCTCGTCTGGATCGGGAACGGGATGTTCAAGCCATTGCGCTTCGCGGCGTACCAGACGCGCGTCATGAACTCGTCATTGATGTCCTGCTGGCGCTGGTAGTCATCGATGAAGAAGCGCACCTGGTATTCGATCGAATACGCGGCGTAGTTGATCGTGCGGATCGCCGGCGCAGGTTCGAGCAGGATGCCGCGCGTCGAGTGCACGACCTGCATGAGCACGCGCTTCACCTTGTTGGGCGGATCGTCGTAGGAGAAGCCCAGGGTGTGGTTCTCGGCGTGCGCTGTGGTCGGGCGCGACATGTTGACGAGGGTCTCCTTGCCGATCACCGAGTTTGGGATCACGACCAGATCGCGGCCCCGCGTGCGCACGCGCACCGAGCGCCAGTTCATCTCGACGACTTCACCGGTGATCGAGCCGACGGTGACCCAATCGCCGACTTCGAACGGCCGCTCGACGAGTACCGCGATGCCGGCCATCACGTTGTCGAGCGTGTTCTGCAGTGCGAGACCGAGCACGATCGAGCTGATGCCGACGGCGGTCAGCAGTCCGGAGAGGTCTTGGTTCCAGACGCTCGCAATGACGAAGCAGCCGCCGACCAGCACGAGGATCAGCCGCAGGATGTCGATCAGCAGTTTCGGATAGCGCGTCTCGAACGTGCTGCCTTCGCGCTTCATCAGCGCGGTGTTGGTGACGGCCGAAAGCGCGACGAGGATGCCGGCTAGCCAGGCCAGGGTCTCGATGGTGCGCAGGCCGTTGCCGACGTTTTCCTTGCCACCAGCGGTCGTTGCGGTGTGCCAGCCGAGACCTTGCCACGCGAGCAGGTACAGCAGCACCGTTGGCAGCAGCAGGCCGCGAACCATGCGCGTGGTGCCGCGCAATGGGTGTTGCGAACGATCGAGCCGCCGCGCCAGCGCCGTGGCGAGGCCGGTCAACACCAACCAGCCGCCGACGTACGCACCGATTTCTACCCAGCGTTCCAAGGCATGTCCTTCGGGTTGCGGTTCAGCTCTTCACGCTGGTTGCGTAGCGCTTCTGGCGAGCCGCGGCGCTCGTGGCATCGGCCGTGAATGGCACGGTCGCACCGAGTGAGCTGATGCGATCCTGGGGGGCCGGGTGGGTGGCAAACATGCCGCCTTGACCACCTTCGCTCTCCATGTTGTGCAGCACGCGCGTCAGCGCATTCGGGTCGTAGCCCGTCGTCACGAGGAATGTGCGGCCAAGCGCGTCGGCCTGCTCCTCGCTTTCGCGCGAGTAACCGCGCGTCACCAGCGTTCGCACGATGTCGCCGACCGAACCGCCGAACAGGTTGGTGAGCTTGTCGAGGTCTTCCTGGTTCATCGTTGCCTGCGCTGCGCTCGCGCCAAGGTAGGTGAGTGCCTGTGCGAGGTTGGCCTCCTGGATCGCGGCCACGCCGTGTTTCAGCGTCACGTGTGCGATTTCGTGGGCGAGCACGGCGGCGAGCTCGTCCTCGCTCTTGGTCTTGGCGATGAGACCTTTCGAGACTAGGATCAGGCCGCCGGGGCACGCAAACGCATTCACTTCTTCGGTGGCGAGCACCGCAAAGCGATAGTCGAGGAACGGGCGGCGCACCTTGTCGTTGGTCTCCACGATCGCATGGCCGACGCGGTTTACGTAGCCGGTCAGGGCCTCGTCGTCGCTGACCTTGTAGTTGGGCATCGCGAGGATCTGCGCGGCGACCGAGCGACCGATGAAGTGCTCTTCGCTCGGGTCGAGGTCCTGGAACGACTTGCGCAAACGGTTGGCGCCGCGGAAGAATTTGCCTTCTGCCGTGTTCTCGTCGGTGGCCTCTTCGAGCGCGTTCAAGACTGCGGCGCACGCCGCCAGCGGCAGCGCACAGAAGGTGAACAACAGGAGCAGGCGGCGCATCAGTTGCCCTCCTTGAGCAGACCACCGTCGACGAGGAACTTGCGAACCTCAGTCTCTGGCACGGCGCGCGCCTGCAGCTTGTCGACGAGCTGGAACGCGGCTTCGAGGTTGGGATTCTCGGTCCGGTAGTTCTTCTCGACCTGCGGGTTGAAGCCCTTGCGCGCGGCCGACGTCTCGGAGGCCGAATACGTCTCGCGCACGCCCTCGCCGGACAGGCGCACGTCCGGATTGGCGCTCACGTCGGTTTCGTGCAGCCAGCCGGCCTGCTTGTCGAAGCTCACGGATAACCAGGCGCCATCGCGCCGCACGAACGCGAGCTTGTCGCCTTCGTGCAGTTCGGCGACCGCCGGCGCGAACAGCTTCTTCTGTGCGCGCAACTTGGTGGTCTTGCGCGTGAC
>JADZDL010000354.1 GCA_020851075.1 Planctomycetota bacterium | reverse complement strand
GTGCTCGCGCGCATCCAGGACAGCGACGCCCTCGTGAAGCTGCTCATGTATCTGGCGACGACCGGCGGCGCCGTTCACAAAGTGTGCGTCCCGTATCTGCCGTACGCGCGCCAGGACCGCGTCGCCACACCCGGGGATCCGATCGCGATCGGTGTGCTGGCGCAAATGCTCGCCGCAAGCGGCGTTCGCCGGTTTGCGACCCTCGAAGCCCACAGCCCGGCGTCGATCGCAGCGTTCACCGCTGCCGGCTGCCAACTCGAGAACCTGCCCGCAACGCCATGGATCGCCCGATTCCTGGCCACGCTGCAGCTGCCAGACGATCGCCCGCTCTGGTTTGTTGCCCCCGACAAAGGCGCGCGCCCGCGCACCGAAGCCCACGCACGAACCATTGCCACGCCCGAACGAGCGATCGGTGTCGTGCACTGCACGAAGGTGCGCGACCCGATCACGGGCAAGCTCACACACTTCGAAGTCGATCCCGAGAATCGGCCGAACGAACTCGGCAACCAAGCCGCTGTCTTCGTCGTTGACGACATCTGCGACGGCGGCGGCACCTTCCTCGGCGTAGCGAAAGCGCTTCGCCACACCTTCGGCGACCACGATCTACACCTGTGGACCACTCACGGCATCTACAGCCGTGGCCTCACCGACCTCACCGCGCACTACTCGACGCTCGGCAGCACGGACTCGTTCCTGCACGGCCGCGCGCACGAACACCTGATCACGATTCCGCTGCAAACGCAGGATTCACCACGATGAGCACCCTCCCGAGCATTCCCGCCCTCGTCATGTCGGACTTCTACAAGACCGACCACCGACGGCAGTTCCCGGACGGCACGACCACGGTCTACTCCAACTTCACGCCGCGCGGCAGCCGGCTCGGCAAGGTCGACCACGTGGTGTTCTTCGGGCTTCAGTACTTCTGCATCGAGTACTTGCAGAAGCGCTTCACCGAGACGTTCTTTGCGCTGCCGAAGCAGGTCGCCGTCGACGCCTATCGCCGCCGGCTCGACAACTCGCTCGGCAAGGACAGCGTGCCGATCGAACACATTGGCGCACTGCACGACCTCGGCTACCTGCCGCTGCGCATCAAAGCCCTGCCCGAAGGCGCGCGCGTGCCGATGCAGGTGCCGACGCACACGATCGAGAACACCGATCCGCGCTTCGCCTGGCTCACCAACTTCATCGAGACGCTGATGAGCTGCACGGTCTGGGGCCCGACGACATCGGCGACGATGGCGTTCCAGTATCGCACGGTGTTCGAGGCCTACGCAGCGCGCACCGGCGCACCGCGCGAGTTCATTCGCTGGCAAGGCCACGACTTCTCGTTCCGCGGCATGTTCGCTCTCGAAGCGGCCTGCCTAAGTGGCGCCGGCCACCTGCTGTCGTTCACGGGCACGGACACGATCCCCGCGATCGACTTCCACGAGATCTACTATGGCGCGGACTGCACGCGCGAGATGGTCGGCGGCAGCGTGCCAGCGACCGAACACGCCGTGATGTGCGCGGGCGGCAAGGAGACCGAACTCGAGACGTATCGCCGCCTGATCACGAAGATCTACCCGCACGGCATCGTCAGCGTCGTCAGCGACACGTGGGACTTCTTCGCCGTCGTCACCAACATCCTGCCACAACTGCGCAAGGAGATCCTCGCGCGTAACGGCAAGCTCGTGATCCGCCCCGACAGTGGTGACCCCGTGAAGATCCTCGTCGGCGACCAGGACGCGCCCGTGGGCACCCCGGAGCACAAAGGCCTCATCGAATTGTTGTGGGAGATCTTCGGTGGCACCAAGACCGACCGCGGTTTCAAGGTGCTCGACTCCCACATCGGCGCGATCTACGGCGATTCGATCACGCTCGAACGCCAACTCGCAATCCTCGAAGGACTCGCGCAGAAGGGCTTCGCCTCGTGCAACGTCGTGCTCGGCATCGGCAGTTACACCTACCAATATGTGACGCGCGACACGTTCGGCTTCGCAATGAAGGCGACGTTCTGCACCGTGCAAGGCGAAGACCGTGAGATCTACAAACAACCGCGCACCGACAGCAAGAAGAACAGCCATCGCGGCCTGATCGCCGTGCACCGCGACACAAACGGCGAATACGTGGCGGCGTTCCCGGTGTCGCGAGCCCAGGAGGAGAGCGCCGACAACCTGCTCAAGGTCGTGTTCGAAGACGGCAAGCTTGTCCGCCCGACGACGCTGGCCCAGATGCGCAACGAAGTGGAGACCGCCTTGGCTCGCACCGTGCACGCCACCGACTTCCCGGCTAAGGTGCCAGCCGAGGCCCAGTGATCCACACCATCCTGATTGCTCCCTACTTCGGCGAAAACATGCGGCACTGCCTGCGCTGTTTCGCCGATCTGCCCGACTGCAAACTCGGCGTCCTCTCGCAAGAACCCGAAGACAAGCTGCCGCCCGAAGTGCGCGGCAAGGTCGCGGCGTTCCAACGCATCGGCGATCCCGCGACCGCATCCAACATCCTGGATGGCGCCCGCGCAATCCAAGCGCAGTGGGGACGCATCGATCGCCTCGAAGGCTATCTAGAAATGCTGCAGGTTCCGATCGCCGAAGCGCGCGACGCTCTCGGCATCGATGGCATGCGCACCGAGGCGGCGAAGAACTTCCGCGACAAGAACCGCATGAAGGACGTGCTGCGCGCCGCCGGTGTGCCGGTGGCCCGCCAGGCCCTCGTGCGCAATGCCGAGGACGCGCGCGCGTTCGTGAAAGAGGTTGGCTACCCGATCGTGCTCAAACCCATCGCCGGCCTCGGCGCGCGCAACACGCAACGCGCCCACGACGAGACCTCACTGTCGTCCGCGCTCAACGCGCTGCTGCCATCGGACAACAACCCCGCGCAAGCCGAGGAGTTCGTGCGCGGCGAAGAGCACACGTTCGAAACCGTGACGATCGGCGGCCGGACGGTGTGGAGTTCGTCGACGGAGTATGTGCCAAGCCCGCTCAAGGTGCTCGAGAACCAGTGGATGCAGTACGCGCTGATCATGCCGCGCGAAATGGACCCGCCGCACGTGCGCGCCTTCGCCGACATCAACACGCGCGCGCTGCAGGCCCTCGGCATGCAGAACGGCCTCTCGCACATGGAGTGGTTCCTGCGCGAAGATGGCTCCATGGTCGTCTCCGAAGTCGGCGCGCGCCCGCCGGGCGCCAACATCATGCCGATGCTCGCCGCCGCCCACGGTGCCGATCCGTGGGCCGCCTGGGCTCAATTGATGGTCCATCGCACGTGGCACATGCCTGCCCGCCAGTACGCCGCCGGATCCGTGTTCCTGCGCGCGATGGGCGGAGCGGACGTGGTGCGCGGCGTCGAGGGCATCGACAAGCTGCGCCAACTGCTTGGCCCCGCGCTGGTCGACATGAAGGCTCCGCAACCCGGCCAGCCGCGTTCGTCCCACTACGAAGGCGACGGCTGGGTGATCGTGCGGCATCCCGACACGAAGGGCGTCGTAGCCGCGATGCGCGCAGTGCTCGAGACCGTTCGCGTGCACTGAAGCACGCGCTGAGGGCGCTCAGCGTTGCACGAAGTTCCTGGAGCTCCACAGCCCCCATCGGAACCGGCCCCACGACCACGAGGATCTCGTTGGGGTGGCAACTCCACCTTACGCGCCAAATCAAAAACTCGTGTAACCGTTGCGCCCTCCGGTGCACAGAGAGGCATGAACGATGCTGACGCAATGCCGGGACTCGATCTCGCCGGCGGAGAACTCGTCGTGCGAGGCTGGCCAGCTACGCAACCACCCCCCTTCGGCCTGCGCCGCGACGGCACACTGCTGCGCGGCCCCGCGCGTCTGCGGGCGGCCGTGCGAAGGGGCTTTGCGCACGCCGGGCTCCCCTTCCGCGACGTCCTCGCCCAGCCCCCGCTGCCGACGCTGCCACCACCGCCGCTGCTGCGCACGGAGGCCTCGTTGCTCGCGATCTGGCGGCTCGGCGGCCATCAGGGGCTCACCGCGGGCCTGCCATTCGATAGCCGGGTGCACCTCGTGCTCGGCGCCATCACCGAACGCTGCCAACGCGCCCTCGTCGTCACGGTGGACACCGGCGCCACCCACCTCTGGCAGCGCGAACTCGGCATGGCCGGATTGCTCGCCCACGCCGATGTCGTGACGGCCGCCGACGCCGCCCGCTGCATGCCTCCGCTGGCCCGCCGGCACGACGTGCTCGCCGTCGATGCGCCCGAACTCATGCCATGGCCCACACTCGAAGCCGTGCTCGACGGCAGCGCCGCCAGCTCCCGTCTCGGCTTCGCGAGTCGCGCCGATGCGCGCGGCCTCCTGCGGTGGTCGCGCGGCCTCGGCCCGCTGCTCGGCATCGTCGACACCAGCACGCCCCCACGCACGGTCGAACTGCGCGTGCCCTTGCCCCAACGCACGGCCGAAGCGCATGCGACCGCCTGGCACAAGTTCCTCGCGGCGTTCGATCGCTTTGCCGCGCTGCAGCCCAACGCCGGGTTTGGCACGTTCGTACAACAAGCTCGCGAAGATCCCGAGCAGCGGCCAGCCCTGCTCGCGTGGCACGAAGCACTGCACCTCGCCAGCTGGCACGCGCACAAGGCACTGCTGATCGCCGACCTGCTGCAGCGCCACCGCGGCGAGCGCATTCTCGTGTTCACGCCCGATCGTGCGAGCGCCTACGAACTGGCGCGCAGCCACCTCATCGCGCCGATCACGGCCGAACTGCCGCGCACCGAACGCCTGTCGACGGTGGATCAGTTCCTCGACGGCACCCTGCGCGTGCTCGCGGGGCCTCGTCTGCTCGACCTTGGTGTGCCCGAACAATTCGCCGACGTCGGGATCCTGGTCGGCGGCGGCTACGGGCGCGATCAACGGGCCGCTCGCTGCCGTCGCGTGGCCCCGCAAGGCGTCATTTACGAACTCGTCTCCAACGACACCGTGGAGGTTGGACGTGCCCATCGCTGGCGTGGCAGCACTGCCAACAGCACTGCTGTGTTTCAGCCAGACCGAGGGTGAGCTCGTGCCGGCCTGGCTCTCCGACCGCGACCGTCCGTGGCTGCGCGACCTGCTCGACGAAGCGCGCGCCGCCATTGGTCGACCGTGGACCGAACTCGCGCGACAATGGCGGCGCAGTGATCCCGATCCGCGCGCAGGCCGTCGCGCCGCCATCGCCCAGCACGCCGTGCTGGCCCACCTGCGCGGCACCGCCGCAGTGCCACGCCTTGCCCACGTGCGCCAGGCCCTGTTCGCCCTCGCCGCGAATGGCACCCCGACAGCCACCGCGGTCGCGACCATTGCCAAGCAGCAAGGCGTGCCCACGGACCAGTTGCTGGCGCAGTTGTTTGCCGACCTGCCGGGCGAACGCCGCGTGGCGTGGCCACCGCCGCCGTTCGATCCGTCCTTCGTGATCCTGCTCAGCAACCGCGCACTCGCACAGGGCATGCTCCGCCACGCAACCACCGCCGAACTCACGCTGCAGGGCGCCGCGCGCACGGTGTTGCGCACCGCGTGGCTGCACGGCAACGGACTCGTGGTGCAGGCCCTTCACGACGACCGCGCGGACCTGCGCTGGCGCCGCGACAGCACTTCCCGCAGTACGCGTTCGCTCACCGCTCTGGTGCCGACCTTGCCCTGGGCCCGCCGCTACACGCTGCGCGCCAGTTGCCGCATCGGCCACGAAGCAGGCACGCTGGTGCTCACCACGGGCGATGCACTCCTGCCGGGCCCCGAACCGCGGCACTTCGACAGCGCGCTCGAACGCAACTTCGCGCGCGACTTCGCGGCCGAAGCCTCGGCCTGGCGACTGCTGCGCGAACCCGTTCCCATACAGCTGGCCCACGGCCTCGCTTTCCCCGATTTCGAAGTGCATCGCGCCAGCGACGGCACCCGCTGGCGACTCGAGATCGCAGGTCTGCGCGAACCAGCCGCGCTGCCACGCAAACTGGCCCTGCTCGCCGATCCTCAGACGATCCTGTGCTTGCCGCGCGCCCACCTGTCGCCAGAACTGCGCGCCAACGCGCGCATCCTGCCCTTCGGTAGGCGCGTGATCGCCTCCGAAGTCCTAGCGGCCCTCGATCGCATGTCGCCTGCCGAGGATGGTGGCTAGTGCAGCAAGAGCCCGGCGCTGCCGAGGAACGCGCCAAACAAGAGCGGCAGCAGACAACCACGTTTGCCAGCGGAGCCCACGGCCGACACGGGCACTGCCTCATCGAGCTTGTCCTTGGCCTCTTTGAGACCGAGCCCGAAGTGCTCCCGCAGCATCTTGATCGCCAGGATGCGATTGCCAGACGCGGCAGTCGCCAACACGTCCGCGGGAATCTCGCCGGTGTCTGGCGCCTTGCGGATGGGCGTTGGCCCCATTGGCAGGGAACCACCTTCGGCCACTGCTTCGATCACGGCTTTGGCTTCTGCGAGCCCCATGCCGGTTGCCTCACGCAGCACCCGGATCGCGCCGATCCGGTCATTCGCAGCCACAAGCTCACCGATCTGCCGCGCGATGTCCTGCTCCATCTGCGCATCATCGGCCACAACCAGCCGCGACGCGACTAAGAACCCAACCGCGGCCTCACGATGCCGAGCGCCTTCAATCGCGAAGCCAACGTCGTTGGCTTCATGCCCAGCAGCTCGGCCGCGCCACCCGGGCCAAACACCTTGCCGCCGCTGGTCGCCAACGCGGCCAGCAGGTTGGCTCGCTCCTGCTCACGCAACTGCTGGCGCGTCTGCACGACCGCAGCAGCCGGCAAGGCAACCGCGGCGCGCGGTGGCGCAGCACCCGCACTGCCAGCAGCGAGCCCCTCAAAACGCAGCGGGCCCGACGGCGCGAGGATCAGCGCTCGCTCGATCGCGTTCTGCAATTCGCGCACGTTGCCGGGCCAATCGTGGCGTTCCAGCTGATGCAGCGCGACCTGACTCAGGCGCACTTCACGCGCGCCGCGCCGTGCCCCGGAGAGGCCGAGGAAGTGATTGGCGAGCGCGGCTATATCCCCACGCCGCTCGCGCAGCGCCGGCAACTCGATCGGGAACACGCTGAGTCGGTAGAAGAGGTCCTGCCGGAACCGCCCCGCATCCACCTCGGCGCGAAGATCGCGGTTGGTCGCCGCGATCACGCGCACATCGACCTTGCGAGTGCGCGTGTCGCCGACGCGCTCAAACTCCTGTTCCTGCAGCACACGCAGCAACTTCGCCTGCATCGACAACGGCACTTCGCCGATCTCGTCGAGAAACAGCGTGCCACCATCCGCGAGCTCGAAGCGACCCAATCGGTCCTTCATCGCGCCCGTGAACGCACCGCGCACGTGGCCGAAGAACTCGCTTTCGAACAGGCTCTCCGTCACGGCGCCGCAATTGACGCGGATCATCGGTCGATCGCGACGACCACTCTGTTCGTGGATCGCCCTCGCCACGACTTCCTTGCCCGTGCCACTCTCCCCGGTGATGAGCACGGTCGCGTTCGTGTTGGCCACGATCTGCACCTGCTGCGTCACCTTGTGCATCGCCGGGCTGTCACCAATCAGCTGCGCACCGCCGCGTGTGCGCACGATCTCTTCCTGCAAATAGCCATTCTCGGCCTGCAAACGGGCGCGCAGCCGGTCGATCTCCTCGAACGCGCGCGCATTGGCGATGCTGACCGCCGCGTGGTCGGCAAACACGCGCAGCCAACGGATATCCTCGACACCGAGCCGCTTTCGATCAAACAGCGCCAACACGCCGAGCACTTCGCCGCGAAACACCAGCGGCTGCGCCGCGAACGCCTTCACCCCTTCCTGCGTTGCCCACACAGGCTCCACGAGCCAGGCTTCGTCGCCGAGCAGGTCCGGCGCGAACATGGGTTCGCCCGTAGCCGCGATGCGCCCGATCTTGCGGTGGCCAATCGGGAAACGCCGGAAGGCGCCGTGCAAGTTGCCCGGCTCGACGCCCGGGACCAGCGAGTTGCCGGCGCTGGCGACGAGATGCAGGCAGCGCTCACGCTCGTGGCAGTCGTCGGCGAAACGGCACGTCGCACACAGATCGCCGGGGCCAAACAGCCAGATCCGCGTCAGCACCACGTTCTGGCAGCCAGCGATTCCGGTGACGATGGTCTGCAGCACCTCGGGCAGGGCCAGGCTCTGCGCGATGGCGACCATGACTTGCGGCAGGCTCGCTACGTTCACCCGGGTAAACTACGACATTTCGTCGACCAAGGCTACGAAGCTTCGTGTTTCTACGTGTTTTCGGGCCCATCGCGAGATGACAAGAACATCGTATCTACCTATCTCATAGACACTTAATGATTCCATCACGGATCGGCACGGAAGTTGGTCTAGGGATCCCGTCGCACCACCGCGGCAAGCAACCAATTCCGAACGAGAAACCAACATGACCCGTATCCAAGCCATCGATCCCGCAGTCGCCACCGGCAAAGCCCGCACCCTGCTCGACGCCGTCAAGACCAAGATGGGCATCGTCCCCAACCTCACGCGCGTGCTCGCGAACGCTCCGGCCGCGCTCGAAGGCTACTTGAACTTCAGCGGCGCCCTCGCCGGCGGCGGACTCGACAGCAAGGTCCGCGAGCAGATCGCGCTCACGGTCGCGCAAGCGAACCTCTGCGACTACTGCCTCAGCGCGCACACGCTGATCGGCGGCAAGGTCGGCCTTTCGAAGGACGACATCCAAGCCGCCCGCGCTGCCGTCTCCACGACGCCGCGCACGGACGCGATCCTCAAGCTCGCCCGCGCCATCGTCGTAAACCGCGGCGAACTGACCGACCCCGACCTGCGCGCCGCGCGCCACGCGGGCCTCGGCGACAGCGAGATCGTGGAGACCATCGCGAACGTCGCGCTGAACATCTTCACCAACTACCTCAACCACGCCGCGCAGACCGTCATCGACTTCCCGAAGGTCGAGTCCGGGCTCACGCACGCTCACTCGTGCGACACCGGTGCGTGCTCAACCAAGAGCTGATCCACCACCAACCACTGGAGCATGCCATGAAACTCGCCATCGTCATCGCGTCGGATCCCAAGGCCGGCGAAGAAGCCGTGGGCCGCGCCTTCAATGCCCTGGCCCTTGCCGCGGAAGCAGTGCAGAAGGGAGATCAGGTCGAAGTGGTGTTCGTCGGCGCCGGCACCCGCTGGCCCGCCGAAGCCACCATGCTGAGCCACCCTTTGAACGGCCTCTACAATCAGGTCCGGAACTCGGTGAAGGGCGCGTCCTGCGGTTGCGCAGACGTGTTTGGAGCAGCCGCGGGCGTCGAAGCCTGTGGCATTCCGAAACTCAAGGACCACGCCATGGCTGGCACCTCAGGGCTCGCCAGCCTGCGGCGCTATGCCGTCGAAGACTGGAAGACGCTGGTCTTCTAGAGCCAGGCCCATCCGCGCCGACACTTCACCAGGACCACAGCATGGCCGAACAATTCCTACGCACGATGCTGACGCCCGCGGTGCGCGACGCACAACGTCGCCACTACGAGCGCTCCTACCCTGAGTACGGCTCCGCTACGCTGCCAGACGAACTCGGCCCGAGCGAGATCGCGTTCCTGCAAGAGCGCGACTCGTTCTACCTGGCCACGGTCACCGAAGATGGCTGGCCCTACCTGCAACATCGCGGAGGGCCGGTTGGGTTCTTGAAGGCTATCTCACCAGGCCAGCTCGCGTTCGCGGACTACGGCGGCAATCGGCAACTGATCAGCATTGGCAGCATCTCCCGCAATGATCGCGTTGCACTGTTTGCAATGGACTACCCGGCGCGCACGCGCCTCAAGGTGATCGGTCACGCCGAGATCCTCGCCCCGCAAGAACATCTCGAACTCGCAGCGGACCTGGTTCCCGCGGGTGGCCAACCCGCCAAACCAGAACGCCTCGTGCGCATCAAGGTGCTGTCGTTTGACTGGAACTGTCCAAAGTTCATCACGCCCCGCTACACCGCCGACGAGGTCGAAACGGCCGTTGCACCTCTGCGCGCGCGCATTGCCGAACTGGAGGCCGCGCTGAAGGTTCGCCAACCGGGCAGCTGAGCCGCAGCCTTTGCCGAAGCTTCACCCGCGCCTCGCGGAACCTCCGCGGCGACGTGCATGCTGCACCGTTGCAGCACGCTGTCGCCACGCATGACCTCCACCTTTGCCCGATGCTCGCTCCCCTGGCTCGCGGTGTGCACGCTTCTTGGCATCGCAAGGGCCCAAACCCCTGCGGGAGAGGGCGTAGAGCCGATAACGGCCCTGCGTGCCGCCGTCGTGCAAACCCACACCGCGCGCTGCCACGCGCTCTACAGCGAATGCCTCGCCGAAGCGAAGGCCATGCAGACCGCGATCGCGGCGATGCTGCGCGAACCCAGCGTCGCATCACTCGCAACGGCCCGCGCCGCCTGGACCAAAGCTCGCTTCGCCTACTGCCGAACCGAGACGCTGCGCTTCTGCGATGGACCGATCGAACCACTCGAACCACTGCTCAATGCATGGCCCGTCGACGAGGCCTACATCGACTATGTGCAAGGCAACGCCACGGCCGGCATCGTGCACGACCGGGAGCACTTCCCGCAACTGAGCCAGACCGTGCTCACGGTCGCCAACGAACGCAGTGGCGAAGCCAACATCAGCGTCGGTTGGCACGCGATCGAGTTTCTGCTCTGGGGGCAGGACCTTCGCGCTGATGGTGCCGGCGATCGCCCGTTCACCGACTACGTAGTGGGCAAGGGCCCCGACGCGGATCGCCGCCGCGAGTACCTGACGTGCGTGACCGACCTGCTCGTGCAGCACCTGCAGACCCTGGTCACCGAATGGGCACCCGGCGCCAACAACTACCGACGGCGCTTCGAAGCGGACGACAAAGAAGCGATCCGCCGCATGCTCACGGGCGCGCTGGTGCTCACAGCCTTCGAATTGGCCGGCGAACGTCTGGCGGTCGCGTACGAGACCAAGGACCAGGAACAGGAACACAGCTGCTTCAGCGACACTTCGTGCCAGGACTTCGTCGCCGACCAGCTCGGCATCGTGCAGATGTTCCAGGCGGGAACCGACGAAGCCAAGCAGCCTGGCCTGCTGGCACTGATCGCCGCGAAGGATGCGCCGCTGGCCCGCAGCTTGCACCAACAGCTCGAGTCGACGCTGGCCCGGATGCGCGCAATCCCCTCGCCCTTCGATGTCGCGATGCGCGGTGCCGACGATTCCCCCGGCCGCCTGGCCATTCGCGCCGCCATGGACGCGCTCGATGCGCAGGCAGAACTGCTGGCCATCGCCGGACAGGCTTTCGGCTTCGAACTTCCCGTGCATCCAGGTGGTCGATGAACGCTTGCCAATGGCTCGTTTCGATGGCTGCGGCGACGGCTGCGCACCTTGTGGCCCAGACACCAACCGCACCGTCGTGGCAGCACCTCGGTGGCGGCGCCACGGTGCGCGACGCCAGCAACAACGCGTTCAGCATGCCTGCACCGCTGCTGTCGCCGGCAGAGCGCCGCGCGTTCGTGGTTGGCAACTCGTTCTTCAAGCAGAACTGGGTCACGGCCCCGGCGAGCACCGCGGACCGCGACGGTCTCGGCCCGCTGTTCAACGCGCGCTCGTGCAGCACGTGCCACTTCAAGGATGGCCGCAGCCGACCGCCCGAGGATGGTGAAGCGGACCGCAGCGGCCTGCTCATCCGCATCGGCGTGCCCGACGGCAAGAACACAGACCAACCTCATCCACACTACGGCGGCCAGGTCCAGGACGATGCCGTTCTGGGCACCAGGCCCGAAGCCCGCGTCGTGATCCGCACCCAGGCGATCGAAGGACACTACGAAGATGGAACACCCTTCCTGCTCCAAGCACCCGAATACGAGCTGGTGGATCCTGCCTACGGCAAACTCGGCGCCACGTTCGTACTCGGACCGCGCACAGCCCCGCAACTGATCGGCCTTGGCCTGCTCGAGGCGATTCCCGCGGCGGCAATCGAAGCGTTGGCCGACCCGGAAGATCGCTCTGGCGACGGCATCTCCGGACGCGCGCACTACATCGCCGGGCAACTCGGCCGCTTTGGCTGGAAGGCCACGCAAGCCACCGTCGAGAGCCAGACGGCCGCGGCGTTCGTGAACGACATGGGCATCACCTCGCGCCTGCAGCCTGACGAAGTGCTCACCGCGACGGAGCGCGCCCACGTCCCGTTTGCGAGCGGCGGCTCGCCCGAGATCGACGATGCGACGTTTGACCGCGTCGTCTTCTACACGCGCACTCTCGCCGTGCCGGCCGCGCGTGAGGTGACTTCGCCGCCCGTGCAAGCTGGCCGCGAGCACTTCGTGGCGTTTGGTTGCGCGGCCTGCCACACGCCGCAATTCGTGACCGGACCCGTCGCGTGGCAAGCCAACTACGGCGAGCAGACGATCCACCCGTTTACCGATCTGCTGCTGCACGACATGGGCAGCGGCCTCGCCGACGGCAAGCGCGATGGGGACGCGAGCCCGCAGGAATGGCGCACTCCACCGTTGTGGGGCATCGGCCTCGTACCGGTCGTGAACGGCCATTCGCGCTACCTGCACGATGGGCGCGCGCGCGATCTCGCCGAAGCGGTGCTGTGGCACGGCGGCGAAGCGGAGGCGGCGAAAGAACGCTTCCGAAGGGCTTCCCGGCCGAATCGCGAGGCGTTGCTCGCGTTCCTGCGCGCCCTGTAGAACAGAAGAGGAGGTAGAACGCGCCGCCGACCGCGACTCAGCGCGGTTTCGCTTCCGGTGGCCGCACTTCGATCTGGATTTCCTGCTCGAAGACGGAACCTTCCCGATACAGCTTGAGCCGCACGCGTTTGCCAACTCCCGCGAGATAGAGCGCCTTCTGGAAGTCGACGGGCGCAAAGATCGTCGTGCTGTCGAGCGCCATGATGAAGTCACCGGGCAGGATGCCGAGATTGCCGGCGGGGCTCGGGTGGAAGACGTTCTCGATCAGGATACCCTGCTTCGGCTTCTGCATCGCCTGGAAGGCCTCGATGCCGCGCGCCGCGGCGATCTCGGCGCGACTCATCACGCTGAAGCCGAGCCACGGCGACTTCGAACTGCGCACCTGGCGGATCGACTGCCAGAGCCCTTCGACGATCTTGCTGGGCATCGCATATTCGATACCAAACCGCGGTTCGGCGACGTTCCCTGGCTGCGGGTGCCGTGGTGCCAGCACGCCGATGACTTCGCCGCGCAGGTTCACGAGCGGCCCACCATAGGCCTGCGGCGGCGCCACCATCGCCACCTGCAGGAAGAACGCGCTCAGGTAGTCCTGGTAACAGTCGCGGGTGGGAAGGGCGATGAACGTGCCTGTGCCCAGGAACTTGTCCGGGCCGGAGGGATCGCCGAAACCGAGCACCCAATGTCCCGTTTCCAAAGCGTCGCTGTCGCCAAAGCGCAGCGGCACCAATTGCGACTTGCCGGTCGGAAACACCGTGCACTGCACGATCGCGAGATTGACGGTCGGCTCACTGCCGACGATCTCCGCGATCATGCGGCTGCCATCGTTGGCTTCGACATCGAGCAGGTCCGGCATCGAGCCATCGGGCTGCTTGAGTGCGTTCAGGCACGTGAGCACTTCGCCCTTCGCGTCGACGACAAAGCCGGAACCCGCGGCCAGAAGCTTGAAGCCCGGATAGTCCTCGGTCTGCTCGCCCGCGACCTCCCAACCAGCGGCGGCCATGGCCTTCTCGCCGTTGCTCGCTTCGGCGTTTGCTTCGGCTGGGTCGACGGGCTTGGCCGGCACGCGCACAAACGCGCGCACCGTGACGACGCTCGGTAGCACCTGGCGCGCCACTTCGGCGAACGCCTGCTGCACTTCGCTCGCGCGCTCGCGTGCGGGCGTCAACGGGGCTGGAGTTGGCGTCGTTGCCTGCTGCGCCATCGAGAGTCCTGCGAGCAGCAGGACGCTGCTCAACCATGCGCTGCAGAC
Organism: Planctomycetota bacterium; assembly: GCA_020851075.1. Taxonomy (GTDB): domain Bacteria; phylum Planctomycetota; class UBA1135; order UBA1135; family UBA2386; genus JADZDL01. Next base: position 3,616 of record JADZDL010000354.1, on the reverse strand, counting down.
CATTGGATTGCGATGTTCACTCATGAGGAGCGACAGAGTGCGCAAACAACGACAAGCACGCTCGAAGACAACATGAAGAGACAACAGGCGCGGACCAAGGCTCGATGAAGCAGTTCGCGTTCTTCACTGCATGCACACACTTCTTCGCGAGTTCCTGGCACTTGCTTGCTGTGCGCGCACCTCATGCGCCGCGATTGATCAAGCCCTCACACACGTTTGGCGGAATGCTCGGATCCATGCCTACGGTGGTTTGCCAACTCGCACCGTTGCCAATGTCGGTGGCAGTGTGACGTCCCAAGAGAAGAAGTAACACCCACGCATGCGTACTCACCTCACTCTCTGTGTCCTGGTGGCGGCCTCGTCGCTCGCCGCTCAGAACACGTTCCCCCTTCCCGCGTCCGCCGTTCCGGGCAGCACCAACTCCACCGAGAACACGGCGCCGTTCCTCGCGCCAATGCGCATGACGCAGAGCCTCGTCACGAACCGCAACACGCTGAATGCACAGGGCCTGCCCTCCACGTTCGGCCTTTGGGACATGTCGGACTTCGACCCGACCGGTCGCTACATCTTCACTCCGTCGGAAGTCGGCACCGGCGCTGGCGTGTTCCGCTACGACACGCAGACTGGGCAGATGGTCGTCCTGATGGTCGGCAATACGTCGTTGCCGCGCTCGGCCGACCCGACGACCTGGGTCGCCACGAACGACAACTTCGCCCGTTTCGATCCGTGCACCTTTACGCCATTCGGCACCGTGCTCACGGGTGAAGAAACGACCGGCGGCCGCCTGTTTGAAGTCACCAACCCGATGTCGAACGGACCGTTCAACGTGCGTTGGTTGACGCAGATGCCAGCCATGAGCCACGAAGGCGTGCGCTTCGACGCAGCCGGCAACCTCTACACGGTCGACGAAGACAACTCGGGCTGCATCTACAAGTTCGTGCCGACGGTCCCCGGCGACCTCAGCGCCGGCCAGACGTTCGTGCTGAGCATTGACGGCTACGCCGTCGATCCGAACGCCGCTCCGAACGAAACCTGGAACTCGACGGCCAACCGCCTGACGACCCGCACCGGCGCCGCCCACTGGGTCGCCCTCACGGGCCCGAACGGCCAGCAGATCACCACGCAGAACCCGTTCCTCTACGCAACGGTCAACGCCGGCCGTATCGCCGCCGACGAAGTCATGGGCACGCCATTTGGCCGCCCCGAGGACTTGGACAAGAACCGCCTCGCCAACAACAACGAGTGCCTGTACTTCACGGCCACGAGCGAAAACACGGTCTACGGGATCGAGCTGACCGGCAGCAACACGGCGACCGTCCGCACCTTCTGCAACTTCAACACGATCAACCTCGCCACCGGCGCGGACGTCAACCCGCTGCAGAACGACCCGTACACGAGCCCCGGCTCGGCCAACCCGGTCTTCTCGTCGCCTGACAACCTCGCAGTCGACCACTTCGGCAACGTCTACGTGATCGAAGACGGCGAGCCGAACGGCGGCGATATCTGGAAGTGCATCGACGCGGACCGCGACGGTGTCGCGGAAGGCATGGGCATCTTCGTCAGCCTCGGCATCAGCGGCTCGGAACCGACCGGCATGATCTGGCACCCGACGAACCCCTACCGCTTCATCGTCAACGTGCAGCACCCGGCCAGCGGCAACGACGCCACCTGGCAGTTCGACACCCGCCCCTACGCGGGTAGCAACGGCGACCTCCAGCTCCTGACGGGCGTGAACGCCGTCTCGACCACGGGTCCCGGTGAGTTCGTGAAGACGGCCCTCGCCAACAGCGTCGTCGGCTTCCAGACGGTTTCGCCGAACGGCTCGCTGAACGGCCAGCCCTTCGCGGTGCTGCTGCAGCCCGTCTCGACGTTCGCTGGCGCGACGCCCTTCCTGCCGCCGCTGTGGATGAGCCCGTTCCAGGCCATCATCCCGCTCGTCGGTGGCCCAATCGGCCAGTTCCACACGGTCCTGCCGTTCAACGGCAGCTCGACCGCGGTCCAGGTCCCGGCGTTCCTCGCCGGCATCAGCGTGATCGCGCAGAGCATCGGCGTTGCCTCGAACGGCTCGCTGGTCTGCTCGGACGCGCACGAGATCGTGCTCCGGTGAGTCGGCGCTGAGGCGCGCGCTGTGGCATGGGCCACGGCGCGCAGCCTCGCCCCCATCGATCGCCCACGCAGGCATAGGGACGTTCGGCGTTCCACTCGTGGGCTAGAATGGCCGATAGCACGGCCATGTCGCGTCACCCAACACTTCTGCTTGGCTGCCTGATCGGCACCCTGAGCGCCCAACAGGCGCCAACCTGGCCGCTCGAAGAAGCGACGGTTTCGGCACTGCTGCCCGCCATCGTTCAAGGCTCCGCAGTGCCCCAATCGGGCAAGGGCAATCGAGCCCTCGCAATCCCAGTCGGGACGATCGGCGGCTACTCGCTGCGCACCATGGCTGCACCGCGCACCGCGGGCACGGGGGACGTGACCTATGCGTGGCCGCAGAACACAACCGGGCGCACGTTCGCGATGACCGATCGAGGCAGCGTGATGTTCACCAGCGAACGCGCAGAGGCGCCTCTTCAGGACGGGCAGGAACTACCGGCCGCAGAACCCCTGTGGAGCGCGCTCATCGCGAAGGGCAGCGAACTGCGCATGGACCAGATGCTCGACATGCCGGGACGCGGCATGGACGACCGGATCTGGCAACCGCTGGCCACCGCGAAGCAGATCACCTCGTCAATCACCGTGCAGACGCGCGATGGCAAACCAATCGTGGGCGTGACGATCGCCGTCGGCGCCCCTTCGTGGCTCGCCGGCGCAACGCACGTCGAGCTCGGCACGGCCATCACCGCCGTGGGCCTCGCCACGACCGGAGCCGAGGGCGCGGCCCAGCTGCGCAGCGTGCCCACCACGGGCGCCCAACTGGCGATCGCCATCGGCATCGAGTTCCTCGACGTGCCGATGCAACTCGAGACCCGCAAGGGTGGACTCGTCCTCGTCGTGGAATCCGAGGCAATCCCAGAAATCGTGGCGAAGGTGTGCAAGGCCAACGAATCCGCGGCAATCGCGACCCTACGGAACCTCGCCTCCGGTCAGGCCCAAGCTCAGGCCTGCGGTGCCAATGACGCGAACGGCAACGGCAAGGGCGAGTATGCGTTCCTGGCCCAACTCAGCGGGGTCGCCGAACTGCAGCAGGCCGCGGCCCCCGGTGGGGAAGTCAAGTTCGTGCCGCCGGTGCTTTCGACGGCCTTCTCGCGAGTGCGCGGCTCGTGCGTTCTGCGCGGGGGCTACCTGTTTCAGGTGTTTCTGCCTGGCAAGGACGGCTGGGTCGCCGAGGCACCGACCGGTGGTGCCCGCGGCGTCGACGTCGATGCGACGCGCGCCGAGGCCGAATGGTGCGCCGTTGCCTGGCCAGTGCAATCTGGCGTGACCGGCACGCGCGCATTCTGGATCCACTCGAATGGTGACATCCTGGCAACCGCATCTGGCGAGCTCTTCAGCGGTCGCGCGAAACGGCCGAAGCCCGATGCGGCGGAAGTTCCGCGCGAACCGCTGAAACCCCAGCGCTGAAGAACCCCAGCGCTGACACGCCCGCGACGAAGAAGGGACGCGCCCCCCCTTGTCAGCC
>JADZDL010000353.1 GCA_020851075.1 Planctomycetota bacterium | reverse complement strand
CAGCGAGGGGTGCATCCTCGTGGGCCGCGGGGGGCAAGGCAAGCCGTGGTTCGAGGTCCGCCACGTCGGATGCATCCAAGGGCGCGTTTGCAGCGAACGCAACACCATGTTGCGCGCGACCTGGTTGATGTTGGCCTTGTTCCTGCTTGGTGCCTGTTCGACGACTTACCCGCGGCGTGATCCCACCGGCGAGCTCTTCCCCACCGTGACGGGTAGGTCGTTGGCGGGGGCTCCGGTGACACTGCCCGAGCATGGCCGCGGGGCGCCGTTGTTGCTGTTGATCGGCTACGAGCAGAACACGCAGTTTGATCTGGATCGCTGGATCCAGGCTTTGGACGTCGAGGGGCTGAAGGTCGCTGCGCTCGAACTGCCCACGATTCCAGGCCTGCTGCCGCGCATGTTCAGTGGTTACATCGATGGTGGCATGCGGCGCGGTATTCCGGAGGAAGACTGGATCGCGGTCGTGACGCTTTACAAGGATGCTGGGCCGGTGGCGGCGTTTACGGGCAATGCGGATGGTCTGCCGGGGCGCATCGTGTTGCTCGACCGGGACGGCAAGGTCGCGTTCTTCCATGACCGCGGCTACTCGCTTTCGGCACTGAAGCGACTGGCCTCGGTGCTCGCCGGCCTGCGCTGACCTGCCGAGGCCCGCGCCTCCCTTTTTGCGAGCGCGCCGCCAGAGCGCATGGCACATTGGCGCGATGGGCACACTCTCTTCCCGGATCGAAGCGCGCGTGAAAGCGTGGATCGAAGCGCAGCACATGTTCTTCGTGGCGACCGCGCCGCGCGAAGGTGGCCACGTCAACTGCAGCCCGAAGGGGCTCGATTCGTTCCGGGTGCTCAGCGAGACCGAGGTTGCCTATCTCGATTTCGTCGGCAGCGGCGTCGAGACGATTGCGCACGTGCGCGAGAATGGCCGCCTCTGCGTGATGTTCTGTGCGTTCGACGGACCGCCGAAGATCCTGCGCCTGCAGGGGCGCGGTCGCGCGGTTGAGCCTGGTGACGCAGCTTATGCGGCGTTGCTGGCGCGCTTCGAGCCGCTGCCCCACGCGGCCTTGCGAGCGATTCTCGTGATGGATGTCGAGCGCGTCGCCGAGTCGTGTGGTTTTGGTGTGCCGCTCTACCAGTTTGAGGGCGAACGCGAGCAGATGGGCGCCTGGTGCGACCGCAAGGGCCAGAAGGGCGTCGAGGACTACCAGCGCGAGAAGAACGTGCGCAGCCTCGATGGGTTGCCCGCGCTGCGTTGGCCGGCGAGCGACGTGTAGTCGCGTCGCGCTACGCTTCGGCGCTCGATACGACGGCCTTCTTGTCGGCGACCGGCTTGCCGAACTTGTCGGTCGCGGGCGTCTCCACCGGCTCATACATCATGTTGCGGCGCTGCGGCACGAAGCCGGCGTCCTTGATGTGGCGTTCGATCTCGGGGATCGACGTCGGGTGCGCGCAGCCGGCCGAGCTCACGACGTTCTCTTCGAGCATCGCCGAACCGAAGTCGTCGGCGCCCATCGATAGGCCGATCTGGCACACCTTCATGCCCTGCGTGACAAAACTCGATTGCACGTGCGGCACGTTCTGCAGGTAGAGCCGCGACAGGCTCAACGTGCGCAGATACTCGGCAACGGTGGCCTTGCTGCCACCGCGATCGGCGAGGAACGCCTTGCCCATGGCCGTGTTCTCGGGCTGGAACGTCCAGGGAATGAACGCCGTGAACACACCGCCCGTCTCCGTCTGCAGGTCGCGCACGCGCGTCATGTGCTCGATGCGTTCGGCGTCGCTCTCGACGTGGCCGAACATCATCGTCGCTGTGCCCTTGCCGCCCAGTTTGGCCCATTGTCGATAGACCTCGAGCCATTCGTCGGTGGTGGCCTTCTTCGGCGCGATGACCTTGCGCACCCGTTCGACGAGGATCTCGGCGCCGCCGCCCGGAATCGAATCGAGGCCAGCTGCCTTGAGGTCGAGGAGCACGTCGCGAACCGGCCGCTTCTCCAGCTTGCTCAGGTGCGTGATCTCGGGCGGACTCATGCCGTGGATCCAGACTTGCGGATAGCGGCTCTTGAGGTCGCGGAACAGTTCTGCAAACCAATCCGACTTGAGGCGTGGATGGTGGCCGCCCTGCAGCAGCAGCTGGATGCCGCCCTTGGCGATGAGTTCGTCGACCTTCTGGTAGATGACTTCGCGCGGCAGGATGTAGGCGTCGGCATCACCGGGCGAACGGTAGAACGCGCAGAAGCCGCAGTCGGTGACGCAGACGTTCGTCGGGTTCAGGTTGCGGTCGACGATGTAGGTGACGCGCGCCTTGCCGTCGGCGTGCGGCGGATTGAGGCGCATGCGCACGTCGTTGGCGAGCAGGCCCAGCGAGGGCTGGTCGAGGCCGCGGTAGAGCACCATGGCTTCGGCGGGCGTGAGCGCGCCGCCCGCGATGGCCTTCTGGCTGGCATCGCGGAGGAGGATCGGATCGACGGAGACGGCGGGCGTCATGGGGGCGGAAAGGGTAGGCCCCGGTGGGGGCGTGGAGAAGGGTCTGCCGTGGAGTAAGGGCCAAACGGCGGTCGGCGGACCGGAATTGCCCCCACGGCAGGTGGGGTTGCCGTTACGGCGGATCTGGCATCTGCTATCCCCTGCATGCGCCTATCCCTGCTGGGTCTGTTGCTGTTTGCCGCCTGCGCCAAAGGCGGCTCCAAGGACGCCGTGCTCGCCGCGGCGACGATCGGCCCCGCCGGCGGGGAGGTCGGGGTCGATTCGGGGCCGTTCGCGGGTTTGCGCCTGACGGTGCAGGGCGGCGCGCTCTTGAGCGCCGTTCGGGTGACGCTGGTCGATCCCGCGCCGCCGCCCATTGACCCGGGGGCTTCGCCAGCGGTGGTTCCAGCGCCCGGGCCGTTCGTGCGCATCGATCCACCCGAACTCACCTTCCTCGTACCCGCCACGCTGCGCCTTCCGTACAACCTGGAGCGGATGGTTGGTTTTGGCCTCGGCAATGTGCGCGTATGGCAGAACACCACCGCGGGCGGTGATGTGGTGGATCCCGATATCGTGGATGTGCAAACGGGCAGGGTCGAATTCAACATCTCACAACTCGGTTCCTTCCAGGTTGTGAACGGCGGCCCGTTGCCAGTGAGCGACTATATGCCGGTCATCGGGACCACGGTGCCGCTCGAAGATGGCTATTCCTTTGCGTATGACGTGGTGCTCGAGCCGCACTATCCCGGGCGGGCGCTGACGCGTTGGCTCACGGATACCGGTGCGTATTCGTATGGCCACTACGTTGAACTCTCGACCATCGCCAACGCGATGTTGTTGACGGGGCGGGTGGTTCCATCTGCGGATTGGCTGGAAGTCTGGGATGCGCCAGTTGCATTCATGGTGCCCGAGTGGAATGGGACCACGCAGCCGATCACCACGACGACGAGCATCTACAGTCCGATCAGTTCGGTCGCACCGACGGAGACCGGGACCGCATCCCTGTTGGGGCGTTTTGGCTTTGAAGTGCCCCTGCGCATCGGTCAACGCGAGTTCCGCAATGTGCTGCGCGTTCGCCTGCTCACCGAATCGAACAGTCCTGGCAATGGGCCGCAGAGCAGTGAGCAGGTGTTCTGGTTTGCGCCAGAAGTGGGTCTGCTGCAGATGCAGGTAGGCGGTGTGATCCGGATCCGCACGGATCTGTGATCGCCGTGCGTGCGGTCGCGCACCGCGCGTGATCACTCTCGCACGCGAAGTTACCGGCCTGTGCGAGTTCGCCTATCGGTGTCTGCGGATGCCCGTGGAGTGCCCACGGAACCGCACGGCACAGCATGAACGGCTCGCACAGCGCACGTCTTTCGGTGGTCGCAGCGATGGTCGCAATGGCCGCTTGTTCGGGCGGCGGCGGCGCCCCGCCTGGGGAGGTCAATACCGGCGGCAACTTCGTTGTGCTGCGAACCTCACCGCTCAATGCGGGCACGAGTTATCTCAACGATCCCGTCCGCATCGACTTCAGCAACCGCGTCGACCTCGATTCCGCGACGTTGGACGCGGTGGCCTTCCAGGTGCTCGATTCGCTCGGCAAGCCGGTCGAAGAGCAGGTTTCGGGGCAGTTCTCGCTGGCGTCGAGTGCGGATGGTCGCGCCGAACGACAGCTGCTGTTTGTGCCCAGTCTGCCGACTTTGGATGACTTCAGTGACGGCGGTTTCCGGCCCGGGCGGACGTATCTCGTGCAGTTGATCGGCGGCGAGCGTCACACGGGAACCGTGCTGCGCGATCGGGATGGCAAGGTGCTGCTGCAGCCGGTGTCGTTCTCGTTCTCCACGGTGGAAGGGACGCTGGCGACGCAGTTGTTCCGCAGTCCGCGCGCCGGGGGACCACGGCGTGCTGCCGACGCTGGCCTCACGATCGCGACCGCCAGCGATCTCGGTGCGGTACCACTCAACCTGCAGGGCGCCCCGCCGGTCGAGGTGCGGCTGAAGTTTGATCAGGCGCTCAATCCACAGCGCAGCAACGTTCCCGTGGCGTTTGACAGCAATCCGTTGGTGCGCAGCCAGGCCTCGCGCGGCCGTGTATTCCTCGAATACGACGACCCTGAGCTTGGCCCCGACACCTGGATTCCTACCGATAACGAACTCGAGGAGAACGGGCTCGACGGCGCTGTGTTGGTGCTGCGTCCCGTCGGCGTGTTGCCCAACAATGCCGAGATCCGCGTCATCGTCGAACCGTTGCTCGAGGACATCGCCGGCGAGTCCAACACCGCCGAACTCAACTACAACCGCGTGTTCGGCACGTTTCACACGCAGGCCGGATATGGCCAGCAGTTTGATGCGCTGGTCGAGAACTTCGATTCGGCAGCCGCCATCGACTTTACGGCGGTGTTTGCCGAACCACTCGCCGAAGTGGGGCACGGCTACATCCGCGCTGGGTTTGCGTTTGAAGGCACGCCCACAGCGATCGAATACGAACCACAAGCGCAGGAGGTCGTGCTCAACACCGATTTCACGCAGGTGGTGCCAAAGACCGGGCTTGCCTACAACGTCGCCGGCGGCGTGTTCAATTTCCGCAATGTGCACATCCCACAAGGGGTGACGGTGCGCGGCCAAGGCAGCAAGCCGATGGTGTGGTTGTGCAGTGGCGACTTTGTCGTCGACGGCGAACTGACCGTGCGCGGCGGTGACGGATCCCGCGTCAACACCCTGAACTCCGCGAACTTCCCAAAAGCCGGCGGCACCGGCACGTGTGGGGGTGGCAGCGGTGGTTCAGGTTCGCCGAGTGGTACGGAGCGGGATGCCGTGGGGGCGACCGGGCGTGGTGCTTTGCAGGTGCCAGGTCTCGGTGGGCGTGGTGGTCTTCTCGCGTGCACGGCGGGCTGCTACCAGGGTGATGGTGGTGGCTCAGGTGGTGGTGGTGGTTCGCTCGCGACGCAGGGCGATCCGCACTATCGGGCGCCGGCGTTGCCGGGCACGGCCTTCCAACAGCGCGAAGGCAACGGCGGCATGGGCTGCAGTGGCGGTGCCACCTCGCGCACGGGGCCACTCGCCGGTGGCGCGGCGGGCCCGTTGGTGTTTGTCGATAGTCGCGCCGACAACGACTTCTATGGTGCTGGCGTCGATGCGCACCGGAACCTGCGCATCCTCGGCGAGCTCAGCGCACCGGTCGGCGGTGCCGGCGGTGGTGGTGGCGGCGATCGCTCCACCAGCGGCCAATGCACCAATGAGGCCTCGTTCGCGAACGACAACAGCGGCGGTGGTGGTGGTGGCGGTGGCGGCATCCTCATCGTGAAGGCGCTCGGCGAGATCGTCGTGAGCAGCACCGGCCGCATCGTCGCGGACGGCGGCAACGGCGGCGGCGGCGAACAGGCGGGCTCCTGCAATCAGGGTGGCGGCGGCGGCGGTGGCTCCGGCGGCATGATCGTGCTGATGTCCGCGCGTCGTATCGCCATCCACGCGCACGGCAGCCAGACGCGCTGGAACTACGCGCAGAACGACTACGACTTCGCGATCTCGGCGGACGGCGGGGTCTGCACGACGGGCACTTTTGCGGGCCCCGTGGTGCACGACAAATACCCGGCTAGTGGCCAGGCGATGATGACGGGCGCCAACTACGACTCCAACCCGCTCGGGGGCATGGGCGGCATGGGCATCGTGCAATTGATGGCGCCGCCCGGCGACAATTCGAGCGACGGCACGAACACACGCTTCGACGACAACATCGCGGTGTTCCGCGGCGGCGTTGAGCAGTTTGGCGCGGCGAAGCAAGCGATCCTCGCTTGGCGCGGTTTCCCGGACGCGAACGGTGTGTTTGTCGATGACGCCGGCGTGGCGACCAACATCGGCGACGACGAAGGTGATATCCGGCCTGCGCCGATCCTGTTGCCGGTGCCCTTTGGCGATCGTTCGCGCTTGCGTTCGAAGTGGCTCGACACCGGTGCAAGCGTTCGGCGCGCACTCGCAAGCGCCGATGGCCAGCCGCGTGGGATCGTGACCGGCCCCGAGGCCGTGCCAGGCCCGACGTGGGCTTTCGCGGGCCTCGACCTCACTGGCAGCGAACCTGGTTTCCTCGCCTATGAGGCAGCTGGCAGCGCGGACGTGCGCCCTGCCTATCCGAACGTCGTGCCGCCCGTGGCGATTGCGAGCCGCAGCGCCAAGGCGACCTATCTGGGCCAGCCCGCATATCGCATCGAACTAGCGGAACCCGTTCTCGGCGCCATTCCGGATCGCTACAGCCAATTCGAGGCGGAGCTGTTGCTGGAGTCGGGTGAGTCGGTGGGCGGGTTCCGCATCTACTCCCATACCGATCGCGAACTGCTCGTCGCGCCCGAAGGAACGCTGTTGTCGACGGCGGCGACTCGTGTGCAGGTCCGGGCGCGCTTCTATGGCGTCTACACGAATGACCGCGAGGGTTTTGGCCCCGCGCGCGTGCCGGTCGGTGGCTCGGGCCCCGCGCCGGTCGCCAATGTGCGCCTCGGCTTCGCATTCCATCGCGACCCGCAGAGTGGCCCCGCGGGCCGTTTCCCGCTCGATCCGCAGCAGTTTGTGCACTCCTTCGAGGACCCGGCGCTGCTCGCTTGGATCGCTACCAACGGCCCTCCTCGCTACGTGCAGTGGGACGCGATGTTCGACACGTCGTTTGGCGCCAACGGCGCCTCGAGCAATCTCGCGAGCCCCGGCGCGCCGCGGCCCGAACTGCGGTTCCTACGCATCCCGTTCCGGTTCTGAGGCTCGCCGCAACCTCGCGTATGCGTAGGCGCCCAGCAGCAGGGCAACACCAAGCCCCGCCGTCAGCAGCATGCGCATCGGGGTGTCGAGATCCCGCAGGTCGTGCACGGCAACCTTCGCCGTCGCAATGCCGAAGCCCGCGAGGCCTGCCCAGCGCAGTGGAGGTCGCTTCTTCAAGAATCCCGCCGCGAGCAGGATGCCCGAGAACACCAAGGTGTAGAGGCTGACCGTGATCGCGCGGGTGCCTGGCGGCCAGCCGGACACCGCGGTGAGGATCTCGGCGAGTGGGCCGAGGTAGACCATGACGAGCAACGGGATCAACAGCAGCACGCGGTCCTCCTTGCGTACGGATCCCGCGAGGCGATGGCTCGTTGCCAACAGCGCCACCATGGTGACCATCGCGAGGCAGCGGAAGTTGAACACTGCCGGAGTGACCTCCGTTCGGGTCAGGACCGAGAAGCTGCCGGCGGACCAATACAGCGCGAGCGTGATCTGCAGCAGTCCGACCGCGCGCCGCAAAACCGGTTTGGAGGCTGCGGTAGCCACCCCTGAGCCGATGGTGAGCCAGGCCGCGGTCGCCGCAAACGCCGCGCACAACCATCCTGCGCCCGCGCCGCCAAAGTCCCATGCATTGCTCAGGCCGAAGAACAGCATGGAACTGCCCGCGACCAGCGCATAGATGGGGCCCGCCTGATTGTGGCCGAAGACAAGCAGCGCCGCCGGCAGCAACAGCGCCACCAACGCGAGTGCGCGCGACGTCGCGAGGTCTTGGGTGAGAACTGTCAGTTTCGCACACAGGATTGCCGCCGCGAGGCCGAGATCGCTCGTTCCGCTCCATCGGCGCGTGCCGATCAGCACGGCACCAACCAGCAGCAAGCTGCCGAGCCGCGGCCACGGCTGGCTCCACGCATAGACCAGGTCCGATGGCGCGGGGTTCCACATCGTCGAAGCGCCAAGCGCCAGCATCACGGCACCGATCTGCGCCATCGCGGCGCCACGTCTGGGCAGCGAGCAGTCCGCTTGCCGCAGTGCGATGCCCAAGGCGAGCAGCAGTGCTCCAGCCAGCGGGGCTGCACTCGGCGCGCCGGCCTCCGCGACGGTCCACGTGAGCAGGGCCAGTTGGGTCACCCACGAACCCGTGATGAGTATGAGCCAGCGTTCCTTCGTGATGGGGCGTTTCGTGAACGCACGCAGCAGTTCGGGGGCGATCACGAGAAACCACACGGTTTCTATGTGCAGGACCACGGACCACGTCGATGGCATCACCTTGGCGCCAATGAACCATGCTCCGGCGAGTACCGTGGTGGCCGTGACCGCGAGTCGGCGGGCCCAGATCCACTGCCACCAATGTTCCGTGCATGCCGCCCACGTGTGCAGCGCGAGCAGATACGCAAAGAACATGGTGGGCGACGCACTGGGCGAACCGACGAGCACCGGCGCCGCGTAGGCGCCAGCGAGGCTCACCGTCGCCATGGCCTGCAGGTGGATCGTGCGGGCGAGGAACTGGCCGAGCGCTGCACTCGCGACGAGCAGCGCCATGGCCACACCAGATCCGAGCAGTTCGTAGCGCAGTTCGGCGACCGCGATGCCCAGGTAGCAGAACGCGCTCGCGCCCCCAAAAAGCAGCGCCACGTAGTAGGCGGCGACCCGTTGCCGCAGCGCGAAGCCGAGGCCGAGCATCACCGCCGCCCCGAGCTCGATGGCGAGCACGCGCGCGGTGGGGCTCAGGTGGCCCCAGCCGAGTTGGGCGAAGTAGGCGGCCGCGAGCACGATGGCGCCAATGCCGATGCGGCCTAATACGGCGAGGCCGACAAACCGTTCGAGATCAGAATGTGCAGGCTTTGGTTTTGACTCGGCGCGCACGACTGGCGCCCTTGCGGGTGCCGCCGTGGGCACAGGCGCTGGCCAGGCTGGGGCGTGAGGCTCCGTTGGCGGAACTGCCTGCGGCGGCTCTTGGGCGCGGGCCATGCCCAATCGCGCCTCGATTGCGGCGAGCCGGGCTTCGATCCGTGTGAGACGATCTGCGCTGTCCATGAGGCTCCGTCGACGCGCGCTGCGGCGGTCAACGGAGTAAGGATAACCATCCCTTACATGACGGCTATCAGCATCTTGGACGCTGGAGCCGCCGGGCCCGCTCAGCAGTTGTTCATCATCGGCTGAAACAGCGTGAACATCGCGCCGGTCGGGTCGGTGAGCATCGAGAAGCTGCCGATCCCGGGAATCGGCATGCCTTCCATGATCGGCGTGGCGCCGAGCTGTTTGGCCTTCTGCGTCGCCGCCGTGAGGTCCAGCACGAAGAAGTAGACGACCCAACCCGTCGGCGCGCCGGGCATGGGGTTCTTCATCAGACCGCCGACCTGCTTGTCGCCGAGCATCTGCACGTGGTAGGTGCCCATCGGCCCGAGGTCCTTCGGCTCATCGCTCCAACCAAACACCTTCGAGTAGAACCGCAGGGCTGCCGCATCGTCGCTCGTGTAGAGCTCGTTCCAGCAGGCGCGCCCGGGAATGCCGAGATCGGGGTCAAAACCGGGGGATTCGGGCAAGCCCTTGTAGATCGAGAAGTGGCCACCCTGGGGGTCGGCGACGATCGCGAACCGACCCGTCTGCGGGATATCCGTGGGGGGCATCACGATCGAACCACCGAGCGACTTGATCAGCGTGGCCGTCGCATCGACGTCGTTCACACACAGGTGCGGCATCCAGTACGACGCCGGCGAATTGGGCTGCTCACAAATGCCGCCGATCGGTCCCGGACCACACTCGATCATGTGGTAAGGCCCTTCCGGCATCTGCACGGTGTTGATCTTCCAGTCGAGCAGCGATTTGTAGAACTCGGCGGCGCGGCCGGCATCTTTGGTGATGAGGTCGTGCCAGACGAAACGATTGGGCCAGGGGCCTTGCTGTGCGGGCATGGTCGAGTCGGGTAAGGGGTAGAGCTCCCCACTATGGACCAATTCGCGGCCTGCGTCCCGCCCCTGGCGCCCGAAATCAGCGTGGACTTTCGCCCCGCTGCGGCGGTGCAGGCAACTCGGCATCGGCAGGGTGTTCGCCCTGCTTGCCAGTGGCTGCGATCGGGGTGCCGCCGCGCATAGCCGCATCCTTGGGCGGCTTCACAAAGCCTCCATTCTGCAAATAGAAGGCATTCCCGCGCACTCCGCCGCAGCGATCCAAACGATCACTCTTGCCCGTGCCATCGTGCGTGAACTTCGCCGTGCGCATCGCGAGCCATTCGCCGCTGCTCGTCCTGGTCCACACATTGCCAAATTCACAATCGCGCTGCAGGTCGCCGTTGCTGCCCGAGAAGTTCTCGTTGAACGAATAGAGACCGCGCAGTCGTTTCCCATCCTTGGGCGCGCGGAAACTCGCAATGAGGCCCCACTGCTTCTCTGCGGCAAACCAGAACCAACCCGTGTAGGTCGTGTGATCACCCTCTGGCTTTGCGTGCATCAAGAAACGGAACGTCTCGCCGAGTTGCCAATCGTGCACGAGGTGGCTGTGCCCGCCGGTCCCTTCATTACCAAAGCTGTCCGCAACGACGTCCTTGCCTTTGGCGATCAGCTGCACGAGATCGTCCGCCGCAACCTTCTTGCGATCGACACCTTCGTTGCCCGCATCCCACACGCTGAAGATGAGGCGCCGTTCGGTCTTGGAATTGACCTGCATGCCGAAGTAGCCGCGATGCCAACCCGTGGCCATGTAGTAGGTCCACAGCGGATCGGTGCGCGGCGTGACTTCGCAGTAGAACCACTCGATGTCGTCTTCCTTCGCCTTGTCGACGGGATACCCGAGGTGCACAGAAGCCGCGTTGCGCCGTTCGACGAGGGTCGCGTGCGCCCCCACGGTCGCCGGCCCACTCAGCCGCAGCGCGCGCAGATTGCGAAGGGCACCACCATCGGTCCGCTCCAACACGATGCGGTGGTAGCCGGCCTCCGCCACCGTGACCATGCCGAGCTCGGCGGTCTCGTCGGACTTGCACGCTGGTAGGCGTGTCGTTGTGCTCGGCCCTTTGCCGTCGGTCGCCTGCTGCGAGATCACCGTCGCGCGCAATTCACCCGCCGGCCCGGCCGAACGTTCGAGTGCGAGCTGCAGTTTGCCGGTGGCTGCAAAGTCGACGTAGAAGATGAGCTGGCCATCGCAGTGCTCGACCGTGCCGTTGTTGCGGCGGCGCACACCTTCGGGGTCGGGGTGCGCGAAGCCGGTGAAGGCGGGCAGGGACAGGGTGGGGGTGGGTTCTTGGGCGGGATTCTGGGCTGGAGCCTGCGCTGGGATCTTGGCGGTCAGGCTCAGGCTGAGCATCACGGCCGCGGCGGCGCCCGAAACGGCTCGCGCCCGGCGGAGGAAAGGCCTGCGGAGCGTGGTTGTGGTGGTCGAGGCGGGGGTGGTCGTGGTGCCCATGCGGCCGACTCTACGGAGGGACGTGGGGCCTGCCGAGAGCTAGTCCGGTGGGGTCGTGCGAAGGTTGCTGCGAAGGGATGCGAGATCAGACCTTGCCCGAATCGCGCGCCGCGCTACCATCTCCCTCCCCCGAAGCCGCAAGGCTTCAAGGTTTCCTGGGTCGGAGCGTAGCGCAGCCTGGTAGCGCACCTGCATGGGGTGCAGGGGGTCGGAAGTTCAAATCTTCTCGCTCCGACCATTTCATAACTGCTTGTCGAGAGCCCAGTTGGGCGCTCCCCGGTCGTTGCCGGGTGCGGGT
>JADZDL010000352.1 GCA_020851075.1 Planctomycetota bacterium | reverse complement strand
TGCAGCACCGCGGGCAACGTCACGAAGTGACCTCGCGGCGCACTTCGGCAGAAACGCGCTCGAGCGCCTCGCGCGGGTCATAACGCAGGCGCCCCGTCTCGGTCTCGGCGCGCACGGCCCCCCGCGCCACCGTCGCGTCCGCGCACAACCGCGAGGCCGCGACTTCGTCGGCGAGTTCGGGCATCTTCGCGAGCTGGGTTCGCACGAGCTCCAGATCGGCGGGATGCAACCTCACGACCAGGTCCGCACTGCTGCTGCCGTGCACACAATCGCGCAGGCAACGCGCCACGGTCGGGGTCGGATCGACGAATCCGCGATCGATGGCACTGCCAACGATCTCCCGCGCAATCGCGAGTCCAAGTTCGACGGCGATGCCGGCGATCTCGTCGAGACGCCCGCCGACGGCCGTCGGCATGCCGGCGATCGCCTGCTGCACCGAACGGGAAATCGCCTGCAAGGCCGCCGCATCGGCCGCGCGCTGCTTCTCGCGCGCATCGAGCGACAGCAACCAGGCGACCTTCGTGGCCCGCGGCGTGCCCGCTACCTGCTGCCGCGCGTGCAGTCGAATGCCGATGATCGGCGTGCTGACGGGAACTCGTTGTGCCGTGGTCATGGGAAACCTAGACGAACTGCTCGGCGGCGCCGCCGGCCTTGATGTCGCCCTTGTCCATCAGGTCGCGGATCATCTTGAGGATCTCGTTCTGCGCGGCAACGACGTCAGACAACGGCGTCGGGCCCAGCGAATCGCGTTCTTCCTTGACCATGTCCGCGGCGCGCTTGCTGAGGTTGCCGAGAATGCTCTGTTCGACCGCCGGGATCGCCGCTTTGAGCGAGACGGCGAGTTGGCGCGAATCGACCGCGGCGAGGATCTTCTGCATCGCCTTCTTGTCGAGCTTGGCGATGTCATCGAACGTGAACATCTCTTCGCGGATCGCGCCAGCGACCTCGGGATCGTTGGCCTCGATCTTCTCGAGCACGGTCTTCTCACCGCCGCCGAGGTTGTTGAGCAACGACGCGGCAGCCTTCACCCATGCCTTCGGCTCATTGCGAAGGCCCGTGAGCCCGAGGTCCTTCACCTTCTTGCGCATGACTTCGAGCACCCGCTGCACGACGTCCGCCGGCGTACGATCCAAGGTCGCCACCCGCAGCACGAGGTCCGCGCGCGCGTCGTCGTCGAGATGCTGGATCACTTCGCCACCCTTCTTGCGATCGAGGTGGGCGATGAACACCGCCGCGATCTGCGGATGCTCTTCGGCGAGCAACGCGGCGAGGTCCTGCGGCGTCAGCGCTTCAAACATCGCAAACGGCCGCTTGGCGAGAATGTCGCTGTTGGCGCGCTTGCTGACGTCGCCACCGCGTTCTTCGCCAAACGCCCGATTGAGCACGGTGCGCATCAGCCCACCGACGTCGCCCAAGGCCATGCCTCCCTGCCGCAGCCGATCCATCGTCGCCGAATAGACCTTGCGAACGGTCTCGCGATCGACGGCGATCTCCTGCAGCTCCTGCATGGCACGCGTCACCTTGTCGACGGTGTCGTCAGAGAAGTTGCGCAGGACCTTCGCCGCCAGATCCTGTTCGATCGACAGGAGCAGCATGGCGATGGACTTGTCCACGCTCATCGAATTGCGAGGTTCGTCACTCACGGCGTGTTCCTGGTCATGCCTTCTGCTCGGTCAACCACGATTCCAACAACTTGGCGAGAGCGGCCGGATCCGAGGCGATCGAACGCTCGATATCGCGGCGCATCTTCTTCTGTTGCTCGTCCGGGGAGAGGTTCTCTTCCTTCGCGGAAGCGCGCACGAGCGGGTCCTGGGCGACGCCGCCCTTGGCGCCGCTGCGCTTGAACAAGCCCTTCAAGAACATCACCACCACGATCACGCCGAGGATCTGTCCCACGGTCGGGCCCCAACGCAGCGCGAGGTCCCCGAAGCCTGGTCCCGACGGGATCTCCGCCAGCGGATCAAACGGCTGGAACTCGCCCATCATGAGGCTGAAGTCCTCTTCGCTGTCGCGGCTCTTGTCCCAGCCAACGATCGACTTCACGGTCTTCTTGAGGTCGTTGCTGAAGGTATCCTTCTCGAGCGACTTGTCGTAGAGCACTGCCACCGTCAGGCGCTTGATATCGGGCGCCATCTTGCCCGTGCGTCGTTCGCCGATTTCCGTGACGAAAGTGCGATCCTTCGTCTCGTTGTTCTGCTTGTTCTTGTTGGCGATGGCGTCGGCAGGGTTCGCATTCGGGTCATTCTTGCCCTGCGTGCTATCCGTGGTGTCCTTGGAGGTCTTCTCGGTCTTCACGATCTGCTCGGAAGGCAGCACCTTCTGGCTCGTGATCTCCCAGTTGGGATCGAGCTCTACCGTCACCCGAACCGTGGTCTTGCCCGGCCACATCTGGTCGAGCGCCTCCTGGGCCAGCTGCGCCTTCTCTTCGGCGAGCTTGCGCTGCATGGTCAGGAATTCGGACGAACCACCACCCGCCTCACGATCCGGATCGTAGCGATAACGCTGGTTGCCCGCGGAGCTGACGACGAGCACGTTCTCGAGCGGAATGCCCAGTTGCGAGGAGACCATGGCCGCCGCACTGCGCGCGAGGTCGTGGAACGACGTGCCGGGCTTGAGCCGCATCGCAACCGTCGCCGAAGGCTTGTTCTCACCATCACGATCGCGGAATGCCGAGGCGCGCGTGGGCTTGAAAGCCGTGACCTTGACCCAGGCGACTCCCTCGAGACCCTGGATGGCGCGCTCGGCGAGCCCGATGGAGGCCTGCGCGAGTTTGTAGGCCTTCGTCGCCGCATCATCCATGACGCTCGAAGCGCCGCCGATCTGCGGATCCACGGTACTCGTGAGCCCCGCCTTCTTGATGGCCATGTTGGCGACACCGACCTTGGCGCGCTCGACGGTGAACGTACGGCCATCGTCGGCGATGACGTAGGACACGCCTTCCCGCTGCAAGGCCTGCTGCATCTGCGTGATCTCTTCGGCCGTCGACGCCGTGAACACCGCCTCGTAGCTGGGCCGGCCCGCGTACCAGACGATGCCAGCGAGGCCGACGACCGTCGCCGCCAGGACCGCAACGACGATGAGCCGCTGGCCGCCGTCGAGACGGCTCCAGATGCCCTTGAGTTGGGTGAGAAGTTCGTTGAAGAAGGTACGCATGGATTAGACCGCCGACCTCGAGAGCTTCTCCCAGGCATCCACAAGCTTGTTTCGCACTTCGAGCATGAGGTTGAACGTCACCTCGCTCTTGTCCGCCGCGAGCATCACATCGTGCAGTTCGACACCTTCGCCGAGCATCAGCCCACGCGTCTTCGCCTGCACGTCATCCTGCAGCGAACGCATGTTGCTCAACGCGTCCGTGAGCACACTGCCAAACGAGGTCGATTCCGTCCCACCTTCGTCAATCGAAGTCTGCCCTGGCTGAGGCAGAACGGGACCTTCGAGGCCTTTCACGCCCGCTTCCTGCCCCATCACTGGCGGCATCGGAAAGCGCGGTTTCTGCATCGGGTCAAAGCCGATCAGCGGTGGTAGTTGGAAGCTGCTCATGGGTCAGGTCCTCGTTACCTGGTGCTCATGTTGGTGATCGTGTTCTGCAGCATCGTGCGATAGGTCTTCATCGCCTGCAGATTGGCATCGAAGCTGCGCTCGATCTGGTTCATGTCGACGAGTTCCTGGAACAGGTCGACGTTGCTGCCCTGCACCTTGCCAGTCGGGTCCGCGTCGGGATGGCCGGGCTGGTAGAACACGGGAAACGGAGTCTGGTCCTCGACGACGCTGGCGACCTGAACACCACCACCGACGCGCCCCTGCGCATCCGCACCCTTGCTCCCCAGCGCGTCCTCAAGCAACTCCTCAAACACCACCTGCCGACGCCGGTATGGCTCGTGGTCGGCATTGCCGGTGCGATGCATGTTGCTCAAGTTGGCCGCGACAACTTCGGAGCGCTGCATTTCGGCGCGCAGGCCGGCCGTCGAGATGTCGAGTCCGCGGAACGCACCTTTCATCGGGTCAGTCATGGCGATCACCTGCCGAGAATGGCTTTGTTGAGGGTGGAGAAGTAGCTGCCGACGCGACGCGTCATCACGTCGTGCAATAGGGACGTCTTGCCGAGAATCGTCAGCTCCTCCATGAGTGCCACGTTGTTCTGGCCAGGCTCGCCTGAGGTGTCCTTCACGACCTCGGGCTCGATCTCGGTCGGGCTGACTTCGGGGCCAGCTTCGCGCATCAGATCCTCGAAGCGCACCTCGGAGCGTTTGAAGCCAGGTACGTTCTGGTTGGCGACGTTGTGGAGCGCCGTCTTGGTCCTCATGGCGAGGACGTCGAGCATCTTCTGCGAGAACGCAGTGTCGCGATCGAAGTCGATCATGGTTTTGCCTGCTTGCTTCTCAAGCATCGGCACGAACCCCTGGCTCCCTTGAGACGGGAGTTTGGTGAAGGGCACATCGGCACCACCTGCCCAGGTGTCGGTTGGCACCACAGGGAACGTTTCCCGCCTGCGGCAACGACGCGTTGCACCGCGGCAGAACCTGCTGCCCCCGGCGAAGCTGGCCGGCAAGGCCTGCCGGCAGGGTCCTGAGCCGCCACGCCTTCGATGATTTCGCCCAGCCGCAATCACAGTCGGGCGCCCGGGAGATTCACCCTCCCGACTGCGGCCGCCGCGTTATCCTTGCTTCGCCCTCCCCCGCTGCCCTCGGTCGCCATGCTCCGTGCTGTCCTTGCTTGCCTGCTGCCGAGCACCGTTGTGTTCGCGCAGACGATCCTGCCCGCCCCACTGGTGCCGGCCGGCAACCCCCAGACCGCGGCGAAGGCCCTGCTGGGCAAAGCGCTCTTCTGGGATGAGCAGTTGTCCTCGTCGCACAGTGTCGCCTGCGGCACCTGCCACATCTTCTCCCAAGGTGGCACGGATCCGCGCGCCAGCAGCGCCGTCAATCCTGGGCCCGACGGCATTTTTGCCACGGACGACGACTCCAACGGCTCGCCGGGCGTCGTGCAGCACGGACCAGACGGCAATCTCGTGCCAAGCCCGTCGTTTGGCCTGCAGACCCAGGTGACACCCCGCCGAGCGCCGTCGGTAATCAACGCCGCCTACGCGCGCAGCCTGTTTCTCGATGGCCGCGCCGACGGCGAGTTCCGCGATCCGGTCACCGGGGCGATCGTGCTGCCGACCGGTGGCGCGCTCGAAAGCCAGATCGCCGGCCCACCCGTCAGTTCCGTCGAGATGGGGCACATCGGCCGAACCTGGACCGAGATCGCCAACGAACTGCCAACCCTCACGCCACTCGCGCTCGCGAGCAATGTGCCGGCCGCGCTGCAGGCCTTCGTCGCCGGGCAGAACTACGACCAGCTGTTCGCCCAGGTCTTCGGCAGTCCAGGCGTCACGCCGGTGCGCATCATCTTCGCGATCGCGGCGTACGAACGCACGCTGGTCAGCGATCAGTCGCCGTTTGACCTCTACCTCGCGGGCCAGGGCAGCCTGACCCAGATGCAGACCCTCGGGCTCACGCGCTTCCAGACGCTGTGCGCGGCGTGCCACACGGACCTGACGACGACTTCACTCGCGATCGGGCCGGTGCTCGACGACTTCCGCAATGTCGGTGTGCGCCCGCCTGTCGAAGACATGGGGCGCAGAATTGTCACCGGGTCCATCGCCGATCGCGGCAAGTTCCGGGTGCCGGGCCTGCGCAACGTGGCCCTGCGCGGCAGCTACTTCCACAACGGTCTGCTGCAGAGCCTCGGCGAAGTCATCGACTTCTACGCGCGCGGCGGCGACTTCGCCGACAACCGCGATCCGCTCGTCGACGCGATCAACGGTCACATCCAGATCGCCGACAATTTGCAATTGCAGGCCCTTCTGAATGCGTTGACCGACCCGCGCGTCGCCAACGAACTGCCGCCATTCGATCGCCCGACGCTGTGGAGCGAAGGCGCCCTCGTGCCGGCCGCGATCGGCACTGGCACCGGCGGCACGGTGGCACTCGCGCCCCGGCTCGGTGCACTCGGGCCAGCACACCTCGGCAACACCACGTTCGCGGTGGGCGTGGACCAATTGGCCCCCAATCTGTTCAGCGTGCTGATGCTCGACCTCGTCGGCTCCGCTACGCCTTCTCCCGTGCTCGGTCACAACCTCTACCTGGGCTGGTCGCCCGCGCTGCAACTGATGCCACTGGGCCTCACGCAGATCGCCGCCCCAGGTCAGGGTTACCAGAGCGCGGTGTTCCATCTCCCCAACAACCCCGCGCTCGCGGGCTCGTACTGGCTGCAATGGCTCGCCGTGGACCCGCAAGGCCCCGCCGGCCTCGTGAGTTCGAACGCGCTGCAGTTCACCGTCTTCTGAGTTTCGCCCCACAACGTCCCCAAGCCTCACTCCACGATGCAATCCTCCAACCTCACCCGACGACTGCTGGTCATCGCGGTCGCGTGCTCGGCCCTCGCCGCGCAGAAGTTCCCGGTCTTCACGAAGGCTCCGGGCGAACCGTTCTGGCCCGGGTATGGCCGCAATCCCCAACACACGACGCAGGTCACCACCGGCACGCAGCCGCTCAATCGCATCCTCTGGCAGACGCCGGTCGACCTGCAACCGCAGTACACGGGCACCTACCTGCTCATTCACTACGGCTCGCCGCTGATCTCCGCCGCGGGCAACGTGCTCGTGACGGTAAAGACGGGCACCAATGGCAACTTCCAGATGGAGAGCCGCAATCCCAACAGCGGACAACTGATCTGGACGCAGACGACGGACTACATCCTGCCCCCGCACAATTGGGTGCCAAGCTGCGGTTCGACCCTCACGCCAACCAACAAGCTCGCCATGCCGGCCGCCGGCGGCACGATCCTGCTGCGCGACAACGCGGATTCGGCGACGAGCGCGGTCACGCGCATCGCGTTCTACGGCCTCGCCAACTACCAGAACAACACCGCGACGTTCGACAACAACGTCAAGATCTGCACGCCAATCACGTCGGACGGCCAGGGCAACCTGTTCTTCGGCTTCCGCGTCAGTGGCAACCTGCCGATCACGCTGTCGAGCGGCATCGCGCGCATCGACGCCAACGGCGTGGGGACCTGGATCTCGGCCGCAAACGCCGCCAACGACACCAATATCCGCAAGGTCGTCTACAACTGCGCACCAGCGATCACGACCGACAACGCCTCGCTGTACATCGGCGTGAACAGCAGCAACAATTCCGGCGGCAGCGCGGGCTACCTGCTGAAGCTCGACGCCACGACGCTCGCGCAGCAAGCGCGCGTTCGCCTCAAGGACGTCGCCAATCCCAACAACGACGCCTACCTCTACGATGACGGCACCGCGTCGCCGACGATCGCCCCGGACGGTGATGTCTACTTCGGCGTGCTCGAGAACTCCTTCGGCAGCAACCACCTGCGCGGCTGGCTGCGCCACTTCGACAGCTCGCTCGCCACTTCCAAGCTGCCCGGCCCGTTCGGCTGGGACGATACGGCGTCGATCGTGCCACGCTCGATGGTGCCGCAATACACGGGCCCGTCGAGCTACCTCCTGCTCACGAAGTACAACAACTACGGCGGCGGTGGTGGTGACGGCCTCAACAAGCTCGGCGTGTTCGACCCGAACGTCTCGATGATCGATCCGATCTCGGGCGCCACCGTGATGAATGCGGTTATCGAAGTCCTGGGCCCGACCCCCGACCCGCAATTCCCGGGCGGCGTGCGCGAATGGTGCATCAACACGGCGGGCATCGACGTCGTGGGCCAATCGGCGATCGTCAACTGCGAAGACGGCAAGGCCTACCGGTGGCACTTCCCGACCAACACGCTGAGCGAGACGGTCTCCCTCACGATCGGCATCGGCGAGGCCTATACGCCGACGATCATCGGCAGCAACGGCGTCTGCTACGCGATGAACAACGCGACGCTCTACGCGCTCGGTCGCTGAGCGAACGCACCGCGCGCGTCAGCGGATCCAGCTCTCGACCGCTGCTGTCGCGGCGTAACCATCCGCAACCGCCGGATCGATCACAAACGCCTGGCTGCGGAGCGGGAAGCCAGCCAGGGCTGGATCGGCCGGCACCGCGACGTAGACGTCCGCGCTGCCGCCCGCCGGCGCGCCCTGGACACCGTTCGTCAGGAACGGCGTCGTGACGATCGGATCCACCACGTACAGCCGCGCCGCCCCGAACGGCACGTCGGCCAATGGCGTAAACGACGTGAACAGCCCGCCTAGGCTGCCACCGCGCGCATTGCCAACCGTGAGCCGGAACGTGCGGCTGAGGCCGGCGAGATCGCCACCCGCGAGCGACGGTTCGAGTCCGCCGGTGCCTGGGCTGCCGCGGCCGAAGGTCGTGTGGCCTTCGAGCACCCAGGCCCACACGTCAGGCCGGTTGACCGGCTTCGCCAGCACGAGCGCACCGTCGACCGACGTGCTAATGCCGGCCCCCGCATCGCCCGCGACGAGCCGCCAACTGCCCCCCGAATCGTCCGACTGGATCACGCAGCCCGGCAGCGGCGAGGAGTCATTCGCGAAGGCGAAGTGCACGAAACTCGCGTCGGCTGTTGCACGCGCGGTGATCGTCGCGTTCCGCCACTGCGGCACGATGTACGGCACGCTGAGCCAAGTCGCGCCGGCGTCGTCCGAGACCTGCAACTGCACATCGATCGGGAACGCGTTGCCCTGGCGGCCCACTAGCAACACCTGAGCCCCGCACATCGCCAGGTCGACCACATGCGTGATGCCGTGCCCGGTGACGGGCGTCCACGAAAGACCACTATCATCCGAACGCAACATCGCGCCCGACGCGTTGCTGACCACGAGGTTGTGCAGGTCACCCACGGCAAGCACCACGGGTGCTAGCGCCAACACCTGCGGCGCTGGCAGCCACGTGGCTCCGCCGTCGAGCGAGCGTTGGTACAGAGTCTGCACCGTCGGCGACACCCGCCCCCAGAACACGTGCAGCTCCCCACCGAGCGCTACGACGGTCGGTCCGAAATCGGTGCCCGACGGAAGCCCGGCCGACAGGTTCTGGTCGTGGGCCATCCACGTGACCCCGTGGTCGATCGAGCGGTTCGTGTAGATGTTGTTGTCACCGCGATTCTCGACCCACACCACGTTCAGCACCGGGCCGTTCTTGCGCAGGATCGGAGCCGACACAGCGAGCACGTTCGACTCCTGGCTCACACGCACACCCGGCGCCCACGTGGTGCCACCGTCGTTCGAGCTGATCACGAACGGGCCCGCCCAGCGCGTCGAGACCGCAACGTGCACATGGGGCCCTTCGGCCACCAGGTCACCGAGTGCATACGCATAAGCGAGCGGCACCTCACGCATCGGCCACGTGCGGCCACCGTCGGTCGAACCTGCGTAATGGATGAAGAACGGATAGGGGGACGGCGTGATGCCGACCACGTGCAGGCCATCGCCGCTGCGCGCGATCTTGATCTCGTTGAGGCTCGCGGTCGGATTCAGCAATACTGCGTGTGAGGGTATCTGGGCCCGCGACAACGCGGCCCCAACAACCACGGCGAAGACACACCACAGGGTTTGAACGGAGAACATCGCTACATTGTCCACTCGCGCACGCACCGGGCCATGGGCCTTGCGTCCGAGCCATGCGGCCGCAGACTGCGGTGCGCGCCTACCCCCAACAGCCCGCGACGGCGGCGTGCATAGGTCACTTCGCGTGCGTGTAGCCGGTCATCTCGAGGTAACCACGCCCGGTGACCGGTTTGCCGACGCGCGTGCCACGCACCGCGACAGCCCCTTCCCAGTAGCGAACGAGTGTGCGCAACTCCTGATCCGGCAGCAGCGGCGTGATCTCGAGCGCAAACTCGGGCGCAGCCCCGACGAGTCGCCAGCTGGCGGGATAGGTGGCGCACCCATCCTGCGCCGACCATGTGCCAGCTGGAGTCGCCTGTACCTGCGCTGGCGTCAAGGTTGTTGCCTGACCCGCCGCATCAATGAGACACCCGCGACTCCACGGATCCACCGAACCGTCGCGCCGACGCAGGCGATACCACATGAGCTCTTCGCCCGAATCGAGCTGCAGCGAGAACCAGTCCCAACCGACCTGCTGGGGGCCAAGCGCGGAGGTGCTCCATTCACGGTCAATCCAGCACTGGCCGCTCACATCGCGTTGCACACCTTGCGAAGTGATCGTGCCCGCAATCGGCAAACGCGTCATCGAGTAGTAGATCGACGCATTCCCGGGCGCATCACTCTTCTGACTGAGACCTCGATCACCCTGCAAGACGAGCGGCTTGCCCGGCCCTATGCGCAGCGCAAACGCAAACTCGCGGCCAGTGGCGCGCAGATCGAGCGGCAGAAACCCATCACCGCCCGCCGCCGCGCGCGCCGACCAATCCGCACAGACGATGCGGAACGGTTCTCCTGGGGCCGGACCACGCACCTCGGCCAGACCCGCAGCAATGCGTTCGAGCCGCTCTTCGGCGTGGAAGACCTTGCCATCGACGTCGGTCACCGCCGCATGCGCAAGCACCATCTCGCGCGCCGCCAGCGCGGCGCTGCGCGGTGCCCCAGCGGGCGCCAACGCCTGGCGGAAGAACACCAGCTGCACGCCAAATCGATGCCCATCGGCGGCATCGAGATTGCCGGTCACATACCACCATTCGGTGCGAAAGTCGGGATGCGCGCCATGATCGCGCGGAAACTGCAACTGCGGCGGCGCCGTTGCGCGCGCGAATCCAGCGGCGTTTTCGGCGCCGCCGAGCACATCGGCGATGCCGAGACCGTGCTCGGCGTTTGGGAGTTCGCGCTCGGTGCACGCCGCCAACAGCAGTGCCAACAAGATCCCGTGCGTTCGCATCTCAGCTCTCCCTCAACGCGTCCGCGGGACGCATACGCGCAAATCGCAACGCCGGCTGCAGGCCTGCGGCCAAAGCAGCGAGCACGGCCAGCGCAATCACTTCGGCGACCGCCGACGCGGGCACTTCGACCTGCGCGAGACTCCAACCGAACGACACCCGATTGATGACGTTGGCGAGCACGTGGCCCAACAGCGCGCCGACCGGAATGGCCAGCAAACCCGCGCAGAGGCCCAGCAACGCCGTCTGACCGAGCACCACAAACCCGATCTGCCGCGGCCGTGCCCCCAGGCATCGCAACAGCCCGATCTCCGCGCCGCGCTCCAACTGCAGCGACGCAAATGCCGCGTAGATGCCAAAGAAGGCCACCAACAGGCACAACAGGCGCATCACGCCCGTGATCGCAAACGTGCGGTCGAAGATCGCGAGCGACGAGGTTCGCAGTTCGTTCTGCGAACGGATCTGCACATCCTGCTCCGACGCCGCGGCGGTGCGCGCGCGCAGCTGCAACACCCAGGGCTCGACCTCGGTCCCCGGTTCGGCCTGCAAGGCAATCGCCGTCACACCAACCTGCGCCTGCGCATCGAGCCAGCTGGCCCCGACGAGCACTTCGCCGCGTTCGTTGCTGTAGTCACGATGTACGGCCGCAATCGGCAGATCGACGGGCCCCTTGGCGGTTCTGACCACCAGCACCTCTCCCACCGAAAGCCCCCAGCGAAACGCCAGCGACTCCGAGACCCAAGCCCCCGTGCCGCGCAACAGCGCGTCGCGCCCGGTGCGCTGGTCGTTGCCAACGAACGCGAACGAACGCAGCACTTCACCCGTCGGCGCCATGCCGCAGATGTCGATTTCGCCTTCGCCGCGGCCACCGCGCACCGACATGCGCGTTCGCTGGTAGGTCGAGAGGCCGGCGACTTCAGGGGCTTGCCGCAACGCCTGGATCACGGCTGGCTCGAGCACCGCGCGCACACGTTCGTCGACGCCACCTGGCACCGACACGTAGACGTCGGCGGGCAACACCTGCAGAAGCCAGCCAGTCACGCTGTCGCGGAAACTGCCAACCAACGAGGCCAACCCAATCGTTGTCGCGAGCGCAAGCACCATGGCTGCCACCGGCAGCGCGAGGTGTTCGCGCGCCGTCGCCGTGCTGCGCACCACGTAGCGCACGAACGGCCCGGCACCACCAACGAGGCGCCCAAGGCCGCGGAGACCCAACTCCATCGCGATCGGCACGAGGGCCACAGCCGCGACCAGCATCGCGAGAATGCCCACATACGCCTGCGGCAGACGATCTCCCGTCGTGATCAAGAGGCCATACGCGAGCGCCGCCGCCGGAATCGCGATGCGCCAACCACGATGGCGCCCCGACTGCGCAGCATGCCGTTGCGGCACCAGCACGTCGCGCGGTGGCACGCGCGACGCGGCAATCGCCGGCCCAAGGCCTGCGAGCACGGCAACCGCGCAGCCCAGCACCACGCCCACCGCGAGCACCAGTGGATCGACTTCCACGCGCTGCAGTTCAAACGTCGCGTAGTGGTCGTTCAGCGTCCTCACGAGCGGTTCGAGCAACAGATGAGCAAACGCGATGCCGAGCAACGCCCCCGCGGCGCTGCCAATCAGCCCCAACAACCCGGCCTCGATCGCGACGACACGACCGAGCGCTCCACCTTGCACCCCGAGCGCGCGCAGCACGCCAAACGAACGACGGCGCGCCACCACCGACAACCGCATCGTTTCGTGCACGAGAAATGCACCCACGAGCAGCGACAGCAGGCAGAGTGCGCGCAGATTGATGCGGAACCCGCGCGCGAGCTGTGCGAGCCCACCTTGGTGCATGCCGACTGCGACGGCATGCGCGCCGGGCCCCAGTTCCTCGGCCACAGCAGCGAGCGCGGCCGCGGGCGTGAGCCCGTCTGGCAGGACCTCGACGTCGAGGCGAAGGTCGAGCCGGTCGATGCGATCGGTGCGCTGCGTCCACTCCTGTGCCGTCGCAATGTCCACCACCAGCACGTCCGCGAGCCCCGCCGCCACGATCGGCGCTGGCGCAATCGTACCGACACAATGCGCCACCAACGGGCGCCCACCCATGGTCACCCGGAGCTCGTCGCCAACGCGCACACCGAGCCGCGCCAACAACGGTGCGGTCGCCACGAACGCACCCGGCCTGGTCAACATCTCGCCCAACGGCAGCGCCGCCTCGCCTGCCGCCGGACTCGACCAGGGGCGCAATTCCACATCGGCCAGCGGGTCGATGCCGAGCGCGCGCAGCACGGTTCGCTCACCGCGCCCGGGCACGCGCACGATGCCACTCACCGAGGGCGCTACGGCGCGACCGCCGAGGCGGGCTCGCAGGGCCACGTAGGAGGCCACGGGAAGCCCTTCCGGTCCCGCGGTCACGGTGTGCGAAGCGGACCCCGCCACGGCTTGTAGACCGAGTTCGAAGGCGTGCTCCGCGGTACGTTGTGCCAACTGCATCGCGCACAACAGCGCCACGCCAGCGGCAATGCCGAGCACCGTGAGCAACGTCTGCAGCGCATGTCGCTGGTGATGGCGAAGGCCCTGCCGCAGCAACAACTTCATCGCGGCACACCGGCCTCATCTTTGACCAACACACCACCCTCAAACCGCAACCGACGATCGCAGCGCGCCGCGGTATCGCGACTGTGCGTGACGATCACCATGGCGCAGCCGTGCTCGGCACGAAGGTCGGCGAGCAATTCGAGCACGACCATCGCGGATGCATCGTCGAGATTGCCGGTCGGCTCATCGCAGAGCAGCAACTGCGGGCGCGGCGCCAACGCCCGCGCGACCGCCACACGCTGCTGCTCGCCGCCGGACAGCACTTCGGGCCACGCCATGGCGCGATCCGCGAGCCCGATGCGCGCCAACAACTCCTGCACGCGGGGCCCGATCGATGCCGCCGCAGCACCCGCAAGCTCGAGCGGCAGCGCGATATTCTCGGCAACCGTCAACGTCGGCAACAAATGGAACGACTGAAACACGAACCCCAACTTCTGCGCCCGCATCGCCGCACGTTCGCGTTCGCCCGCTTTGTGCACTTCGAGCCCCACGGTGCAAATGCTGCCCGAATCGGCTTCGTCGATACCGGCAATGAGGTTCAACAAGGTCGACTTGCCCGAACCACTGCGCCCGAGCACCGCTACCGCTTCGCCCGCGGCAACGTCGAGATCGACCCCGGCGAGCACGCTGCGCACGACCCCACCTTCGCGCACGGACTTGTGCACGGCGCGCAGCGTTACGACCGGAGTGCCCCTCGCGACCATGCCAGGCATGTTCGCACAACGCGCCGCCGATGGATGCAATTCCATGCCGCCTTCAAGAACGCCAGCGTCCCGCGTGGTCGGTGCGAGCGAGCCACCATTCGGCAAACAGCAGATTGGGAACCCAGCAGGCCCACGACACGATCTGGTAGGCGAGCCCAAACGACCCCGTTGCGAACACGAGCAACGGCAATTCGACGCGCAGGCTGATTGCAGCGCACGCGAGCGCATAACTGCGCACCATCCACCGACGATGCGGCACCACTTCGCGGTGATGAATGTGACGCCAGCCGATCCCGGTCGTTGCGAGCCAAAGCACGGCGAGCAGGCCAAACCCGAGGTGCGTGGGCAGCCCCCCGGTCGAGAAGACCGCCATCACGAGGCCCGCCAGACCACTCGCCAGCACCGCAAGGCAGTAGATCTGCCCCAGCCGCCGGTGCCACTGCCGCGCCCGCGCCAACACGTCGCGCCGGAAGCCCCAGACGCCAACCACCAGCGCCAGGCCGCCCGCGGCGAAGTGCACGGGATCGAGCCACGGCAGACCTGGAACGGCCGCCTTGGCCGCCCGCGCATCCTGGAGCAGCAACCCGTAGCCGCCAACCGCCGTGGCCAGCACGCACAGCACCCACCAGGCCCACCCGGGGCGGCCGGCGTAAGCCGTCTGCGAAGCTGCGGTCGCTGCCATGGGCACGGATTCTGCCAATCCAGCCGGCAATTCGCAGCCTCCAGGCGAGTTTCTGCCTGGGCGCGGTGCAGTTGGCTTTGCCCGAGGCGCCACCGCGCCCTAACTTCTTCCCCCCGCCGCCATGAACGCCTTCGCCTACGCCCACCTCGACGACTCCCTCGCCCAGAAGCTGATCCAGAAGGCCGGTCTCGGCGACATCGACGAGAAGGTCCGCACGGGCCAGCGCCTGTCGCTCGAAGATGGCGTGCGGCTCTACGAGACACCGCACCTGGCCGCGGTCGGCCTGATGGCCAACCGCGTTCGCATGCAGAAGCACGGCCGCAAGGTCTACTTCAATGTGAACCAGCACGTGAACTACACGAACATCTGCATCTACTCGTGCAAGTTCTGTGCGTTCGCGGCCAAGGAAGGTGAAGAACGCGGCTACCTGATGACGCCCTCGATCGTCGAGCAGAAGGTGCGCGAACAACTGCACCGCCCCGTCACCGAAGTGCACATGGTCGCCGGCATCCACCCGACGATGCCCTACGAGTATTACCTCGACGTTGTGCGCGCCGCCAAACGCGCGCGGCCCGACATCCACGTGAAGGCGTTCACGATGGTCGAGATCGAGCACATGCTCAACATCTCGGGCAAGACCGAAGACGAGGTGTTTGCCGACCTGCGCGAAGCGGGCCTCGGCAGCTGCCCCGGCGGCGGCGCTGAAGTGCTCGTCGATCGCGTGCACAAGGCCGTCTTCCGCGAGAAGATGGGCCCTGACCGCTGGCTCGCCGCCGCGCGCAAGGTGCAGAAGCACGGCTTCAAGATGAATGCGACGATGCTCTACGGCCACATCGAGCGCGCCGACGAGCGGGTGCAGCACCTCATCAAACTGCGCGAAGTGCAGGACGAATGCGGCGGCTTCATGGCCTTCATCCCGCTCGCGTTCTGGCCCTACCACACCGATCTCGCCAACTTCGGCCACGTCACGACGGGCCACCTCGACCAACGTTCGATCGCGGTGTCGCGCCTCATGCTCGACAACTTCCCGCACATCAAGGCCTACTGGATCATGCTCACGCAGGAGTCGGCACAGACGGCCCTGAGCATGGGTGCCAACGACATCGACGGCACCGTGACCGAAGAGAAGATCACGCACGACGCCGGCACGACCGAGCCGCAATCGCTCAATGAAGCGCAGATCGCGCACCTGATCCGCGAGGCGGGTTATGAGCCGGTGCAGCGCTCGACGGTGTATGAAGAAATTGCGACGGTCGGGGCGTAGGGTTTCTGGGCCCACGCTGCGGCTCTGCTGGCACGGCGTGAGCTTTGGGGTAACGAACGGGCTGCAGGCAAGCAATCCGGCGATCACCACGCACTGGTAGTCACCAGACACAGCCAGCCGCCCGGACCGGCAACCGCGCTACTTCTTCGACGGCAACTTCGCTGGCTCCGCGAGGACTTCCTTGCCTGCTGCGAGCGCGAGTTCGATCTTGTCAAAGCCGGCCGCCGGCTCAGAAGCGAGCCGCATCAGCATTGCGATGGAACTCCATGGGGCACCGCGGTGGGCCCGAATGAGCATCGGCGTGATGAGCACCTTGCGCTTCTCGATGCCGACCTCGCGCTCGCCAAGAACGACCAGCCTGGCATGCAGCTCTGCGAGCCGCGCGCGCAGTGCCACCTCATCCGCACCGGCCTTCGTAGTCGGGCGGAACAGCACTTCGCCGGCCGCTGTGATACTGCCATCGGCACCCACGTCAAATACGGGACGCTGCTCGGCCGGCATCTCGTCGGGCTCCGCGAATCGAGCAGTCGGCAACACGACCGCACCCGCCTGCTGCGTTTCCTCGACGTGCTTGGGGATGATGCGCGGCAACAGGACCTTGGCGTAGGAAACCTGCAGAAAGCCCGCCTCGTGCGCCGCATCGGTCGTCGCAACAACGTGCCGCCACTCGGTGCCCACATCTGGTGTGATCACCACCTTGGCTTGCTTCGGCGGCACTGCAGCCCTTACCTCCTGCACCGCGCGAGAAAGCGCTGCGGCCAGTTCTGGCCACGTCGCGATGCGCCGCCCCCCAAACACCCACTCGACCCCCTGCGCGACCTCCCCTTGCGCTGCGCAGATCCGCAGCACGTACTCCGCGTTGTCAGGCACCGGATCCTGCGCAGCAGCAGCCACCGGCATCGCACCATCGACAGCCCGCCCCCGCTGGAGGTAGGACGTACCGACCACCACGCCGATGCCGATGACCAAGGCCGCGGCCGCGAGCCACCGACTGTAGGACCGATGCCGCGCCGCACCTGCGAGGCGCGCAGCAACACGACGCGGTAGGTCCGCCGCCATGCCATGCGTCAGCGCTTCTTCGACGAAGGCGGCGACGTGCCGCGAACGAGCTTCTTCTTCGATGTTCATGAGTTTCTCCGAATGCAGTTTGCGAGCCAATCCCGCGTGCGAGCCAAGAGCGTCTTGACGCCGTTTTCCGCCATGCCCAACTCGTCCGCGATCTCTTCGCGGCTCTTCCCGCGGCTGTAAGCGAGGTCGATCGCCGCCGCCGCCCGCCCGCCCAATTGCTGCACACAGGCACGTGTCGCAGCCAGCCGTTCGTCGCCATCGTCCGTGACTTCGCGCTCCCACAACTGCAGCGCGCAGTCCGCGATCGCGGCTTCGCTGCGTGTGGTGTCGCGCCGATGCGCAAGCCACAGAAAGCGCGCCGTGCGCCGCAAGAAGGCGCCCAGGGCAGTGGGTGGAAGGCCCTGCTTACGCTTGCGCCACGCGACCACGAAGGCTTCTTGGACCAGGTCCTCCGCCAACTCGGGCCTCGCACCGAGACACCGCACAAAGCGCAACAAACCGACGCAGTGCCGCCGGACGAGATCTTCCTCAGAGGCCACGACGCGGCGCATGGTCGACGCAACGGTTGGGGAGGTCAGGTGGTTCGAGGCGCCGAGAAGACGCATATGCCTACCTACCTTCCCAGGTGCGGGCTGAGTATCCGCGCAATCCGGAATTCGCGGCGGCGCCGATCGGCGCCGCGCCAACGCGGCCGGGGCTGGGCCGGGCTGGGCCAGGCTGCGCAGTCTGGCGGCTGAGATTCACACAACAACGGCGAGCTCTTCTCGTCCGCCGGCGCCAATGGCACTCCCTGGGAAACCACCATGCGCCATCACCTTTTCCTGCTTGCGCTCCTCCTCAACGCCACGCCAGGCATGCTCTGTGGGCAGACCTTGGCAGTCGTGCCCGCGGCCGCCGATGCAACCCTGTATGAGGACCCCTCCGGCTCCCTGGCCAATGGCAGCGGCCCCGGCTTCTTTGTGGGCGTGAACGGCCGCGGTGAGCGCCGCCGTAGCATCCTCCGGTTTGACCTCACCGGGATCCCCCCGAATGCCCAGGTGGTTGACGTCGAGTTGCGCCTTTTCGTGTCGCGTTCCAACTGGGCTCCCGCGCTGCCCATCGCGCTGCACCGTGCGCTCGCCTCTTGGGGCGAAGGCCCATCGGTCTCGGGCGGCGGCGGCGGCGCAGGCGGCTCAGCCCACATCGGCGATACAACCTGGAGGTACCGCTTCTGGCCCTCAACACCCTGGCAGAACCTCGGCGGCGACATGGCCGTGCAGGCAAGCGCCGTCGCCGCGACCCCACAACTGGGCACCGCCGTCTGGAATGGGTCGCCTGCGCTGTTGACCGACCTCCAGACCTGGCTGGACCAGCCAGCCACGAACCACGGTTGGTTGCTGAGATCCGCCGAATTGGGCCCGGGCCAGGTCCGCCGTTTCGACAGCCGGGAAGAGGTGGCGTCCCCGCAGCCTCCCGAGTTGCGCGTCCACTACATCCTGCCCGGTCAATCCGCGGCGATCGGTACGGCCTGCGGCGCGCCTGCGCTTACGTTCCAGTTGTCAGGACAGCCACTGCGTGGCAATTCGGTGGTGTTTGCCGTGGGCCAGGGCACCCCAGGAGCACTCGCGGCCTGCTTCTTCGGTTTCGCAATGCAACCCACCAATGCGGTCCTGCCGGGGTGCACGCTTTGGCCCGCACAACCATTCACGCCCGGCCTGCACATCGTCAACAACAGCGGCGCCTTCCAGGAGTCGGTGCAACTGCCACTGGATCCGTCCTTCAGCGGCCTGCCGCTAGCCGCCCAGGCCCTCACGCTGAACCCGACGACGGCCGCGTTGCACAGCACCGGCGCACTCCTGGCCGTCATCCTGTAGGGCTCCGCCGGGGCGGCAGGGCGCGAATCGACAACCTGGTCAGCACGCCCTGCACGAGCCCAACTCGCCTTGCCAAGGCCCTTCTGCCGATACGCGGGGGCATGACCGAGGCGCCAGACCCAATAACCCTCGCAACGAATACGCCCGATCGCTGGCGCACCAACATGCTCGTTGCGGCGACGACGTTCCAGTCGGTGGTGGCCGCGACCTATTGCTTTGGCCTGTTCCAAGCCGTGCGCGACTACCTCGCCGACCAGGATCTGCGGGCGATTACCCGGCCGCTCTTCATGCTGCTCACGCCGGCGTGCGTGACCCTCGCGAGCCTCGTGTTGGTCGCTGGGGCGGCCATGGCGCTGCGCACCCGCAAGACCACGGATCGGTCGCGACGCGCCCTGCTTCTCGCATTCGGAGTGGCCTTGCCGCTGCAAGTGCTACCCAACCTCGTCCCCATGTCGTGGTCATACACGTTCCCCGAGAACATGCGTGAACAGGGTCTCGCCCTCCTGCAGAAGTTCGGCCCGCCGTCGGCGCTCGGTGGCCTCATTGACGTGCTGCCACTCGTGCTCTCGATCACCGTGGGACTCTCGCGCGCGGGATTGCGCAATCTCCGCATACGCCCCGACCAGCCGATCGGCGCCATCATCGCGTTCGCCGCGTCAGTGCAATTGGCCTTGCTGGCCACCGCGGCGCTGGCCTTTGTCGAACCAATCGTGCCGCAACGGTGGGTTTCGGTGGGCCTGTTGCTGGTTGCTCTGCACTACGGAACTGCTGCAACCGCCTGCTTCCTGCTCGCGCGCAGTGGACAGCAACGCCGCAAGCTGCAGGCTATTCCTGCGATCAGCGCGTTCTGCCTCTTGCTGCCAGGCGCCATCGAGCTGCTTGCCGGCCTGTCTTCGATCGAGGTGTGGGACCGGCACCTGTTGGCTTGGGGCGATCGCGCCGGAATCGTGAGCCCGTACGACCTGCCGCAGCACGTGCTGCTGTTTGTCACACGCTCGATGCTGACGGCGCTTGCCGCGAACGACCTGCTCGCACGCAGCAGCGCCTGAACGGGCCACGACATCTGCCGCGACGGCAAGCTACACGTCGACCCAATTGCTTTTTCAAATCGCCGTTTGATTTCGCGGGGTAGCGCAGCACTAGTCCGCGGCCCATGGTCCCGCCCCCCGCCGATGCCACCCGCGACCGCCTGCTCGAAGTCGCGGGCCCCCTATTTGCCGCCAAGGGTTTCCGCGACACGGGCGTGACGGAGCTGTGCGACGCCGCCGACTGCAACGTGGCGTCGATCAACTACCACTTCGGAAGCAAGCAGGACTTCTATGCCGCCGTGCTCGCGAACGCACATCGCCGGGCCTTCTCGGGCAGCCCGATGCCCGAAGTTCCCGCTGGCACCGCGCCCGAAGTGGAGTTTGCGACGTGGCTGCGCTGGTGGATCAGCTCGATGCTGCACCCCAACAACCCGGTGTGGTTCCAGACGCTGATGACGCGCGAAATGGTCGATCCGACGCCCGCGCTGGACACCATGGTCGAGCGTTCGATCCGCCCGATGCACACGCGGCTGACCGCCATCGTGCGCAACCTGCTGCCGAAAGGCAAGCCCATCGCCACCGTGCGGCAATGCACGACCAGCGTGCTCGGCCAGGTGCTCGTCTACAAACACGCGGCACCGGTGCTGCAACGCCTCGGTTCCATGCCTGCACAGAACAACGCGAGCCTGCAGCAACTGGCCGACCACATCATCTCGTTCTCACTCGCCGGCATCGCCGCCGCGGCCGCGAACAGAGCCCCCTCATCCACCCCTTCGCGGAGAAAGCGATGAACCGCATCGCCATCAAGATGCTGGTCGGCGACGTCGCCAAGTACTTCGGCATCCTGCTCGGCATCACGTTCGCCGCGCTGCTGATCACCCAGCAGTCGTCGATCTTCACGGGCCTGATGTCGCGCACCTACGCGTTCATCGCTGATACGAGCTTGCCGGACCTGTGGATCACCGATCCGGAGGTCAAGTACATCGACGAGCTCGAACCCATGCAGTCGACGGCATTGGACCGCGTGCGCGGCGTGCCTGGCGTCGAATGGGCAGTACCGATGTACAAGTCGATCCTGCGCGGACGCCTGCACAACGGCACGTTCCGTTCGGTGATCGTGGTCGGCCTCGACGACGCGACCCTGATCGGTGGACCGCCCAAGATGGTCGAAGGGGAGCTCGCCGACCTGCGGCGCGCCGATGGTGTCATCCTCGATGTCGTGTCCGCAAAGACCCGCCTCGCCAGCTGGTCGGCCTACGACGCGGATGGCAAGCCTGTGAAGGGCGCCACGATGGTGCCGATGCAGGTTGGCGATTCGCTGCAGATCAACGATCGTCGCGCCGTCGTGGTCGGACTCTGCGAGGTATCGCGCACGTTCCAGAGCCAGCCGGTCATCTACACGACCTACTCGCGGGCGCTGTCGTATGCGCCACCGGAGCGCAAGCAGCTCTCGCTGATCCTCGCCGCCGCCTCGCCGGGCACCGATCCCACCGAACTCGCGGCGCGGGTCACCGCGACCACGAGCTTGCGGGCCCGCACCAGCGACGAGATGTGCTGGGACACCGTGATGTACTACGTGAAGAACACGGGCATCGTCATCAACTTCGGCATCGCCGTGCTGCTCGGCTTCCTGGTCGGCATCGCGATCGCTGGCCAGACGTTCTACAACTTCACGCTCGACAACCTGCGCTACTTCGGCGCGCTGAAGGCCATGGGCGGCTCCAACCTGCTGCTGCTGCGCATGGTGCTCCTACAGGCGACGCTGGCGGGCGTGATCGGCTACGGCCTCGGCGTCGGTGCCGCCTCGCTGTTTGGCATGCAGGTGAAGGGCTCCGAACTCGCGTTCCGCATGACGTGGCACATTCCCGCCATCAGTGGCGCGGCAGTGGCCATCATCTGCGCGCTGAGCTCGATCGTCAGCATGATCAAGGTGATCCGGCTTGAGCCGGCGGTGGTGTTCCGTGGCTGATACGCAACGTACGGCGGTGCACGCGCGCGGCATCACCAAGGTCTTCGGCAAGAACCAGAACGCCGTGCACGCGCTGCGTGGCGCGGATCTCGAGGTTCCCTACGGCGAACTCGTCATGCTGGTTGGCCCAAGCGGCTGCGGCAAGACGACCTTGATCTCGATCCTGGCCGGCATCCTCGATCGCAGCGACGGCAGCTGCGAAGTGCTTGGCGTGGATCCGCAACACCTGCGCCAGGGGGCCCGCACTCGTTGGCGCGGCGAGAACATCGGTTTCGTCTTCCAACAGTTCAACCTGATCCCAGCCCTCACGGCAGTCGAGAACGTCGCCGTGCCATTGCTGCTGCTTGGCCACTCGCGCAACAAGGCAATCGCCGCTGCCGAGGCACAACTCGATCGCGTGGGACTCGCGGACAAGCGTCGGCAGCGCCCCACGCAGTTGTCGGGCGGCCAGCAGCAGCGCGTGGCGATTGCCCGCGCGCTCGTGCACGAACCCAAGTTCGTGGTCTGCGACGAGCCGACCAGCGCGCTCGATGCCGACAACGGCCAGATCGTGATGAGCCTCTTCGCCGACATCGCCGTCCAGGGCGAACGCGCCCTCGTCGTCGTCACCCACGACGCCCGCATCTTCCACTTCGCTGACCGCATCGTCCGCATGGACGACGGCGCGGTCACCGACGTGCGCCAACAGGCCTCCGACAAGACCCCCAAACTCCACGCCCACTCATGATGATCGTCCGCCTCGTCCTGTTGCCACTGCTGTCGCTCGGCGGCATCGGCCTTGCGGCCTGGACCGTGAAGTCCGGCAACCAACCGACCCCGAAGACAGCGGGCCTCACACCGCCGGCGGCGGCGCCGTTCCCGGTGCGCGTGTCGGCCACCGGTATCGTCGAAGCGAGCACTCGCAACGTGGGCCTCGGCGTCGCGCGCGGTGGCCTCGTCACCGCGCTGCCCCACGATATCGGTAGCACCGTCGCGGCCGGCGAAGTGCTGCTGCAGATCGACGATCGCGACACCCGCGCCCGCCTCGTGGCGCGACAGGCCGATCTCGCGAGCGCCGAACAGGAACTAGCCCGCCTGCGTTCGCTGCCGCGCACCGAGGAACTCGAGCCCCGCCTCGCCGCCGTTGGGCAGCGCCAGGCTCAACTCGAAGACGCGCAGAGCCTGCTGAAGATCGTGACCAGCATCGCGGACCCGCGCGCCATCAGCCGCGAAGAGCGCACGCGTCGCGAGTCGGCCGTTGCAGTCGCCAGCCAGGCGCTCGCCGAGGCCAATGCCGAGCTCGCGCTCGTTCGCGCCGGCGCGTGGGCACCGGACCTAGCGATCGCCAGCGCCAAGGTGACCATTGCGCAAGCGGCCATCGAAAGCGTTCGCGCCGAGCTGGACCAATTG
>JADZDL010000351.1 GCA_020851075.1 Planctomycetota bacterium | reverse complement strand
TGCAGTCGGCCACGCGCCTCATCATGGAGCGCATTGCCGACTTGACCGGCACGACCTCCCGCGAAGCGCAGATTGCGCCGCTGCAAGCCCGCGCGAACTGAGCGAGCGGCTGCTGACTAAGCGGGGCCTGCGGGACGAACTGGGCGGCGTGCAGATTTCTTCGAGAAAGTCTGCAGGAATGCACCGTCCTCGTTCCCCTATTGCACGGATGGCACGCTGTCCCCGAGGAGCGGGGACATGGAACAGACGGAAGAGTTGTGGGGACTGGCGTTGGCAAGCGCTCGCGGCTTCCTGCGCCGGTTCGAAGATCTGACGACACGCGGTGAGCGCGATGACCTGGTGCAGGAGACGGCCTGCGCGGCATGGCGATGGGCTCAATCGGCCCGTGATCCGAGTCGATTCGAGGCAGCGGTGCGCACGATTGCGCGCCGTGCTCGCTGTCGCCTTCTCTCGCAACGGCGACGCCGGCGCGAGCACGAAGCGCAGTTCCTCGAACACTACCCGGTCGATTCGCTCTGCTTCCTGGTCGCCGGTCACCGAGTGCCGTCATTGTGGCTGTTGAGTTGCCTGGATCAGGTGTTGGAAGGGCTGTGTGCCCTCGACCGGCATCTGCTCCTGGGCATGCATGAAGGCTTCTGCTGCGCGGAGCTGGCGGTCCGGTTCCGGTGTTCGGAAAAGTCCGTGAAGGTGCGGATCCACCGGACGCGGCGACGCGTGCAGATGGAGATCGAGCGAGCCGTTTTGGATGCGGAGGAGCTCGATGTGGTTTCCCAATCAAACCCATGAAGGAGTGAGAACATGAAGACGGTAATGAAGTCGTGGTGTGCTTTCGTGGCATTGCTGGTGCCTGCCATTGCGCAGGCCAAGGAAGTGCCCGCCAACAAGCCGGAGACCAAGGTCGTCGAGGCGACGGCCGAAAAGCCGGTTCGCGCCAAGGTGCAATTGACCGAGACGGGGCGCGCTGCCTTGGCAGGCGCCAAGGACGTCGCAGCGCGCTGCAAGGGCCTTCGTGGCCCCGAGCGTATGCAGGCGTTGGAGCAGGCTGCAGGGGCCTACGACAAGGTCGCGACGGAGTTTGCCGCCGAGCCGGCGGTTGCCGGTGCGGCCGCGTTTGCTGCGGGCGATCTGTGGCGCCAGCACGGTAGCTTCCCGCTCGCGGAGAAGGACTACCTGCTCGCCGCGGAGGTGGATGGTCCGCGGTTTGGCCAGCGTGGCCTGATGGGCGCTGCGGACATGCAGCGTCGGCAGAAGCGCAACGACGACGCAATGGCCACCTACGGCAAGGCGGCGGCGCTCGACGTCGGCACGCCGCGGGCCCAGGACGCACGCCTGTGGCAGGCTCGCCTGCTGCAGACGAGCGGTCGCCTCGACGAGGCGATCACGGCGTTCCAGGCGGCGCTCGAAAGTGCGCGCCCGGGTCGGCCGGTGGTCGAAGCGAGCAACTACCTGGCGCTCGCGTTGGTCCAGAAGGGCGACTTCGAGGCGGCGGAGCGCGCCATCGCCCATGCCGAGCAGGCGCTTGGCGCGGATGAGGATCCGATCGTGGCCGAACGCCTGAAGAAGGCGATCGAGTCCATGTCGGCGCGCAAGGCCCTGCAGCGCGCTCGCGACAAGGCGACGCGGGCGGCAAAGGACGCCATTGGCCTGGAGGCGGCCCAGAAGCGCACCGCCAGCTGAGAGCAGCGGATCTGGCGGGGCGGGCGCAGTGCTATAGGACGAAGACGAGGTCGTTCGGCGGTGCTGCGCCCGTGCTCTGCTGGTGTGGTGGACTAGTCCGGATTGGCCATGCGCTCGGGGGCGAGGCTCGCGGCGATCTCATCCGTGTAGAGCCCGCGGTCGCGCAGCACCTCGGCGACGCTCTTGCCCGAAGCGAGGGCGTCGGCGGCCACTTCGGTGGCGGTGCCGTAACCGAGCACGGGCACCAGCGCGGTGACGAGGCCGATGCTGTTCTCGACGAAGCGGCGGCATTGTTCGACGTTCGCGACGATGCCCTCGACGCAGTTGTGGCGCAGCGTCACGACGGCATTGGCGAGGATCTTCAGCGACTCCAGGATGCTCGCCGCGATGACGGGTTCCATCACGTTGAGCTGCAGTTGCCCGCCTTCGGCCGCGAGGGCGACGGCGAGGTCGTTGCCGATCACGCGGAACGCCACCTGGTTCACGACCTCGGGGATCACCGGGTTCACCTTGCCGGGCATGATCGAAGACCCCGGCTGCCGCGGCGGCAGCTGGATCTCGCCGAGGCCCGCGCGGGGGCCTGAGGACAGCAGACGCAGGTCGCTGCAGATCTTCGAGAGCTTGATGGCGAGGCTCTTCAGCGACGACGAGAACATCACGAAACCCTGCGTATCCTGCGTGGCTTCGATGAGGTCGGGCGCGAGCGTGAGCTCTAGGCCGGTGACTTCGCGCAGGCGCTGGATGGCGCGTTCGCGATAGCCCTTGGGGGTGTTGAGGCCAGTGCCGATCG
Organism: Planctomycetota bacterium; assembly: GCA_020851075.1. GTDB lineage: Bacteria > Planctomycetota > UBA1135 > UBA1135 > UBA2386 > JADZDL01. The sequence continues at coordinate 22,086 of JADZDL010000351.1, read as the reverse complement.
CCGTGCCGCCAAGGTTGAGCGTGCGCAGGTCATCGCGAGTGCGATGCAGGCCAGCGAGTTCCTGGCGCAGGCTGACGGCGAAAGCCTTGAACTCCTGCCCCAGCGTCATCGGCACCGCATCCTGCAGCTGCGTGCGGCCCATCTTGACGACGGTCGCAAACTCCTTGGCCTTCTTCTCGAACGCGCCGATCAGTTCTTCGACACACTCGATGAGCCGCTTGCTGCTGAGGATCATGCCGAGCTTCAGCGCGCTCGGGTACACGTCGTTGGTCGATTGCGAGCAGTTGACGTGGTTGTTGGGGTGAACGCGGTCGTATTGCCCCTTTTCGTGGCCCAGCAGCTCCAGGGCGCGATTGGCGATCACCTCGTTGGCGTTCATGTTCGTCGAGGTGCCGGCGCCGCCTTGCAGCATGTCGACGACGAAGTAGTCGTGCAGCTTGCCGGCGATGATCTCGTCAGAGGCCTCGGCGATCGCATTGGCGACTTCGGGAACGAGCACGCCGCAGTCGAGATTGGCCAGCACACAGGCCTTCTTGACCATCGCGAGTGCTTTGATGAGGTTTGGGTAGGCGTTCAGGCGAACGCCGCCGATGTCGAAATTGCTGAGCGCGCGCAGCGTCTGCAGGCCAAAGTACGCTTCCGCCTGGACCTGGCCATCCCCGAGCAGGTCGTGCTCCGTGCGCGTCTTGCCCGTCGAGTACGCATGCGTGACGCCGCTCGTGCGGAACAGCAGCTGGTCGACGCGGCCAACGACTTCGGCCAACAGGCTCGCGAGCATGCGCTTCTCGAGGTCGTGGTTGCCGTCGAAGAACGCGCGCACCTTGTCCCGGTGCAGGAATGCGACTTCGGTTTCGGTCAGCGCGGTCGCCGTCGTCGAGTGCACGGATCCTTCGATCATCATGCCTTCACCGAGCAGATCGCCGCGCACCAGGGTCACGACCGGCCGGCGTGCGCCGTAGACGTCGACGCGCGTCAGTTCGATGCGCCCGCGCCGGATCAGCAACAGCCGCGCGCGCGGATCACCTTCGGCGAACAGCACTTCCCCTTCGCGATAGGTCCGACGCTCGACTTGCGCGAGCAGCCGCTGGGTCTCGGCTTCGGTGAGCTTGGCGAAGATGTGAACCTGGCGGAAGGGCTGGGCCCAGTCGGAGCTGTCAGTCATGGCGTGAGTGCGTGCGAAGACGTGGCGCGCCCACTAGACCCGCTTGACTGAGTCCGGGGCGCGAGGGGGAAGTCATCGCGCCCGGATCCCCCTGGCGCAAGGGGTCAGGAGCCGACGCTGGCCCGGCCGGCGTTGCTGACGGTGAGGCCCGCGGGGTTGGCCGTCGGATCGAGCGCGAACCCTTGCGAGAAGATGGTCAGGCCCTGCAGCGTCGGGTCGAGCGGGATCGGCATGCTCGAGGTTGCGGTGTTACCGGCGCTGAGGAGCAGCAGCGTGACCGCGGGGTCGACGAACAGGGAGCAGCCCGTGAGGCCGAACAGGCCGAGGTCGAGCGGGAGTGGGAAGGGGCCGCTCAAGGTGTCCGAGAAACCGATGCCAATGAGGCCAACGCCAGCCGGCAGGTTGCCGACTTCCTGCGTGAAGGTCGAACCGAGGGCCGGGCGCGAGCCGGCGGCGGCGCTCAGGGTTGGCACGCCAAGGAGACCGGGGCAGCCGCTGCCGAACGTGGAGAAGCGCGCGCCGCTGGCGACGTGCAGCAGCGCATTCGTCATGAGCTGATCGCCGCCGGTGGCCCAGCCGGACTGGGAGCAGGTCGCATTGGGCGGATAGAAGCCGAGGTCGATGCGGCGGGGGTTGGCCCCTTCGGCAACGAGCACACGTCCGTCATTCCACTCCGCAATCAGCGTCGCGCCGACTTCGAGCGCGGTGCCGGTTGGGCGCGTGCCAAGCGTGCCACCCGTGAACGTGCTGACGCCCGCCATCACCGGGTGCGTCGGCACCAGCACGTTGCCGAGCGCGCCGCCGGCGCCGGAGGAGCTGCCCGTCCGGTCGAGAATGACCTCGTAGCCGCTCTGCCAACGTCCATCGATGTTGCGGCCGACGGTCGTCGAACTGTTGGCGAAGACCGAGACCACCACGCCGCCGCCCGCATCGACGTAGTCGGCGAGCACGTCACCCCAGAGCACGTTGCTGGCCGGCGTGCTGTTGGTCCAGCACAGCAGCGCATCGTAGGCGAGCAGCTGCGCGAGTGTCGGCGTGCCGGTGCCGTTCGTCGTCACGTTGATGATGTCGACGGCGGCGAACTGGCCGGTCGCCAGCAAGCGCGTCTGCACATCGGTCCACTGGCAAGCGGTGTTGAGCGTGCTGGCGGCACCGCAGAGGGCGACGCGCACGGTCGGCGTTTGTGCGAGAGCCAGCGTCGCTGGCAGCGATACGGCGAGGAATAGGGCGCGGAGGTTGGTGGTGTTCATGACAGGTAGTTGAGTCTGGTGAAACGCACTTGGGCGAGTCGCGGATGATAGCGCGCCTCAGAGCCTCGTCGGCACCGACTCGAATTCGCTATCTACCGCGTGCCGTATTTGGGCCCGCTGGTCACGGCAGCATGCCCCAGGCCAGGTGTGCCGCGTAGAGGATCAGCCCGAGCAGGAAGCCGAGCCCGAGCACGCGCGCGCCGTATCGCAGTCGCGCTTTCATAGCGAGTTCAGCATCGCCTGGAACGCGGCTTCGTCGAGGATGCGCAGGCCGAGCTTCGTCGCCTTCTCCAGCTTGCTGCCGGCATCTTCGCCCGCCACCACGTCGGTGACCTTCTTGCTGATGCTGCCCACGGTCGAAGCGCCCAGGGCCTCGACCTTCTCCTTGGCCTCGTCGCGCGACATCGTCGTGAGTCCACCCGTGAACACGAACACGCGTCCGACCAGTGGCCCTTCGGGGATGCCAGCCGACTCCTGCGGCTTTACGCCCGCGGCGGCGAGCGACTGCAAGGTGGCCTGGTTCTTCACCGAGCCGAAGAACTCGGTCACGGCGGCGGCGACTTCTTCGCCCACGCCATCGACGGCCATGAGTTGCTCCGCGGTCGACGACTGCAGGCGTTCGAGCGAGCCGAAGTGGTTGGCGAGGTCCTTGGCCGTGCTCTCGCCGACATGGCGGATGCCGATGCCGTTGAGGAAGCGCGCCAGGGTCGGCGTCTTGCTGCGTTCGATCTGGGCGAGCAGGTTCTGCGTGCTGCGGGCGCCCCAGCGCTCGAGTTCGAGCAGCTGTGCCTGCTTTGGTGCGAGCGTGAACACGTCCTCAAGCGACTTCACGAGGCCCGCCTGAACGAGTTGTTCGACCTGCTTTGGGCCAAGGCCCTCGATGTCGAAGGCGCGGCGGCCGGCGAGGTGCACGATGCGGCCGACGAGCTGGTCCTGGCAGTCGAGGTCGATGCAGTAGAGGAACTTGCCTTCGAGGTGCAGTTCGCCGCCGCAGGACGGGCATTGTGTCGGTGGCGCGGTCGGCACCGAGTTCGCGGGGCGGCGCTCGGTGAAGACGCGCACGACCTCCGGAATCACGTCGCCAGCGCGCTGGATCTCGACCTCGTCGCCTTCGCGTACGTCGCGTTCGGCCAGCAGGCCCCAGTTGTGCAGCGACGCGTTGCGAACGGTCACGCCGGCGAGTTCGGTGGGTTCGAGGTGGGCGACGGGCGTCACTGCGCCGGTGCGACCGACCTGCGCGCCGATCTTCACGACGCGTGTCGTCGCGAGTCGCGGCGCAAACTTGTAGGCGAGCGCCCAGCGTGGCGTGCGGGACGTGCGCCCGAGCCGGGCCTGCAGCTCCAGGCTGTCGATCTTGGCGACGGTGCCGTCGAGTTCGTACGGCAGTTCGTCGCGCTGTTGTTCGAGCTCGTCGCGATAGGCGAGCACTTCGGCGATGCCGTTGGCGACGCGGGCCGGCTCCGCGACCTGAAAACTCCACGCGGCGAGTTGTTGGCGCAGCTCCTGGTGGGTTGCGAAATCGATGCCTTCGACGTGACCGATGGCAAACGCGATGAAGTCCAGTGGGCGGCGTTTGACGACGCGCGGATCGAGCAGCTTGAGCGTGCCGGCAACGGTGTTGCGCGCGTTGCGGAACGTGCCTTCGCTGCTCGTCTCCTCGCGTTCCTGCAAGGCCCGGAACCCGCGGCGGCTCATGATCACCTCACCGCGGATCTCGATGCGCGCCGGGAACGGGCCCGGACCCGCCAGTTGCAGCGGCAGGTTGCGGATCGTGCGCAGATTGCGCGTGAGGTCTTCCCCCTGGGAGCCATCGCCGCGCGAGAGGCCGCGCACGAACGTGCCGTGTTCGTAGAGCAGGTTGGCGCTGGTGCCATCCAGCTTCGGCTCGCAACTCCAGCGCAGGGGCGCGTCGGCCGGCAGCTCGAGCAGGCGGTGGACCCGTTCATCGAAGTCGCGGACTTCCTCGGCGGCCATCAGCGACTCGATGCTGCCCATCGGGGCCAGGTGTGGCACCGTCGGGAAGGTGCCGCCCTTGGTCAGTGGCGCGCCCACCCGCTGGGTCGGCGAATCCGCGGTAACGAGTTCTGGGTGAGCCGCTTCGAGCTTGCGCAACTCGACGAACAGGATGTCGTATTCCGTGTCGGTGAGGTCGCTGTGGCCACGGTTGTAGTACTGATCATCCGCGAGGCGGATGCTGTCGCGCAGTTCGGCGAGGCGTTGGGCGGCGGTCACGGGTCAGTTCGTAGCGTCGGATGAGCGGATGGGTCAAGTCCAGGCGGCTTGCTAACGCTATGGTGAAGCCGGCAGACGCACCATGAACGACTTCTGGGATCAACGCTACGCCGAGCCTGGCTACAAGTATGGCACCGAGCCAAACGCCTTCGTGCGCGAGCAGGAGTGCCAGTGGCCGCGCCATTCCCGGGTGCTGGTGCCGGGTGATGGCGAAGGGCGCAACGGCGTCTGGCTGGCTCGGCAGGGGCATCACGTGCAGACCGTCGATTCGTCGAAGGTCGGCATCGAGAAGGCGCGCGCGCTGGCTGCTGAGCATGGTGTCGAAGTCGACTTCGTGCTCGCCGATCTTGCGGCGTGGACGCCGGTGGGCAGCTGGGACGTGTTGTGCCTCTGTTTCCTGCATCTGCCGGCCTCGCTGCGGGTGGCGGTGCATCGGCGGCTGCTTGAGCGAGTGACTCCCGGCGGGTGGATCGTGCTCGAGGCGTTCCATCCAAAGCAGCTTGGCCGCACAAGTGGCGGGCCTCGCGACGTCGGGCTGCTCTATTCGCTGGCGGACGTGCGCGCTGACTTCTCCGGTGGTGTCACCGAAGTGCTGGGTGGCGAGGTCGAGGTTACGCTGGCCGAAGGTGAAGGCCATCGCGGGCCGGGAGTGGTCACACGATTCGTTGCGCGCCGGCGCTGACGAGGCCGCGGTGGTCAGCCGTTGCTGATGGCTCGCAAAGCGGCGGTCGGCGAGACGCGCACGCGGCCGTCGTCGGGCATGAGTTCGCCATCGGCGAAGTCGAAGCGCAGATTGGGGGTGCTGCTGGCGCGCTGCAGGCGGCGCAGGACCTGCTTCTCGAGGGCTTCGATGACGTGGCGATTGGCGACCACGCCTTCGCGCACGAGCACTTCGCCGATCAGGTGCTTTTCGTCGGCGCCGAGGCGCGAGAACACCGAGGCGAGTTTTTCGCGCGTGCAGTGACCACCTTCGACGAGCAGATCGCCTAGGCGTTCGTCGGCCACGATGCCGTCGCTGGCGGTTTGCGTGATGCAGCCGTCGACGAACTCAAAGGCGAGAGTCTCGGGCCCCGCTTGCACGTACAGGGTGCCGCTGCGGCGTTCCTGTTCGAGGGACTCGAGCGTGGTGCGGACCTGTGGGTTGGTCGCCGCTGGGGCCAGCTTTGGCTTGTTGACGGGTGCGGCCGGTTTGGCGGGCTGGGTTGGCGTCTGTGGCCGCGGTGTCGCCGCGTTGGGCGCGGGCGGTTTGGGTGGCGTGCTCGGCCGCGAAACTGGTGGCCGGACCGGCGCCGCGGGGGCGCTGTTGGTGGGTTTTGGCGCGGGCGGCGGATTGCTCGCGATCGGATTGCTGGCGATCGGGGCGATGCGCGCGGGCCCCACGGGTGAGTTCGGTGGCTTCGCTGCGGCCTTGGGCGGCACGGCGGGTGCTGGCGAAGGGGCTGGGGCCGAAGGGGCCCTGGCCTGGGTCACGGGCTTTGCCTCTGGCGGAGGTTCCAGCCGGGGCTCCAGCGCGGCTGCGGCCGCGGGCGCTGCAGGCGTCGGCTCCTTCTTCTCGCGCCCGAGTGTGAGTTCGAACTCCGTCGTCACCTGGCCGCGTTCCAGCAGCTCTTTGATCGCTTCCGACATCTCGCGCATGCCGCGTTCGATGCGTTCGAGGGATTCGCGGCTGCGGTCGAGCTTGATGCCGCGAATGGAAACCTGCTCCAAGGTCTGCGCGAGGATGGAAGAGAGCGAGACGAAGTCATCGCAATAGCCATCAATCAGTGCCGTGGCAGCGGAAGCTGGGAATTGGCCCACTTGCATGTGAGTGAGATCGGCACGCGCGCGATTGCGCGTCGTGCCAATCAGCCTCAGTTGTGGGCGCCGGGGCCGATCTGGCCATGGCAGCGAGGGTTCCCGATTGCCTTGAATCGGGATTCTCTGCCTCAAACGCTACTTCTTGCTCTTCTTGCCGATTTCCTTTTCGGCCAGCGCGATCCAGGCGGCGGGACCACCTTCCGCGTAGCCCAGGTTGCCGAGCTTCTTGCCCTTGGCGTCGAGGAACACGATCGTCGGATAACCCTGGATGCCGAACTCCTGGGCCAGATCCTGATTCTGCTTCTTCAGTTCTGGGCTCTGCTTCTTCTTGCGCGGGAAGTCGACCTCAAGCAGGACGACGTTCTTGTCGGCCCACTCTTTGAACTCGGGCTTGCTGAAGACCTCGTCCTTGAGCTTGATGCACCAGCCGCACCAGTCGGTGCCGGTGAAGTCGGCGAGGATGGCCTTCTTCTCCTTCTTGGCCTTGGCAAGGGCCGCCTTGTAGCTGGTGATCCAGCCCTCTTCGGAGGCTGCGTCGGCGATCTCGCCGCCACCCGCGGCGCCACCCTTGATCTGCTCATCGGCGAGCTTGGTCCAAGCCGCCGGACCGCCTGGCTTGTAGCCGAGCGTGCCGATCTGCTTGCCTTCCGCATCGAGGAACAGGATCGTCGGGTAGCCCTTGATCCCGTACTTCTTGGCCAGCTCCTTGTTCTGGGCCTTGATGTCGTCGCTCTGCGGCACGTTCTTCGGGAAGTCGAGCTCGAGCAGGATCACGTTCTTCTCGGCCCAGGTCTGGAACTCGGGCTTGCTGAAGACCTCGTTCTTCAGCTTGATGCACCAGCCGCACCAGTCACTGCCGGTGAAGTCGGCGAGGATGACCTTCTTGTCCTTCTTGGCGGCGGCCTTGGCGTCTTCGAAGCTGGTGAGCCAACTGCTCTCCTGGGCTGCGACTGGGATCACGAACAACAACGCGGCGAGTGATGCGATACGCATGACATGGATTCTCCGTAGGGGTGGGAAGGGCGCGAATATACGAGGGTCGCGCAGCCCCGTTGCGACAGGTTCGTAGCAGTTGTGTCCAAGCTCCACCCCAACTCGGGTGAAAAGGCGTAAGTCGCTTCTCTAGAACGGGATATCGCTTGGGTCCACGGGATCGTGGCGTTCTTCCCGGCGTCTCGGCGAGGGGTCGCCTGCGGTCCTCGCCGCCGGTTCTGGCGCGCCAACCGCCGCGCGATAACCGTCGTAGGGCACCTCGTTGCGACGCACCATGGCCCCATCCGGGCCCTGATACTCGGCTGGGCGAATCTCCACGAGCGCGCTGCGTCCTTCGAGGTCGGCGGGTTCGATCTGCACGCGCCCCGAGGCCGGCAGCCCCAGGGCCTGCAGCACCATGCGCGCGCGAGCCCTTCCCCGCGTGCTGAAGACGAGGCTATCCCAGGCGGCTTGTTTGCCGACGTGCTGGCCCTGGGCAACCACCAGTCGCAGCGACCAGCGCTCGTCACCTGCCCGGGTTGACCCGGGCCGGATCTCGGCGATGCGGCAGAGGTAGGTGCCAGGTGGCACGGTCACAAAATCGGACACACGGTCCTTGGCGTCAAAGTCGATCTCCATCGTTGTTGCTCCTTGGTCGCGGACTCGCGACGGGTGGCTGTGCACCGCAGAGCTCAGCGGTTACGAGCTTTCTCACAAAACTTGCGCACCAGCCGTTAGCCTCTCGCGGAAGGATGGTCGCGGTTGCGGCCGCCGCTCGCGCCTTGGCCCCTTCTTCGCCCGCTTCCGATCCGGCCCAACTGGCCGACCCGCGTCGCTATCTGGCGATGGCGGGGCAGCACTACGAGAACTTCCCGGTGGGGTCGTGGTTGTTGCCGCGTGTTGCTCGCGTGCACCTGCACCGCATCTATGCGTTTGCCCGCACGGCGGATGATCTCGCCGACGAACTGCGCGACGCGGCGGCGCTGGCCGCGTTCCGGGCCGACTTCCTGGCGCATCTCGACGGCAGCTCGCGCGACGTGCCGCTGTTTGTGGATCTCGTGGCGACGATTCGCGACTGCCAGCTCGAGCCTTCGTTGTTTACCGACCTGCTCGATGCCTTCGAACAGGATCTCACGGTGCAGCGCTACGACCTGCCGGAGCTGCTCGACTACTGCCGTCGCTCCGCGGATCCCGTGGGCCGGCTCGTGCTGCGCGTCTCGGGTCATCGTGATGCCCAGCTGGACCGCTACTCGGACCAGATCTGCACGGGGCTGCAGCTGCTGAATCACCTGCAGGACCTCGGCGAAGACCTGCACGAACGTGATCGCATCTACTTCCCGCGCGAGGACCTTGTGCGGTTCCTCGTGACCGAGGACCAGCTGCGCCAACCGCACGCCGACGCTGCCGTGCGCGCGTTCGTGCTGCATTGGGCCGAACGCATCGGGGCGATGTTCCAGGCTGGCTGGCCACTCGTGCAGATCGTGCGGGGCCGGCTGCGGTGGGAACTGCGCGCGATCCTGCGTGGTGCCGCCGCCGTGCTGGCGCGCATTCGGGCCGAAGGTGGTGATGTGCTCGGAGGGCGCGTGCACCTGAGCAAGGGCGAACGTGTGCGCACGGTGCTCGCCGGCCTATGTTCGGCGCGCTTGCCGCACTTCGTGGGGCAGCCATGAGTGCGATCGTCACGCGGCCGCCAGCGGCAACCCAGGGGCCCGAGGAAGTGCTCGCGCGCGCCGGTTCCAACTTCGCGACTGGATTCCTCTGTCTCGATGCCCCGCGTCGCGATGGCATGACGGCGATCTACGCGTTCTGCCGTGCGGCCGACGATGCGGTCGATGACGCGCCGGATCTGGCGACCGGGCGCACCCACCTGCAATTCTGGCGCGACGAACTTGCGGCGGCCTCCGCAGGCAATGCGGCCACTCCGGTGGGCCGCGCGGTGCAGGCGGCGATGCAGCGCTTCGGGCTCCCGGCGGCGCCGCTCGATGCACTGCTCGACGGCATGGCGATGGACCTCGAACCCGCGGGCATCGCCGACGAAGTCGAACTGCATCGCTACTGCTGGCGCGTGGCCTCCGCGGTCGGGCTCGCGTGCCTGCCGGTGCTCGGCGCCACCGAACCAGCGGCCGAACGCTTCGCGGATGCGCTCGGCAAGGCGCTGCAGCTCACGAATATCCTGCGCGACCTGCGGGCCGACGCCGAAGTCGGCCGCGTCTACGCGCCGCGTTCGTGGCTCGCCGAGTGCGCCGTCGAAGCCGAATGGCTGCGCGGGTCCGCGGCGGACGCTGTCTACGCGCCCAACGGGCCGATTGCACGCCTTGCGCAGCGACTTGCCCTGGGCGCGCGTGAGCAGTTTGCGCTCGCGCATACGGCGCTGCACGAACTACCGCGCAGCTCGCGCCGCGCGCTGGTGCCCGCGCGCATCATGGGTGCGGTCTATCGCGAGTTGTTGCGGCGGCTCGAACGGCGTGCTGGCGAATTGCGCGGGCCGCGAACGCGCGTGCCAAAGGCCAAGAAGCTGTGGCTGGCGCTGCAGGTGTTTGCGGGAGTGCGCGCATGAGCACGGCTGCGGCGCCGCGGCGTGCGTTTGTGCTCGGTGGTGGCGTGGCGGGGCTCGCCGCGGCATTTGGGCTCGCCGAGCGCGGCTTTCGCACGGACCTGCTCGAATCGCGCCGCTGGTGCGGCGGGCGCGCGTTCTCGTTCGACGACAAGCTCACCGGCGAACGACTCGACAACGGGCCGCACGCGATGCTCGGTTGTTATCACGCGACGCGAGCGCTGCTGCGACGGCTTGGCACCGAAGGCCTGTTTGCGCACGATCGGGCCCTGCGCATGGCCTATCGCACCGACGATGGTCGCGTCGATCAGCTGGCGCTGCGGTCCTGGCCGGTGCCACTGGCGATGCCGTTTGGCCTGTTTGGCCTGCAGTTGCCATTTGGCACCAAACTGCGCGCGTTGTGGGGCATGAGCACGGTTGCCTGGGGCGCGCGCGCGGCGTGGACGTTGCAGGACTGGCTGCGCGCGCGGCGTCAGCACGGCGCGCCCGATGCGTTTCTGTGGCGGCCGTTGTGCCGCGCGATCATGAACGTCGAGCCGGACGAATGCGCAGCGCGCGACTTCCTGGCGACCTTGCGCGAGGCGTTCTTTGGCCGCGCGGGAACGGCGGCGTTCATGCTGCCTTTGCGGCCGTGGGGCGAGATCTTTGGCGATCCTGCGCCAGCAGCACTCGCCAAAGCGGGCGCGAATCTGCGCACGGGCGCGCGCGTGGTTGGCCTCGAACGTCGCGATGGTGTCGTCGTCGCGATTGTGTTGAACGACGGCGAACGCATCGAAGTCGGGCCTCAGGACCTGGTCGTCTCGGCGATGCCGTGGTTTGCGTTGAAGTCGCTGGTGCCCGATCTCGCCGCGGGTTTTGGCGCGCTGCGTTCGGCGCCGATCGTGACGGCGCACTTCCGCATCGCCGAGGCTGCGCCCGCATTGCCTTCCGAGGGGCCGGTGGTTGCCCTCGTCGACGGCGATCCATTCCACTTCGTGCTGCGCACGCCCGGTGCCGATGCGCGTGCGTTTGCGCTGTTGTCGGGTGGCAACCGCATCTTCGATGGCATGTCGGTCGCCGAGATCGAGCAGGCGGCGCGCGCGCAACTCGCGAGGCATTACCCCGGGGTTCCGGCCGACGTCGCGGCGACGGTGCGCATCAGCAAGGAGAGCCTGGCGACGTTCGTGGCCGCGCCCGGCAATCGGGCGCTGCGGCCCGTTCCAGGGCGTTTGCCGAACGGGCCGTCCAACCTGTTCGTCTGCGGCGATTGGACCGATACGCGGCTGCCGGCGACGCTCGAAGGCGCGGCGCGTTCGGCGCAGGCGATGCTGCAGCGGGTGTGAGACGCCGCACTCAGCCGTGTTGGACCGGCTGATCGCGCAACGCCTCCTGTTCCGCCTCGGTGAACAACCGCGAACGGATCAGGAAGCGTACGCCATGCGAGCCTTCGAGCGAGAACATGCCGCCGCGGCCCGGTACCACATCCAGCGTGAGATGGGTGTGTTGCCAATACTCGAACTGCGAACGGCTCATCCAGAAATCGACACCACCGACCTGCCCGAGTTTCACGTCACTCTGGCCGGTCTGGAACTCGCCGCGCGGATAACACATCGGCGAACTGCCGTCGCAACAGCCACCGGATTGATGGAACATCAGCGGTCCGTGCTGGCCCTGCAGCTTCGTGATGAGCTCCAGGGCCGCTCCGGTGGCAGTTACACGTTCGACGGTAGTCATCGTCTTCTCGCTTAGAAGAAGCCCATCGCCTTTGGCGAGTAGCTGACGAGCAGGTTCTTGGTCTGCTGGTAGTGGTCGAGCATCATCTTGTGCGTCTCGCGACCGATGCCGGACTGCTTGTATCCACCAAAAGCCGCGTGCGCAGGATACAGGTGGTAACAGTTGGTCCAGACGCGACCGGCCTTGATGCCGCGGCCGAAGCGGAAGGCGCGGTTGCCATCGCGCGTCCACACGCCAGCGCCGAGGCCGTAGAGCGTATCGTTGGCGATGCGCAGCGCGTCGGCTTCATCCTTGAACGTCGTCATCGAAACGACCGGGCCGAAGATCTCCTCCTGGAAGATGCGCATGCGGTTGTGGCCGCGGAACACCGTCGGCTGCACGTAGTAACCCTTGTCGAGTTCGCCAGCGAGCTGCGCGCGGGCGCCGCCGGTGAGCACCGCCGCACCTTCCTTCTTGCCGATATCGATGTAGCTGAGGATCTTCTCCATCTGCTCCGTCGAGGCCTGCGCGCCCATCATCGTTGTGGTATCGAGCGGGTGACCGAGTTGGATCTTCTTCACGCGGGCGACGGCGCGCTCCATGAAACGATCCGCGATCGACTCCTGCACGAGTGCACGGCTTGGGCACGTGCAGACTTCGCCCTGATTCAAGGCAAACAGCGTGAAGCCCTCGAGTGTCTTGTCGAAGAAGTCATCGTCCTGATCCATGACGTCGGCGAAGAACAGGTTGGGGCTCTTGCCACCGAGCTCGAGCGTGACCGGGATCAGGTTCTGGCTCGCGTACTGCATGATCAAGCGGCCCGTCGTCGTTTCGCCCGTGAACGCGATCTTGGCGATGCGCGGGTTGCTCGCGAGGGGTTTGCCTGCTTCGAGGCCAAAGCCATTCACGATATTGAGCACGCCGGGCGGCAGCAGGTCGGCGATGAGTTCGGCAACGATGAGCATGCCGACGGGCGTCTGTTCGGCAGGTTTCAGCACGACGCAGTTGCCGGCCGCGAGGGCGGGCGCGATCTTCCACGCCGCCATCAGGATCGGGAAGTTCCACGGGATGATCTGCCCGACCACGCCGAGCGGCTCGTGGAAGTGGTAGGCGACGGTGTCCTGGTCGAGTTCGCCGAGCGAACCTTCCTGGCTGCGCACGCAGGCCGCGAAGTAGCGGAAGTGGTCGATCGCGAGCGGAATGTCCGCGGCCAGCGTCTCGCGCACGGGCTTGCCGTTGTCCCACGTTTCCGTGACCGCGAGCAGCTCGAGATTCTGCTCCAGGCGATCGGCGATCTTGTTGAGGATCGCGGCGCGTTGCGCGACCGGCGTATGCCCCCAGGCTTCCGCAGCCTTGTGTGCTGCATCCAGAGCCAGCTCGATGTCTTCGGCCGTGGATCGTGCAACCTGGCAGAACGTGGCGCCGGTGACAGGCGACGGGTTGTCGAAGTACTGCCCCTTCACGGGTGGCACGAACTTGCCGCCGATGAAGTTGTCGTAGCGGGGCTTGAAGGCGATCTTGGCGCCGGGAGTGTTGGGGTTTGCGTAACGCATCGGGAAGTCTCGGGGAGAAGAGGGCTGGCGGAGAGCGCCAGGGCGTCGCGCTAGGCGAATGTCGTGCCAGCGATGGCAGGCGGGGTGGCTGTCCGTGTGGCCGGGGCCGGAGTGCGTAGTTGGGGTGTGTCACCCTGGCGCAGTGTCACAGAATGGCACACTTCGGGTGGTTCCCGAATGCGCCCTGGAGGCCCATACTCCGGGCTTCCTGTAATGGCCCTTCCCGCCCCCGATCCGGCTTCTCGACTCCGCGCCGCGCGCAAAGCGTTGCACGAACGTGGCACGGTCGCGGCGAAGTTGCTGACGCCGGGCCTCGCGCGGTCTTGGCAGCGTTGTCGCGATGCGGGGCTCGTGCCGGCGATGGTGCCAGGCGATGCGGCGCTGCAGCACGGTGCCGGGCTCCGTCAGGCGCTCGAGCAGCAGCGTGATTTCCTCGCTCAGGCGCGGCCCGTGCTCGCTTTTGTGCACGATCAGATTCGCGAGGGTGGTGGCCTCGTCGTGCTCGCCGATGGAAATGGTCTCTTGCTGCACTCGGTTGGCGAACCGGATTTCGTCGCGCGTGCCGAACGTGTCAGCCTGATGCCGGGCGCGTGTTGGAGCGAACACCAACGCGGCACCAACGCGATCGGCACTGCACTCGCCGAGGCCGCGGCATGCGTTGTGCACGCCGGTGAGCACTTCCTCGATCTCAACGGCTTCCTCACCTGCGCGTCGGCACCGATCGTCGATTCGGCGGGCCGCGTGCGCGGGGTGGTGGATATCTCCGGCGATTACCGCAGTCGCCATCCCCACACGCTCGCGCTCGTTCGCACGGCGGCGTGCATGATCGAGGATCGCCTGTTCTCCGCCGCGCATAGTCGGCACGTTCGTCTGCATCTGCACCCGGTTGCCGAGGCGCTCGGCACGGTCGGCGAAGGGCTACTGGCGCTCACCGAGGATGGGTGGGTCGTAGGCGGCAATGCGCAGGCGCGCGCCTGGTTTGGCCTCGGCGAACGCGACTTTGGCGCCTGTACGACGGCGTCGGTGCTCGGCATTGCCCCCAACGAACTGCTCGCGAGTGCGGGCCGATTGCGGCGGCTGGAGTTGCCCGATGCACGCTTCGTATGGGCGCGCGTCGAGTTGCCGCCGGCACCTCTCGTCGTAGCGGTTGCGGCGCCAGCCTCTTCGCCCAGGGCAAACGATCGCGACCCACACGTAGCGGATGCTCGCAACCGCGCCGAAAGGGCTCTGCGGGCCGGTTTGCCGCTGTTGCTGCAAGGTGAGTCCGGCACCGGCAAGGACGTCTTCGCGCGCGAATTGCACGCTGCTGGCCCACGCCGGCAAGGCCCGTTCGTGGCCGTCAATTGCGCCGCGATCCCGGAACCGCTGGTCGAAGCGGAGTTGTTTGGCTACTGCCCAGGTGCGTTCACCGGAGCTCGTCGCGAAGGTTCGCTGGGGCGCTTTCGCGAAGCGGACCGCGGTACGCTGTTTCTCGACGAGATCGGCGACATGCCACTCGGTCTGCAGACACGTCTGCTGCGCGTGCTCGAAGAGCGGCGCGTGATGCCACTGGGCGCGAGCACCACAGTCCCGGTCGATGTGCAGATCGTCTGTGCCACGCACTGCGACCTGCCACGTGCGGTCGCGCGCGGCGAGTTCCGCGCGGATCTCTTCCATCGCCTGGCGGGCCTCTCGGTGACGCTGCCGCCGTTGCGAGCGCGCACGGACTTTGAGTCCTTGTGCGCCGTGATGCTGCAGCAAGTGCGCCCAGGTCAGATCACCACGTTGGCTCCAGGCCTCCGCGAATCGCTGCGCGACTTCGATTGGCCTGGCAACCTGCGTCAGCTGCGCCATGTGCTCACGGCAGCGGCGGTGATGCTCGATCCGGGCGAAACCCGCATCGAGTGGCAACATCTGCCCGAGGCGGTGCGCGAACGGCCGGCGGCCGCGAGACCTTCGGATGCCGAATCGGAGGCCAACCTCGCGCGATTGTCGGCACGCACGATGGTGACCGTGGTTGAGGCGACCGGGCACAATCTCAGCGAAGCTGCGCGCCGGCTTGGGATCAGCCGCAACACGCTGTATCGGCGATTGCGCGCGCTGCGGGATGGTCGCGAGTTGGGTGAAGAGACGCTGTAACGGCGTGGTGTGGCACGACTGCTTTGCAGCCGGCTTGACGGGATCCCCGCCGAGTGACAGAGTCGGTTGCGCACCGGTCCCCACGCCGGTGCCAGTGCCTTCTCGAATGCCCTAGGGCCCGAGTTCTCCCATGCCGAGCACGTCTCCGTCGCTGCGAACTCGCGGCATCTCGATGGCCTTGCTGACCACTGTGATTGGCAACTCGGCATGGGTGTTTGCCCAAACGGCGAACCAGGCGTTGAACGGGCAGCAGCAGCACCCATCCGCGGTCGAAGTGGCTGCCTCCTTGCAGCTACCCCCGGGCATCGTTGCCACGGCGGTCCTCGACGACAGCCAGATCACGCAGCCGGTCTGCATGCACGTGGACGGCAAGGGCCGGTTGTGGGTGGCTGAGTATCGCACGTTTGCGAAGGTGCTCGACGACAGCCAGACGGACTCGGTGGTGGTGTTCGACGACGCGAAGGGCGACGGCACGTGGAGCCGGAGGCGTGTGTTCTACGAAGGCAAGCACATCACGAGCATCGCGGTGGGGTTTGGCGGGGTGTTCGTGTGCGCGATGCCTCAGCTACTGTTCATCCCGGACCGCGACGGCGATGGCACGGCGGACGGGCCAGCGCAGACCCTGCTCGATGGGTGGACTCTCGCCGATGGTGGTTGGACCAACAACCTCTTCAGCAACCTGACGTGGGGTCCCGATGGCTGGCTCTACGGTTGCTGTGGCATGAGCACGCACGGTCTGGTCGGCAAGCCAGGCGATGCGAAGCAGAAGCGCATGAAGGTCTCGTCGGCGGTGTGGCGTTATCACCCTGGCCGCCATCAGTTTGACCTCGTCTATCGGGGCGGCACCAATCCGTTCGGGCTCGACTTCACCGCCGACGGCGAACTGCTGACCTCGGACGTTGGCCCTTATCCGGTCTGGCATGGGCGCCGCGGCGGCAACTACGAAGTGGAGTTCGAGCCGGCCTACATCTCGCCGTTTGCCTACCAGTCATTGACCAGTCCCTACAACCGCGCCGGTCGCCAGGTGTCGAGTGGTGCGGTGGTGTATCAAGGCGATGCGTGGCCCGCGGAATGGCGCGGCCGGTTTCTGTCGTGCAACATCCTGGGCCGCAAGCTCACGTGGAACGACCTCTATCAGGCTCCTGGCGGCGTTGCACCGAAGCCGGACAACGTGCTCGCTCCGCGGCCCGCGGATCCGTGGTTCTTTCCCGTCACGATGGCAGCCGTTCCAGGCGGTGGTGTGCTGCTTGCCGACTGGTCGGACCCCAACCCTGAATGCCATTCGATGCCGGTGCCGGATCGCACTGGTGGGCGCATCTTCTTGCTCGCGCCACGTGGTTTCACTTCGCCAAAAGTCGATCTACCTGCCGCCAGTGAGGCGTTCCTCGTCGATGCGGTCACCGCGAGTGACGAATGGTTGTCGCGCCGCGCAAGGGTAGAACTGCAGCAACGCGCGGCCGAGCATCGGCTGTCCGAACCGAGCGTGACCGCGTTGCGCGCGCTGCTCGCGGACGCTCCGCCCGCGGCTCGTCTGCGCGCGATGTGGGCACTCGCCGCTTGCGAAGCGCTCACCGATCGCGAACTCGAAACGTACCTGACGCCAGAGGCGAGCCCGTTGCGCACCTGGGCGCTGCGTCTGCTGGCCGATCGTGGCACGTTGGACCCGGTCAAAGCCGGCGCGCTCGCGGCCGGTGCGAGTCCGGCGTTCCGCGCCGATCTCGCCTCCGCGGCTAATGGCCTGCCACTCGCGGGCAAGCGTGTGCTGCTCGAAAGTCTGCTGCGCGCCATTCCCGCGGACGATCCGCAAGAACCCGTGTTGATGACGTGGTACGCGCTCGAACCGCTGGTTGGCGCCGATCCGGCGTGGGGACACGGTCTCCTGCCTCTTGCCGCGGCGCCGCTGTTGAAGGACTTCCTCGCGCGGCGCATCGAGGATGCGGGTGGTGTGCCCGGCGAGGCCAAGGACCGATGATCCTTGGTCGCGGTGTGTGCCTCGTCGTGCTGGCGGCGCTGGCGCTGCGGGTTGGCGAAGAGCCGTTCGAACGTGCGCCGGTGCGGCCGTTCTTCGGTCTGCCGCCCGCGGTCGATGACGAGTGCACGGGCTTTCCGCAGCTGCTGTCGCAGACGGCGCTGTTCAAGGATCCAACCACGCTGCAGCCCGCTGCTGGCCTCAGCGCCTACGCCGTCAATCAACCGCTGTGGTCGGATGGTGCGGTCAAACAACGGTGGCTGGCGGTGCCCAACGACGGTGCGCCCTACACTGCGGCCGAACACATCGTCGCCGATCCAGAACGCGCGTGGACCTTTCCGCGAGGCACCGTGTTCGTCAAGCACTTCGCCATGCCGAAGGACCTGCGCCATCCCGATGGGCCTCTGCGACGGCTGGAGACGCGCGTTCTCGCCGTGCGTCGCGCAGGAGAGGTCTATGGCGTCACGTATCGTTGGCGGCCGGATGGTTCCGACGCGGAGTTGTTGACCGACAGTGCGAAGGAGGATCTGCAGTTTCTCGACGAAGCTGGCCAGGCCTCGATGATGACTTGGAACTACCCGAGCCCTGCGCAATGCCTGTCTTGCCATACGCGCGAGTCCGGCGGCGTGCTCGGTGTGAATACACGCCAACTGAATCGTGCGATCGGTGCTGGCGGCGAGAATCAACTCGTGCTGCTCGGCGAGCATGGTTGGTTGGCGATGGTGGTCTCCGCGGAACAGGCTGCAGCAATGCCGCGCCTTCGTTCGCTCGACGATGCGGAAGCGGACCTGCCGACGCGCCTGCGTTCATACCTCGATGCCAACTGCTCGGGTTGCCACCAACCAGCCAGCCGCGTCGGCGATCATGCGTTCTTGGACCTGCGCTTTGTGACCCCGCTTGCGCAACAGGGTCTCGTCGACGGCGAAGCCCACAACGCGCTCGGGATCGAACACGGCCGCGTGCTCGCGCCCGGACACCCGGAGCGCTCCGTGATGCTCGACCGGGTCACGCGCCGCGGCGACCCGTTCGCGATGCCGCCGCTCGGCAGTGGCCGACCCGACCCGGTGTTCACGGCGCAGTTGCGGTTGTGGATCGAAGGTTTGGCGGCGGCTAAGTGATGCCGCGCCTCGCGGATTTCGCAGAATCCGGTGACACTTCGGGCGCCACGGTCCAGTAGCACCATGATCCGCGCCCGAGAAGATCGCTGGTTCGACCGCTTCCGCCGAACGGGGGATGCACGCGCGTTGGCGAAGGTCTTCGACCGCACTGCGCCCGAACTGTGGCGCGTCGCGGTGCACCTTCGCCGCGACACGCAGGCGGCTGAAGATGCTGTGCAGGGCGCATTCCTCGCGGCGATCGAAGCGCGTGAGCAATGGGATGCGACGCGGCCGCTGTTGCCCTGGCTGCTCGGGCTGCTGGCCAATCGGGTGCGCGAAGACCGCCGGCGTGCAGCGCGCGTGCTGGACGCGGAGCGGCTGGCTCGCACTATCGAGCGCGACCCCGCCGAGTTGGCCGAGCACGAGGAGTTTGGCGCCGCGTTCCAGATAGCACTGCAACGCGTGGCAGAACCGTATCGCGAGGTGGTCGAGCGGCATCTCGTGCACGGTCTCGCGGCTCACGAGCTCGCGGCCGAACTCGGTGTGCCGGCGGGAACCGTTCGTATGCGCCTGCATCGGGGTCTCGACCAGTTGCGGCAGAAGCTGCCGCAAGGCTTCGTGGCCGGTGGGCTCGCGGTCGCGGTGCTGTCGACGGATTCGTTCGCGGCGATGCGGCAGGTGGTGCTCAGCAAGGTGCCAGGTGGTGGAGCGGTGATGGTGACAGGGGGTTCGGTCGGGGTTGGGGTCGTGGGGGCGCTGTTGATGAAGAAGGCGATGCTGGCGGCGGTGGCGTGTGCGTTCCTGGCGCTTGGCATTTGGGCCGTCTGGCCGGCTGCGAACGCGGCGGGTGGCGCCTTTCCGACCGCGGACAAGGTCGCCGCGGCGCATGCTCTGGTGTCCGATCCAGCTCCGCTTGGCAACGCCACCGAAGCGGCGAGTGTGCCGGAGCGACGGGGAGTCGTGCCAGACGCGCCAGCCACGGGGACGCTGCGCCTTGTGCTTCGCAACGCTGGCAACCAGCAACCGGTTGCGGGCGAGCAGGTGCAGGTTCGCGCGGAAAGTGCCTCGCGCCCAGTTCATGAGCACAACAGCCAGAGCGGTTCTGCAATGCCTGCCCACAGTACCGCAACTCGGGGTTCGCTGGAATTGCAGGACGGCACGAGCGACGCCGAGGGAGTGGTTACCTTCGCTGTGCCCGCAGGCCACGTTCAGGTCACCGTCAACCAGATCCTGGATGCGCCCATCGAACTCGACATTCCGGCGAACGTGGTGACCGAGCGGGTCATCGACTTGCCGGTGCGCATCGAGGCAGATGTGTTGGTCGTCGATGCTGCGGGCCGTGCGGTCGCCGACGCGCGCATCGTCGGGCGCGCCGACTTCTATCTTGGCGCGAGGGACGAAGTCGAACTCGGCCGCACGGGAGTGGACGGTCATTGGCGGGCGCCGTTCGTCGAGCGCAGCGTGTTGGTGCGCGCGCTCGTCGACGGTCTTGCCTCATCGCCGGGCGTCTTGCTGCTGCCGTCCAAGGGCACAACGGAGTTGCGCCTCGGTGGACCAGCCGCGACCTTGTCTGGTGTTGTGCTCGACCAGGATGGGCGGCCCGTTGGTGGTGCTCACCTTGCCATCAGGCCACAGGCGAAGAAGTGGGATGGCAGCGTGCCGATCATGGTGCTTGCCGAGAAATCAGGGCGCTTCGAGTGCGCGCACGTGCCGCCGGGGCCATGCACGGTGACTGCTTGGTTTGCCTTGGTACCTGGGCAGAACCGATTTGCGATGGCAACTGCGGAAGCGACTGCAAACGCAGTATCTGACGTTGAAGTGCGATTTGGACGAGGCGCGCGCGTCGTGGCAACGTTGCATCGCCCTCAGGGCACGCCGTGGCAGAGCTTCACCATTTCGGCAGTGCCAAAGCTGCGAGTCGGTGCGGGAGTCGACATGGTGCGGCAAGTCAGGACCGATGCACGGGGCCAGGGCACGATCGATGGCCTCATGCCCGGCGTCTACGAATTGAGTGCCGACGTGGAGAACGAGACAACCACCGAGGTCGTCGAGTTGCGGGAAGGTCAGGAGTATGAGTTCACGCGAGTACTCGGCGGATCGGCATGGATCGAGCTTCACGTCGTTGATGCCGAGAAGCGGTCGCTGGTGGGGTGGACCGCGAAGTTGCATGCGCGCGACGCGAGCGTGCCTTGGGCGCGGCCCGTGGCCGAAGCGAAGGTCGACGCCAAGGGTTTTGTGCGGTTCGAGCGACTGCCCTCGCAGACCTTCTTGGTGAGTGTGCTGAAAGAGGCGCGCGGGTTGTCTTCCGTGCAGCAGGAAGTGCAACCGAATGTGCGCACCGAGATCGTGGTTGCCAGCGCGCAGATGCCGAATGCGAAGCTGCGTGGCAGTGTTGCGATACCCGAGGGTTGCACAGCCGCGGACCTGCGCATCTCCGTGGCGCGTTTTGAGGTCCGCGATGGCCGACCACCGATACCCAGCGAACAGCTCGAGGATCCGGTGGGTCCGGACGGGCGGTTCTTGTTCTCCAACCTGCCGGCAGGCACCTACCACCTCGCCATCTTGAGGCGGTCGGGCAATGAGCTCATCGGCATGGTCGGCCTGCGGCTCGGCATCGAGGTCGCTGTGGGCGCTGATGTCGACCTCGGTCTGTTGAGCATTGGCACCACCACGCTGCGTTGCAGTGTTCAGCGCGCCGATGGAGTTGCCGTGATTCGACCGCGTCTGCTGGTCGGGTTCGGCAAGATTTCTTCGCCAATGTCGCGCGGGGAGCTTCGCGACGGCGCCATCGAGGTGAACGACCTACCGCCCGGAACCTACGACGCGTTCGTATGGGGCGAGAACATCGCACCGATCGCTACTTCGGTCACCTTGCGCGCTGGCGAAGCACTCGACCTGCCGATCATGGCGCCCGCCGCAATCGCCACCACCTTCCGATTCCTTGGCCTGCCACCGGGCGCCAACGTCGGCCACGTCACGGTGTCTCAAGCTGGGGTGACGATCGTATCCGAGATGACCTACGAATCGGATGCAACCTACGTTCGCGGGTTGTCACCGGGAAGCTACCGCATCGAGTTCGAGTCGCTGTTTGCGAGCACGACGTTCCGCGGCGCCGCCGACTTCTCCGTCGTCACCACCTCAGGCGCCCCGATCGAAGTGCGCGTCGCGAAGTGATGCAGCACCTCGCGCGCCCTCACGACGCGACCGTATGCTCGTGCCCATGGCCGTTCCCGTCGAAGTGCTTCGCACCCACCTCCGTTACAGCACCTGGGCATCCAAGCGCCTGATCGCCGCCGCGACCGCGCTCACGCCCGAAGAATTGACGCGCGACTTCAAGAGCTCCGACAAGAGTGTGCTCGGCACGCTCGCGCACGTCTTCGCGGCCGATCGTGTTTGGCTCGGTCGCATCCAGGGTTCGCCGCCCGCGCGCTTCCTCGATCCCGAGGTCGATCTGAAGCTCGCCGTGCTGCAGAACGATTGGCCCGCGTTGCTCGAACGCTGGCAGGCGTGGGGCAACAGCCTGCAGGACGCTGCGGCCGTCGTCGCCTACAAAGACATGAAGGGCAACGCGCACACGACCCCGCTCTGGCAGATCGTGCTGCACGTGGTCAACCACGCGACGCACCATCGTGGCATGGCTGTGGCCATGATTCGTGCGATGGGCCACACGCCGCCGCCGTTGGACCTGAT
>JADZDL010000350.1 GCA_020851075.1 Planctomycetota bacterium | reverse complement strand
TGGATGGTTTTGCGGGTGCGCAGGCGGGGCGCATCGCGGGCGACTTCGTCGTGCAGAAGCGCGATGGTGGCCCGGCCTACCAGTTGGCGGTCGTCGTCGATGACGCGGCGCAGGGAGTGCGGCAGGTGCTGCGCGCCGACGATCTGCTGCCGAGCACGCCGCGGCAGCTGCTGCTGTATCGCGCCCTGCAGTTGCCGGAACCGCAGTTTGTGCACGTGCCCTTGGTGGTCGGCAGTGACGGCCGTCGCCTCGCCAAACGGCACGGCGATACTTCGCTGCGCCACTTCCGCGAGGCCGGGGTCACCGCGGAGCAAGTGGTGGGCTACCTCGCGCACCTGTGCGGAATGCGGCCGCGGGGCACGCGCTGTCGGCCGCAGGACTTGCTGTTGGACTTCGACCTCGCGCGGTTGCCGCACGGTCCCGTGGTCGGCGACCAACACGGGCTGCTGTAGGGTTCAGCGCGTGGCGGCGCGCCGCGCGTCGGCGAACGAGATCCCGGAGTCGACCCCGCGCGCGGTCAACTGCCGGCCCAGCTGGGTGCACGGCACCTCGAGCGCAGAACTGGCGGCGGCATCGCAGCGCTGGAGACCGAGCACGAGGCCGATGCGCCACGCTTCCCCGAGCAGCGGCTTCGTATCTGCGCGCGCCGGCAGGTCGAGCAGCGCGGCGGCGAACTCCACTTGCCAGGCGGTGGGCTCGAAAGTCGCTGCGCGCGTGGTTTGCACGGCCCGGAGCACGCGCAGGGCCTTGCTCTGCAGGTCGGGTTCGACGCGCGCCGCGAGTTTCTCCAGAGTGGCAAGGGCGTTCTCGGGAGCGGCGAGCACCTCTTCGATCGCGGTGGGCAGCGGCTCTCGCACCGCGGCGGTCGTTTCGCCCCACAACCACGGCCGCGCGGCAAAACCGATCGCGGTCATGCAGACGACGGCGGCGCCGATCGCCATTGCCAACAAGCGGCGGCGATGCCGTTCGCGGGCTTCTTTGGCCTCGTGCAGGCGGTCCACTTCGCGCTGGCACTGGGAGGCCACCGTGCGCCAGTGTTCGAGCAGGCGCTGCATGCGGCCTGGCAATTCGTTGCCGAGGTCGGTCACCGTGAACGATGCGCCGAGCTGTTCGAGCGTGGTGCGGGCGAGCCGCAGGCGCGCTAGCGGGTCCTCGGTGCTGTCGAGTTCGTTCTCGGCGAGGGCGGCTTGTTCGAGCGCGATGAGGGTCTCGACTTCGCGCAGGTCGCGGGAGTAGAGCGCGCCGCGTTCCGCAGGCAGATTCATGGCCAGGAACAACAGGCCATCGCGGCGATCGGCGAGCGTCTGCAGGCGCTCCGCGAAACTGCTGCTCGCTTCGTCCTGCAGCATGCCGTAGCGCGTCGCGAGTTCGACGTTGCGGCGCACCACGGCCTCGATCTCCTGCTTGCGCCGTCGGGCTTCGGCGAGGCGATCCTGCAGGCGTTGGGCTTCTTCGCGGTCGTTCTCATCGGCCTGATTCAGGCCGGCGACGGCGCGCTCCATGTCGAACAGGCCCGTCGTCCAGTGGCCGCGGGCGAGCGCCTGCTCGGCGCCGTGCGTGAGACGATCGCGCGTCGCGCGCGCCTGCTCGAGGGCCAGGCGCAGCGATTCGAGGCCGTCGAGCAGGTGGCTGCGCGGCCGCTCGGGGCGGTCGACAAACGCTTCGAGAATGCGCAGGGTGTCGAGGCGGCCGAGGGCGATCTGGATCGGCCGGACCGGCACCGGCACCGCCTGCAGCTTCTGCTGGGAGTCCGCGAGCTGGGACCACGCCTGGTCCGTGGAGTGTTCGAGCGCGTGGCTCAGCGCGTCGAGGGCCGGGGTCACCTGGGCGTCGAGATGCGGGAACTCTTCGAGCAGGTTCACGAGCGTGACCTGCAGGCTGCGCAGGCCGACCGGACCCGTTGGGCCACCTTTGCGCGCGGTTTCCAGCGTGGCCTTCGCGGTCTGGCTCACGAAGCGCAGCAGTGGGTCGAGTGCCACGGCGTCCCAGAAGCGGCCGAGCTGCTCGACGTTGCTCTGCGCGCGCGCAACGCGCTGCAGATAGAACGACAGGCGGTGCAGTCCGTCGCGACGGCGTGCGGCGGTGGGGGACGAGCCACCGTGCTGGGTGGCGAGGCGGTCGATCGCGAGTTCGGCGCCCGCGAGGTCGAGGCGCTGCTCGGCCGCGGAGATCACTTCGTTGGCCGCCTGCAGTTCTTCGAACCCAGCGGCGAGTTCCTCCTTCTGCAGGCGCAGGAACTCGAGCGGCGCGCGGTGGAGGAGGCCCAGCGAACGCAGGTCTTCGGGGGCTTCCAGCGGACAGCCGCCGGGCAGGGCCAGGGTGAACTGCAGCAGCTCACTGGACTCGTCGAGCCAACGGGTGGCGGCTTCGAACGCTTCACTGCGTCGCAGGCGGGTCGTGTGCTCGGCGGCGGCGGTGATGAGGGCGCCCGCGGCCTGCTGCAGGCGACGGCGCCATTGTGCGGCGACCGGTTGCATCGGGAACCAGCGCAGGATGCGCATCGCGGTCTGCAGTTCGCGCAGCAGCGACTGCGGATCGGTTGGCACACCGTCGGGCGAAGCGAGCAGGTGCGGCAGGCGGCGCAGCAGACGTTCGCGGCGCGCGATCTCGCGATGCAGCGGCGATCCAGGGCACGGCCCCAGCTCGGCGAGTGTGCTTCGCGCAGTTAGCAGGTCGCCGCGCAGCAATGCCTGGGTGGTCTTGGCCTCGGGGGCGGCAGCGAGGCGTTTGCCGAGGTCGGCGCAGGCTTCGGCAACCGTCGCCATGCTGGGGCGCTGCTCCGGGTGTCGGGCGAGGCACGCGCCGAGCAGGGCGTCGAGGTCGGGGGGCAGCGGGGGCAGGTGCGGTCCTGGTTCTGCCCCACCACGAAGCAGCCACTGCAGCGTGGCGCCAAAACCAAAGACATCGAACGCCGCGTTCGGCGGGCGGCCAACCGCGGCCTCGGGCGCGGCGAACGCGC
>JADZDL010000349.1 GCA_020851075.1 Planctomycetota bacterium | reverse complement strand
TGCTTGAGTTCCCCGATCTTCACCAGAATCGCCGCCGCATCCGCCGGCGCCCTCGCGCGCTTCACCGCAGTGATCATCTTGTTCTTCTGCGTGTGCTCCAACGACACGAACTCAAACACCTGCGTGTCATAGCCCCTCGATTCGAGCAATAGAGCCCGCAGACCGTCCGTGAGCATCTCCGCTTCCTGTTCGAGATGGATGCCGTGATGCAGGATCGGCCGCAGCAAGGCTGGCGGCTGCAACTGCGGCCGCAGCTCTTTGTGACAACAAGGCGAACTGAGGATCACCTGCGCGCCAGCCTGAATGCCGAGATGCAGCGCATGGTCGGTGGCGATATCGCAGGCGTGCAAGGCGATCACCACATCAAAGGGCTCCGCAGCGTGCGTGCGCACGTCCCCGACGGCAAACTGCAGACCCTGGAGGCCGAGCCGCGCCACCCGTTCGTTGCCTTGCGCGACGAGTTCGGGCCGCAATTCCACACCCGTGACCGTGGCGTTCACCCCGCGCCGCCGCAGCCAATCGTGCACTGCGAAGGTCAGGTAGCCCTTGCCCGCGCCAAAGTCCGCGATGCGCAGGGACTTTGCTTCTGCCAGCGGCGATGCGGCCAATGCGGTGCCAAACACCTCGACGAATCGATCAATCTGCCGCCACTTGCGCGCCATCGAGGGCACGACCTGGTGCTGCGCCGTCGTGACCCCGAGTTCGGTCAGGTAAGCACTTGTCACATCGACCCAACGTGACTTCTCACGGTCGTGGGTTTCGGGCTCGGCAGGAACCTCCTGCTGCAACCGGTGCCGCGTAAGGTGACTCTTGTCGCGCTTGCCAAAGCGCAACTGCAGCTCTTCGGTCCGCGTGAACAGGTGCACATTCAGGAACGCGCTGCCCGCAAACCGCTCGATCTCGGTGATGCCTTCCTCCACCGGATGGTTCTTGGTCACGTCATTGGTTGGATAATGGCGCACAAACGAGAGCTGCGGCTCGTCGCGCAACAGAATGCGCCGCACATCGATGCGCTGGCCGGCGTTGGCATTGCGAGGCCTCGCCAGCACCAGTTTGTGGAAGGTGTTTTCGGCGAGGCTCGCGCGCAGGGCTGCGAAGAACCGCGACGGACTGTCGGCGGACTCGGAAGGAGCGGAGGGTCCTGGTTTGGTCATGGGCGCAGGTGCACGATCATGGCGAAGCAGCGGACCGGACCAAACGGGGATCCTGCCCAACTACGAGACCGCCCCGCTTCGCTACACCTGGAAGCGCGCCAGGAGGCCACGCAGCCCCATCAGCGCGTCCGAACTCGACGCCGCGGCGGCCGCCAGCTCTTCGGACTCGGCCGCGGTCGATTGCGCCGTGCTGTCGACCATCGAAGAGACACCGACGATCTGGTTGATGCCCTCGGTCTGCGCTTCGCTCGCGTAGGCGACCTGATCCAGCAGCATGCGCACTTCGAGAATGGTGTCGTCGATCACCTTGAACACCCCCGCGACCTCGCTGGCCTCCCCGGTGCTGTGCTTCACGTTGGCGAGGTTCTTCTGGACCATCTCCCTCGTCTCCAGGGCCGCCTTGGCCGAGCGCTGGGCCAGCGTACGGACCTCCTCGGCCACCACCGCAAAACCCTTGCCCGCGTCTCCGGCGCGCGCGGCCTCCACGGCGGCGTTGAGCGCCAGCAGATTGGTCTGGAAGGCGATGCCATCAATCACGGCCAGCACGCGCACCACTTCCTCCGTCGATTTCGTCATGTCCTGCATGGCCGCAGCAAGGCGCGCGTTGGCGGCGCTGCCTCGTTCGGCCGCGGTGCAGCCGGCTTCCGAAACCTCGTTGGCGCGCTGCACATTACGATGGTTTTCGCGCATCGACGACGAAACCGTCGAGACCGCATTCGCCACTTCCTGCACCGAACAAGCCTGTTTGCTGGCGGTTTCCGCGAGCTTCATCGAACTGCCGCGAACGTCCTGGGCGCCGCGCGCGAGGTCTTCGCTCGTCTTGCGAACCTGCGCCAAAGCCTCGGCAACGTGCCCCAACAGCCGATTCAGCCCAGTTCCGACCTCACCAAACTCGTCCCGTGCGTGGCCATCAAACTGCACGCGCAGGTCACAACGATCGTCCAGAAAGACGCGCTCGGCGACGCGACTCATGTCCCGTAGCGGCCGGCGCACAGCACGCACCAACCACCAGGGCACGAGCAGAGCGGCGATCGCCGAGAGCCCGAACATCGTGGCGTGAACCACCACGGAACTCGTGCCGACCATCGGCGTGGCCGCTTCCGTCGCGGACTGGATGCGCACAGCCTGCACGAGGCTGATCCCGCTCGCGCACAACGCCAGCGCGGCAAGTCCCGCGCACGCCGCGAGTACCTTGGTGGCCACTTTCATGCCACCGTTTTCGGCCGCCGCAGCGCCGGTGCTGGCCCGGACAAGAGCCCAGGGATGATGGTGTATGCCACTTGCCTGACAGCACTTGGACACGTCATCAATGACGAACACACGGTTCCTGCGATGGCAACGGGACCATGGCTGGGCCTTGGGGGTCACAGTTGCGGCAGCCCGCCGCGCCCAGAATCTCCGGAAGGCATGAACCAGCTCCCCTCGCTCGGCGACATTGCTCGCGAATGCCCGCCCACGACCCAGCCCTGGAACTTGCCGTCTTGCGCGCCCAAGGCGGCGAGCAGGATGGCTTCCGGGAGCTGGTCCGCCTTTGCCACGGCGCGCTCCGACGTCACGCCGCGCGGTTCCTGACCGACGAAGGGCTCGCCTCGGATGCCGTGCAAGATGCGTGGTGTTCGATCGTGCGGCAGCTGGGGCGACTCGACGACCCGGCGCGCTTCCTGCCGTGGGCCCTGTGCATCGTGGCGCGGCGAGCGGTGGACGTAGCGCGGCGGCGCGGCCGCGACAAGGCGACGGCATCGACGGTGTCCCTCGAGGGGCTCGCCGCGGAGCAGACACCAGCACTCGCCGCGGACGAAAGGGAGAGGCTGCGCGCCGCCGTGCAGTCGCTGGCGTTCGACCACCGCATCGTGGTCGAACTGCACTACGAGGAAGGACTCAGCCTGCCCGCGGTCGCGGAAGCACTGGGCATTGCGCTCGGCACCGTCAAATCGCGTGCGTTCTACGCCCGCCAGCAACTGCGCACCGTGCTCGAACAATCGCCGCATTCTTCGACCCGCCCCAGCGCCGCGAGCGACACACCTCACAGAACAAACCACAAGGAGTGAACGATGGACGAACTTGATGACCAACTGAAGCAGGCGCTGCGCAGCGGCCACCGCGTCGAAGTCGGCGGCGACGAGATCGATTCGGTGCGCGGGCTGATGACCGAGATGTTCCGTTTTCGCAGCAAGCTCATCACAGCCGGATCGGTGATCAAGATCGCGATCCTCTGGGTGATGACCGCGGTGACGCTGATCATGACCTTCGTCGCCAGCGATCCCCACCATCAATTCCTGTGGGCCTTCGGCTGCCTGATCAGTGCGATCAGCCTCGGCATCCTGTGGCAGTTCCACTGGGCGATGCTGCACCGCAATGCCATGCTGCGGGAGCTGAAGCGGCTCGAACTGCAGATCGCGGGCCTCTTGCGGCAACGGGACGCCTGAGCCAGGACCACGAGGGCTGGGTAGCCGCTGGCGGACCGCCCTCGGCTCGGCACAATGACCGCATGACCCTTCGCCCCTGGGCCCGAGCCATGCTCGCGGCGCTGCTGCCCATTTCGTGCCTGCAGGCCATGGCCCAGGATCCGCAGATCGGCTTCGTCGCTTCGTACCTCACGGAAGCGAAGGGGCGGCTCGCCGATGGTGACCTGCCGGGCGCGCGCGCCGCGGTCGAACGTGCACTCGAACGCGATCGCAACAGCCTCGCGGCCCTGCAACTGCTCGCCAACATCGCGCAGCAGCAGAAGGACCTCGACACGACCGTGCACTCGCTGCACCGCTGGCTCGATGTGTTTGATGCGCGCAATCGCGGCAAGAACCCACCGGAGCGCAAAGCCACCAACGAATGGCTCACGCCAATCGACAGCGAAGCGACGAGTTGGGAGAAGCTGCAGAACGAATACGTGAGGGGCCTGCTCGACCTCGGCAAGCAATACCGCAGCAAGAAGGACCTGCTTGGTGCGATCGATATCTATACGCACCTGCTGTCGGTGGCCCCCGACCACCCCGAGGGCATCGCGGCAATCCAGCAGATCCGCACCAAAGGTGGCCGCGAAGTCGCCGTCGAAGACGTCTACGGCGGCACCGACCCGACGGGTGGCATGGCCGAGGAAGAGCTCGCCGCAATGGACCGCGAGCATCTCGACTGGGACAAGGCCTACACGGACGAAAGTGATAACTATCGTTATCGCACCAACGCAGGCTTCCTGGCCTTGAAGACCTCGCGCATCGCGATGGAGCAGATGAACCTGTTCTATCGCCGCTTCTTCCATTTCATGGAGGACGGCGGCAACACACCAAAGATCGAGATCCGCATCTTCAAGAATCGTGATGAGTATCTGAAACTCGGCCGCAACCCCGTCGAGTGGAGTGCTGGCCACTTCATCGGCGACGCGGTCGAAACCTATGCTGGCGGCGTCAGTGGCAAGGAATCCGTGCGCGCGATGTATGGCACGCTGTTCCACGAAGCCGCGCACCAGTTCGTGAGCATGACGGGGCCGATGGTGCCGGGCTGGCTCAATGAAGCGTACGCGTCGTTCTTCGAAGGCTGCGTGATCCTCAGCAACGGCACCGTGAAGTGGAATCGGGTGCCGCCGGGCCGCTTGTTTCCGCTCGCGGCGCGCATGGATCGTGGCTGGATGGACACCATCGATGAGGCCAAACCAGCCGGCAATGGCCAGTTCACCGATCCTGACCGCGCGCCGCCGTTCCGCATGGTCGTCGAAGGCGCCTACCCATGGGGCCCACCGTGGTATGCGCCGACGTGGGGTGTCGTCTACTTCCTCTACAACTACCGCGCCCCCGACGGCCGCACGGTCTACCGCGACGCGCTGCACGCGTTCTACACGTCGTTCAAGCGCGGGGCGGCTCGGGACCCCGTCGGCAACTTCGAAGCAATCGTGCTGGCCGGTTCGCCGCTGTCGCCGGTGAAGACACTCGCCGAACTCGATCCGATCTGGAAGGAATGGATCCTGCGCCTGCGCGACATCGAAACCGGCAAGGTCGATCCCGGGGATGAACTCATCCAATGGGCCAAAGCCGCGTTGGCGCGCGGCGAGAAGGACCTCGCGATCGAGTTCCTCGAAGAAGCGCGCGAACGTGCGCCGTCCGACTTCGAAGTGCTCTGGCAACTCGCCAGCGTGCTGGAGAAGGAAAAGAAGCGCGGCGGCGAAGCGGCTGCGCGATTTCGCGAGTTCCGCCGCGCGCTCGAAGCGAAAGGCAAGACCGACGATCCGCGCCACGCGGAGGCCGAGAAGAAGATCAACAACCTCGACCCGCTCGTGCAACGCTATCGCAAGATGAAGCAGACGCTCGCCGAGAAGGGCCTGCTGCTCGCCAGGAGTTACGAAACGCGCGAGTTGCCGACCATGGCGCTCGAGATCGCGCGGCGCATGACGGCGAGTTACTCGGTGCCTGAGGCGATGGCCTACTACGCCGAACTCGCCGCCCGCACGGGCAAGAGTCTCGCGCGTTGGCGCGTCGCCTACGACGAACGCAGCCTGTCGGGTTGGTCAGGCGGGGAAGAGTCGTTCCAGGCCTACGGCAAGGTGCTGCGCGCCGCCGTGAAGCGCGAAGGCGACCGCATGGTCACGCGCGAACTCACCGCCGACGTGACCTTCGACGCGGACTTCTCACTCTCGGCCGAGATCCAGATTCCTGACGACGAGAACAAGCCAGGCCAGTGGAAGGGTGATCTCGCCGGCCTGTGTTTCGGCCGCAAGGGCGACCAGCGTTACCACGCGGTGCTGCTGCACCCGAAGGGCTATCTCGATATCAGCAGCAATCGTGGTGGTGAGTGGGAAGTGCACGACCACCGCAGCATCCCGGTCGGTGGCAACTGGCACGAACTGCGCATCGACGTCACCGGCAGCCAGCTCGATGTCTACTACGACGGCCTCTACGTGCGTTCGCTGGAGTTCCCCGACCCTGCCGTCGTGCGCGGCGCGTTTGGCCTCTTGTGTGGGCCCGGCGAAGCGCAGTTCCGCAACGTGCGCATCCTCGGCCGCGATCCGTTCGACCCCGCGGCCCGCATCGAACGCGAGATCGCGATGCAGAAGGTCATGACCGACGCGAGCAAACGTACGCCGGGCACGTTCAGTGGCTTCCAGCCGCCCGAACTCGGCAACCTGAACTTCGTGCAAGGTGACCCGGTGAAGCTCGGCGAACTGCGCGGCAAACCCGTGATGCTCGTGTTCTGGACGCCAAAGCAGGACCGCGTGATCCCGTGCACGAGCTGGCTGCGGCACACGATCGAACGCAC
>JADZDL010000348.1 GCA_020851075.1 Planctomycetota bacterium | reverse complement strand
TCGCTCCGCTCCTCGGATTGCAGCTTCCCCCGAACCACGCGATCCCCGGTCTGCGCCGCAACTTGGCCATGCAGAGTGTCACCCATGTGCCCGGACAAAAGTGTCACCCATGTTCCCGGTTGCACCGCTTGAACTTCCTTCCATGAGAAGGCCAGGATCGTCAAGCAGCCGTTCGTCGCCCTGGACCGCGAAGGAGTGACATCGTCCGCCGTGCTTCCATCCGCACTCTGAGGGACCTGTTCCGATCCGGTGCATGTTGGGGTCCGTCCAGCCGGGCGCTGCAATCTATCCCGCGACCTCGAGGGCGAGCGGTGAGGCTCGCGAGGGTCTGGAATTCAAGCGCAGTCACCCGGACTGGGCGGTGGATGTCAGAGATCGCGTGTGCTGTGGCAACGAGCAGTGCCCGCCGATCCGCCTTGGTGATTCCTGCTAATAGGTTCTGGGGATTGGGATTGGTGGTTCGGCGCCGTCAGGCGCGCCGCCGCCGACAGAGGTTTCGACCCTCTGCCTGGCGCAGCGGGTCGTAGTCGATGGGCGAGAGCCAGAGGCGGTGCAGCAGCACCGCGAGCTTCCTGGCGACCGCGATCAGTGCGCGCTTCTTGGCGCTCTTGTTGCCGCGAGCGGCCAGGCAGAGGCCGAAGCGCCGGAGGTCGCAGTCCTTGCCGAACGGGCCGAGGATGTACTGCGCGCTCTGCACCAACAGGCGGCGCAGGTCGCGGTCGCCGGCTTTGGTGATGTGCAGTTCCGGGTCGCGCTTGCCGGATTGGCTGCGACCAGGCCGCAGGCCGAGGAATGCGCCGACGGCGCGGCTCTTGGCGAAACGCCTCGGGTCCTCGAGCGTCAGGACGAAGGTGAGCGACGTGATGGGGCCGACCCCGTCGACCTTGCGGAGTCGGATGGTCTCGGGGTAGCGCTCGGCAGCCATCTGCTCGATGCGCCGTTCGAACTCGCGGATGCGGGCGGTCAGCTCCGCGATGGTCCGCAGGATCGGCACGAGGGCCGGCCGGAGTTCCCGCGGGATCTTCCAGGCCGCCTTGCGCGCGAAGGTCAGCGTCGGGCTGGCTGGCAAGCGCACACCGAACGGCTTGATGCTGCCGCGCACGTGGTTGATCAGCTGCGTGCGCGAGTCGACGAGTGCGGATCGGGAGCGGAGGATGGCAAGATCGGCGCGGGTCGCCATGCCGCGGTGCGAGATCGGCGACAGCAGCTTCGGGTCCATGCGGGCGAACCGGGCGAGCTGCTCGGCGTCGACGCGGTCGCACTTCTTGTCGTTGTCGTAGATGGCGCGCACCTTGCGCGGGTTGGCGACCAGCACCTCGTGGCCGAGTTCGGCCAGGAGCGCGTGGGTCCAGGGCGAGTGCGTGCCAGCCTCGATGGCGATTCGCGCCGGCGACATGCCGCCGAACCGCTGCCGGAACGCGTCGGGCCTGGTCTGCAGCCGCGACTCCTCGAGGATGGTCCCTTCGGCGTCGAGCAGGCACAGGTGGCTGTGCTTGTCGCCGAGGTCGATGCCGATCGTCAGCCGCGGCTCCCGGCCGATCGCGCCGGTCGTCGGGGTCACGGTCCCACTCGCGAGATTCGCCGCCGTCATGGTAGCATCCGTCATGGCTAGCCTCCGTTGAGCCAATAGAGCTCGTTTCCGATGGGGACCGAACGGTACCCCGCAAGGGGGCTGGCCTTCTCATCCCATCTATCCCCCCAGCTCTTCGTGGCTCAACATGGTCGAGCGCTTCTTCCGCGACATCACGACCAAGCGCATCCGCCGTGGCGCCTTCCCGAGCGTTGGGCAACTCGTGGCCGCCATCGAGAGCTACATCGCAGAGCACAACTTGGACCCGAAGCCCTTCATCTGGACCGCCAAGGCCGGTGACATCCTGGCCAAGGTTACGCGAGCAAGGGCGTCGCTCGCGAATAATGCCCCATCTGCGTGACGCACTACACTAGCACCTCGACGTGCCGGTGCGCTCGCCCCTCGACATCGGCTGCGGCGTCGGCCACTGGCGAGAGGCCGCGAAGGAACTGTGGCCGCGCGCGCTACCACGGCATCGAGTACAGCGCGCACCTGTGCGAACGCTTCGGCTGGGCGCAGGGCTCGATCACCGACCTCGACGTGCGACAGGCGACCGGGCGCGACGAGTTCGACCTGATCGTCGGCCAGGGCGTGCTGCAGCCCGCTGGTCGTGCTCTGCGTATCGGCGACCGGTCGTTCAGTCGATGCCATCGCCCGGCCCCGGCCAGATGTCCATCACTATCACGGTCCCGTCCGAGGTGCCGTCGGTCCTCCAGAGTTCCATCCCGCTCACGCCATCGTGGGCGGCGAAGAGGAGCACGCCGTTCACAACGGTGAACCCCGCCGGGGCCGAATGCTCCGTGATGGCGATGTTGATGTCCTTGACCATCGAGGTTCCGTTCGGCGTGCCATCGGTCTTCCACAGCTCTGCGCCATGGAGGCCATCGTCGGCGCGGAAGAAGAGCGACCCGCCGTAGATCGCCTGGCTCGTTTCGGATCCGATGAGAGGGAAGATGTCCTTCAGCATCGTCGTGCCGGCCGCTGTGCCGTCGGACCTCCAGAGTCTCCGGCCTGTGCCATCATCGGCCCCGAAGCAAAGCGTATTGCCGACCAGGGCGAAGCCGAAGATGTCGGAGTTGCCGTTGGGATTGGGGTTGATGTCCATCACCATCACGGTGCCCGCCTCGGAGCCATCGGTCTTCCACAGTTCTGCGCCATGGACGCCGTCGTTGGCCCGGAAGAACAGTTGACCTCCGAGTTCCACGAATGCGGCGGGCCCGGATCCCGCGCCAACCCCCCCCACGATGTTGATGTCCTTGACCATTACGGTGCCACCTTCGGTTCCGTCGGTCTTCCAGAGTTCGGCCCCGCTCACACCATCGTTGGCGGCGAAGTAGACCTCGTTGTGGAAGACCGTGAACCCACCAGGCGACGCAGATCCCGTGGGATTGATATACCTGACGATCTGCGTGCCGGCCGTGGTGCCATCGGTCTTCCACAGCTGCGAACCACTCACGCCGCTGTTTGCCCTGAAGTACAGCTCGCCGCCGAAGGCGGTGAACTCCGCGGGAAAGGAGAATCCACCGGGGTTGAGGTCCAGGATCATCACAGTGCCTTGCGTCGTTCCGTCCGTCTTCCACAGCTCGTGGCCGCTGAATCCGTCGTCCGCAGTGAAGATCAGTTCGCCGTTCAACTCCGTGAAGCCCTGGGGCGAAGAGCCCCAAGGCCCGTTGGTGTTGATGTCCAACACCAGCTGGGTGCCGTTTACCGTGCCGTCGGTCTTCCACAGCTCCTCGCCTACGACGCCGTTGTCGGCGCTGAAGAAGACCTGGCCGTTGAAGAACGTGAAGTCCTCGGGTCCGGAGTTGCCGTTGGCCTGGATGTCCATCACCATCGCCGTACCCGCGGTGGTTCCGTCGGACCTCCACAGCTCTCCCCCGCTGCTGGAGTCGTTCGCTCCGAAGTAGAGGGCTGGCAGCCCCACGCTGCCGCCGCTGCCGCCGCTGCCGCCGCTGCCGCCGCTGCCGCCGCCGACGACGCCGCTGCCGCCACGGGCGCAGCCGATCGCGGTGATTGCGAGCAACAGGCTCGAGCCTGCCGCAAAGGTGACCGCGCGGGTGGATCGGTAGCGCGAGTGAGTCTCAGAACTTTGCTTGAACATGGCTCTCAGGTTGTTCATTCGGTTGATCGGAGGGTGCGGCACCGCTTCGCAGGCTCGCCGGCGGGTAGGCGGTTCAAACTGCGTCCCGGACCACCCGGGACCCACGCGCGCACGATCCTGGTCCCCCGCCACCGCGTCAACACCCCTGTCGGTGGCAATCTGAAACGGACCCACCCGGCAGCCGAAATCTGACCCACCTCGCCGCGACCGCCTGACGGGCGCCGGGGTCGGCAACCCCATGGCGACGAGCACCCGTTCGATCGACACCGGATCGTGGATCGCGGCCAACAGCCGCCGCACCCCGCGGCAGTGCGGACACACCAGCACGTCTACCAGCCACACCCGCCGCAGCAGTTCCGCCCACGGGTAGCGCCGGCGGCCACCGCGGCGCCGCGGGCCCGGCGCATGCGGAACCGCTCGCCGTGTCTGCACTGCTCGCAGCGCCGCATCGCGTTCCGCTGGCTCGACCTCCGGATCCACTGCTTCGCTGCCCGGTCACGCGGACGAGCGTCACCGCCTTGCCGCCGCTCGACCAGGCGTCCAGGGAAAGCTCGAAGGCCCAGCCGTGCCAGGGCTGGAGGTCGCGTCCGTTGCCGAAGGTCACGACCACCGTCCCGAGCCCGCCTGGCGTCGGCAGGTGTAGGAGCGCGCCACGCTGCAGCGCGCGGTCCGGCCGGAACGCGACGCTCTGACCCGGCGCCGCAGCGGGCAGCGTGGCGGCCAGGGTGAGCGCGGAGAACGCTGGATCGATGGCTCGCGCCCCGAGGTCCACCACGGCGACCCGCTGCGCCTTGCGCGGATCCATCACGTCGCGACCGGGCTTCTTCGTCTCGTCAGGTGCTTCCGTCGTGTGGTACGCGACGACCAGGCGATGGCCGACCAGCGCGGGCGTGCTGATGACGAACGCGCGCTCGGCGCCTTGCGCGGGCAGCTTCACCCGGTAGAGCTCGGCGCCGGACTCGGGCGCCACTCCGACCACCCACTCGCCTCCCGCCACGACGATCTCCGTCGCGCCGCCGCGCTCGAAGACCAGCGGCGAGCCGAACAGGCAGTCATCCAGCGAGATCCCCGGCCGCTCCTTCGTGGGGAACACCCGCTCGGCGTCCACCCCGGCCAGGGACGAGCCTCCGGCCGCGCCGCCGGTCCCGCCCGCGCCTCCGGTCGCGCCGCCGGTCCCGCCCGCG
Source organism: Planctomycetota bacterium (assembly GCA_020851075.1). Lineage (GTDB taxonomy): Bacteria > Planctomycetota > UBA1135 > UBA1135 > UBA2386 > JADZDL01. The sequence continues at coordinate 952 of JADZDL010000348.1, read as the reverse complement.
CCTCCTCCCAAACCGGCCGCGGGCGCGACGAAGCGCTCGTCTTGCCCGCAGCCCGCGGCCAGGGCGCCGATCAGGAGTCCCAGCCCGGCCAGCCTGGAGCGCGACATCTCTAACCCGACGGGTCGGTCTATACTGCCCGGCGGAGGAAGTCTCGTCATGAAGCACCGCATCGTCGCTCCCATGCTCGGAGCCCTGGTCTCGACGTTCGCAACCGGCGTGCACGCTGCCGATTTCTACGTGGACCCCGCCACGGGCAGCTCCGCCAACGACGGCAGCCAGCAGAAGCCCTGGAAGACGCTCGAGGAGGTCGTGAGCGCGGGCCACTTCGGCAAGGCGGTGAAGGCCGGCGACACGGTGCACCTCTTGGGCGGCTACCACGGGGAGATGCTCGTGAGCGGTGGCAGCTACTCGCCGCCCATCACCGTCGCGGCCGTCGCGGGCCAGACGGCCAAGCTCCGTCGGGCACGCTTCGGCAACACCAGCGGCTGGATCCTGCGCGGGGTGTCCGTGAGCCCGTCCTACGGCACGGCCACGGGCACCGTCACCATGGTGGAGGTCCAGACCAGCGCGTCGAAGGTCACCGTGGAGGACTCGGAGCTGTTCAGCGTCGCGGACTCGAGCGCCTGGGGCGTGCCCGAGTGGCTCAACGGGGCCAGCAACGGCATCTCGCTCCGCGGCGCGAAGTCTGTGCTGCCGTGCGGCGGATCCTGGTGCGCGCGGTGTCGGGGTATTACGAACGGCGCGCGCGCCGGCTGGGGAAGCCGCGGCCGCGGGCGGGTGCGGTGGCGTTCGTGCAGCGCTTCGATTCGCCGCTGCGGCTGAACGTGCACTTCCACGTGCTGTGGACGGACGGGGTGTTTGCGCACGAGCCAGGTCGCGGCCGGGCGGAGTTCTGCGAGCACGGGGAACTGAGCGACGCGGACGTGGGCCGGCTGGTGCGGGCGATCCGGGA
>JADZDL010000347.1 GCA_020851075.1 Planctomycetota bacterium | reverse complement strand
TGTGCGGTTCTGTCGGCTTTGTCAGTCCCTCCCTGGGGGGTATCTCGGATTCGCGGGTTGATGAGGTAGACCGTTGCAGAGCGTCCCTTCGTTGGGCGGACATCCTCGGCAAGCCAGCCAAGCTGGAAAAGGCCGTGCTGGATGGATGTGGGGATGTGGGGATGTGGGAAGGGGCGTTGACAGCGGCGGCGAGACCGGGATGCTGGTCTGCGGACTCGGGGCGGTCCGGGACGCAACCTGTTTCACCTATTTCCCCTGCTACCCGCGGCTCCAGATCGGGAGGCTCGACATCATGACCAGGGTCCTGCCGTGCGCGTTTTCCGCGGCGGTTCTCGCCGCAATAGCACCGGCCCAGCGCACACCGTGCACGGGCACGCTGCGCGATCCGACCGGTTTGCCGATCGCCGAGGCCAGGGTCACGTTCTGCCAGGAGCTGTCGCAGACGTTCGGTCTCGCTCCAGATCGGGCCGAGGTGAAGACCGACGCGGCCGGCGCATTCACTGCACCGCTGCTGCCGGGTAGCCCGTACGTCGTGTGGGCGATCGGACCGGCGAATGTGAGCGGCGGGCGGTGGGTCACGGGCGTATCGATGCAGGCCGCCGCGGGCAGGTCGCTGGACCTCGTGGCGGTGCGCCGAGCCGCACCGCATGCGGTCTCGTTGCGACGGGTGACACCGTGGAAGGACCACGTGCCACCCGCTCTGCGCGTTCTGATCGACGGCCACTATCCATTTGACTTCGATCGTCCTCTGCGCGGCGACTGCACGTTGCAGCTCGGGCCGTGGCCGGGCTACGAGGTCGAACTCGCGCTCGTCGACGACAAGCGGCAGGTCCTATGCAGCGTCGGACCGATCGCCGAGGATGTGGGCGAGGTCGCGTTCCCCGAGTTGCGCACCGTCGAGGTCGCGGCGGTTGATGAGAGCGACGCGCCCGTCGAGGGTGTCGAGGTGGCCCTGCGACCGAACGACTGGCGGCCCGACTACGGCGACTGCAATCCCCTGCCCCCGTTGGCGTCACAGACGTGGCGGGTCGTGGCCCGGACCGACGCGGGGGGGCGCGCGGTCCTGCCGCTGGCCTGGGGCGACGAGAACCGCACGACGAACTACCTGTTCGCAGGAGCCTCCGCAGGTCACGCGGTGTCGTTCTCCGGCATCAGCTCTGGCAAACCGATGATCTTCGATGAGAACCCGGGCGTGCCCAATCGACTCGTCATGACGGCATCGCCACCGCGGCGTGTATCCGTTCGCGGCGAGGGGAGCAGTTCGCAAGGCTGGATTGCGCTGCTGTCCTACTCTTCGTTCCGAGACGAGGGGGGAGGCGGATCCATCGGTCAGCTCATCAGCGGCAGACTCCTCGATGCCGAGGCGCGCTTCCCGGCGACCAACCTCCCGAAGAGCACTCACTGCTTCGTCCGCCTCGCGGCCACTGCCGGCGCGCCTACAAGGATCTGCATCGGTGAATCCCAGGACGAACACGACCCGGTCGTCGATCTCAGCCTGCTGACGGTGCGCACGTTGGCAGTTCGCGATGCGGCAGGGCAACCGGTGCCGTTTGCGCAAGTCGCCATCGCGCATCGATTCGACGGTGGATACCTGCTTGAGCACGATCGATGCGTGGCCGACGGCAACGGCAAGGTCGAACTGCGTTCGTCCGCGGTGACATGGGACATCGTTGCCGTCACTGATGCCGGCCTCGGATGGAGTCGGATCGAACCGGACGATCCGCGCAAGGTCGTGCCCGTGAACCTGCTGCCGCTGGGCAGCGCGAAGTTCCGTATTGTCGATGAGCAAGGGCAACCCGTCGCCGGCGCGCGGCTGGACAAGGCCGGGCCGTGGGGCGACCGCCCCGACGACCTACTGATGCGCGAGACCGCGCTCCATCTCGCGCTGTCGCAGCGCAGCGACCACGACGGGATGCTGGTCGTGCCGATGCCGTACGGCGAGTTCCGCGAGATGCGGATCGTGCGCGGCAGTCGAAAGACCTGGCGGCAGACGGTGCGACCAGGTGAAGAGGTGATCACGGTCGAACTGCGATGACCACGGATTGAGTGCTGAACCCCGTGGTGTCCGGAAGCTGTGTCGACCGGGCGCCGTTGATCCTCCGTGAGCCTGGGCCGATGGCAGCCGAGTTGCTCCTTCTGGACGCGGTTCTCTTCGCGCAGGAACTCAATGACCTAGCCCTGTTGGCGATTGACGAAGCCGGCAAACGTGACGAGCAGCCAGCGCAGGAGGAGGGGTTTACTCGGCATGGTGGCATCTACGGCGCGAACCCGCCCTCTGCGATCGGTGAGGCAAGCGTTGCCGCGTAGGCCGAATGCCTCAGGACCCGACGGCCGCTTCGAGCGCGCTGATCGCCTTTCGCACCGCCTCCCGCATTCGTTCGACCTCGGCGTTCCCCTGCGCCTGGATCTTGGCGACGACATCCTGGATCAACGCGTTGGCATCCAGCGGCGCGTCTGCGGCCCGAACTCGCCTCGTCAAGCGTTCCCGGGCGGGAGCTGAATCGAGCCCGGCAGCGGCCCCCACAGGCGTCGTAGCGTGCTCCGGATCAAGCAACCGCTTCGCCGCGTTGACCGAAGCGGCCGTGACCCGAATGCCGTGCTGGCTCGCCAGGGTCTTCAGATCGTCAATCGCGATGTCTGGGTTGTCCTGCAGCGCCGCGATGGCGAACAAGATCGAGTCCTTGGCGTTCGGGAAGCGGGCTTTCTGCTCGGCGAGGTTCTCGGCCCAGGGGTTGTTCTCGGTCGGGGTGGTGAAGGTGAAGGGTGCGGTCGCGGTCATGTCGGTATCCGTGGAAGTCGCCCGGGTTGGGATCCCGCGCCAGGCTCGTGCCGGGGCGTTCCCGTGGGCGACCGACATGTGCCCTCAGGACGCCGAACACATCAAGGCGAAGCTCGGGAACGACCGCGTGGTTTCCTGCGCCCGCGCACCCCGGGACGCAGCAACAGGTGGTCCATGGGGCCGCAGTCCGACCGCATCGCCGCCTCGGTCTCCGGGCACGCAAACGGGCCTCGCCAACCCGAGTGTGCAATGCAGTGTGCAATGGGCTTGGTCACAACGTGACACAACCTGGCACGACCTGGCACAACCGCGAGGCGTC
>JADZDL010000346.1 GCA_020851075.1 Planctomycetota bacterium | reverse complement strand
TCATAGGCCATTGCCATCAAGGACCTGGCACTCGGCTGATTCGCCAGCAACGGCTGCGTCCAAGTCGTTCCATCCCATTCCCAGGTATCCTGCAGAAACCCGAGGTTGCCGCCGCCGCCGAACATCACGCAGCAGCCGCGCGCCACGTCGAACACCATGCCGGCCGCGGTTCGCGGGGGCGGAGAACTCACGGGGAGACGCTGCCGCCACGTACTGCCTGTGAACACCCAGGTCTCGTCGAACATCAAGGTGCCGTCAGTGCCACCAAACAAGACCACCTCGTTGCGACTGCTATCCAATGCAATGGCGGAGAGCCGGCGTGACGATGGCGACATCGCTGGTTGCAGGAACTGCCACCGAACGCCGTCGTAGCGCCCCGTGAGGAAGCGTTTGCTCGTGGACTCCCCTACCAGCAACACGTCCGACGTGCCCGCCCCATTCACCAAGGCCCCCCATTCATGACCAATGGCGGGCACCGGCCGATGACGCCAGACCTGGCCATCGAACTCGCTGGTGTCCCCGCGCCAACCAAGGGTGACCAGCCGGCCGCGCGCCGAGTCATACGCGGCCCCGGTGGGAATCGTGGTATCGAGCTGACGCAGTTCCTGAACCTGCGCCGGCGCGAGGGACACGGCGAAGATCGCGACCAGTGCCAGGACACGCAGGGGAACGTGGTGATTGCGCATTGGACCTCCTTCGGCACAAGCCTACCGACAGCTCAAGCCCCCATGCCATGGAGTCATCGCCGCACGCGAACGACGCAGTTGCGCCTACGGAGCATCCGTTGCCAAACGCAACCTGGCCGTAGTCGTGATCTCGACATCGCACGGCATGCAGGTCGAATGCGACCTGCGGCGACTTTGCTGCCAGTAGTCAACGGACGTGGGCGAATCGAATACGTGCGTCTCGGACAAGAGGACCATGCGCAGGAGTTCGCCATCGCAGGCCCTGGTCATTACCACGAAGCGGCCTTGGTCGTCGGTGACGAACTCGCTTGCGTTTTCTTCTCCTCCCGTAGACCACCAAGACACCCCAGACAGGCCACCCAGACCCTGCCCGGATTCGTCGACCACGCGGCCACGCACCTGTCGAGTCGGCCGCTCCCGCAAGGCGAAGGGGATCTCGAGCATGCCCTGGTGTGCATGCGGCAAGAGTGTCTGAACCGACGGATATGCGGCTAGACCCGGACCTCGCACGCTCAGATTCAAATTCAGATCGGCCGGTAAGCCGTGCAACTCGAATAGGCCTTGGGCATCCGGCTTGCCGCTCATGCCCGGAACTTCATAGGACATCTTCGCCCGCAGGGGGGTGACCTTGCACTGCATGTTCGCCAACTGTTCCACCGTGGCTCCCGTCAGCCGGAACCGCACGCTGCGGCGGTGCGCGTGCTCCAACTGGAGCTCGAGAACCTGATCACCCGCAACGACTACGCTGCGTTCCACGAACTCGTAACCCGGTAGGTACGCCAGCAGCTGGTACTCACCGAGCATGATCCGCCCCAAGTCCATGCGACCGCCCGCTTCGGAATACCAGTCCCACTGGCGGTCCTCGCGAAACAGGCTCATCCACAGCCCTTCCACGGGTAGACCGGCTGGATCACGCGCAACGAAAACCAACTACGCCCCCGCATGCATGACCACCACCACCGGCAAATCGACCCTCGTCAGGTAGTGGTTGTTGTCCGCAAGCCCAGCAGCACGCACCTCCAGCAGGCACTCGACGGGATCAAAGGGCAAGGGAATGGTGAAGGCGCCGTCGCCGTCCGTCATCACCACGTCCAGGTGTTCATACGGTCCTTCCGTGCGCGCCACGTTGGCGAGCACGCGTGCAGCGGCAACACCGACGCCATCTCCATCAACAACGCGACCTTGAATCATGCTTTGGGGTGAGTAACGACCCGTCGGCAATCGTAGCAGATCACGAACTTGCAGGACTATTCACCGCGGTCCTGCCCGAGAGCCTGGAGCATTGCCATCCCCTGGCGAACAACGGCGAGCCGGAACGGAAGCGTGGCATTGCGAGTGAAGGGTCGCACGGCGTGGTTCGCGAAAGAACTTCGCCAAACTTGTTCGGTCCGGGCGCCAAACAGTTCTGGGAAGCCATCGCGCGGCACTTCCGCTGCGCCCACCCCCACGCAGTTCCCATGAATCCCATCAAGCACCTGTCCGCAGCCCTCCTGCTCGGCGCCGCCGTCTGCGCCCAGAGCACAGCGATCTTCCCGGCCGAATACTCGGGCGTACCGGAAGGCCCCACCAACTCGGCCAACCTGCCACTCGCGCTAGGCACCTCGCGCGTCATGTGTGTCTACAACCAGCTCGACCTGGCGATCCCTGTGGGCACCAGCATTCGCAAGCTCGGCTTCCGCCAGGACCAGGATCTCACGACGCTGAATGCGGGCCGTTCGCTGCAACTCGAAGTGCGCATGGGATACACGGCAAATTCTCACACGGGCATGAGCAGCACGTTCGACACGAACTACGTCGGCACCCCGGTGACGGTGTTCGGCCCGGCGCTGTTCACGCTGCCCAACCTGCGCGATCCGGCGGCCCCGCTCCCGAACGGCCGGTTCTTCCTGAACCTCACGACGCCGTTTCCCTACAACCCAGGCGCCAACAACCTCGTCGTTGAGTACCGGATCTACGGCACGAGCGGCGGCGGCAATTCGTTTACGTACTACCTCGATCGCGCGGACTACTTCTCCCCGGTCGTCAATGGCCCTGCCGGCTGCGCACACCTCGCGGGTGGCCCGCCCGTGCTGGCGACGACTCCGGTCTCGATCAACAGCTACTACACCGCGAGCATTTCGCAGGCACCTGCCAACAGCCTCAGCGTGCTCGTGCTGTCGCTGGGCGGGCAGTTGGCGACACCATTCAGCCTGCAGAGCGCAGTGCCCGGCATCGCGCCTTCGTGCATGGGGCAGGTAACCCTGGCCGGCGCCCAGACGCTGACCACCTTCACCAATTCGGGTGGCGCCTTCTACAGCAGCTTCTACCTGCCAAACACGGTCCTGCTGAACGACCTCTACATCTCCAGCCAGGCCGCGTTCTTTGACTTCTTCGCACCGGGTGGTGTCGTCGTCTCGAACGGCGCGCAGGTCCAGGTTGGCATTCCGCCGCGGTCGACCACGATCTATGCCCAAGGGCCGCCGGCGACGACGACGACGGGTTCGGTCAGCACCTACTACTGCCCGGTGGCGTTCTTCGAATACCAGTGAGCAAGCGGCCAGCATCGGCGACTTCGCGCCGCGCATAGGCCTGGGGGCTACGCAGAATGGCGGGATCAAAGTGGCTCAGCTCCCCCGCCGTTCGGTGCTGCAGGCAACCTACCATCTGGCCCATGGTACCCACCTACATCACTGCCGTAGGAGCTGCGCTGCCGCCGAAGGTCATGAGCAACGAAGAACTGCTCGGCGGCATGCCATGGCTCGATGTGAGCCCCGAGTGGGTTGCCGAACACACGGGAATCCGCCGCCGGCACGTGGTGAGCCCGGACCAGCACGCCACGGACCTCGGCGTGCAAGCCGCGATGCAGGCACTGCAGCGCGCCCACTGCGATGCCGCCGCCACCGACATCGTCATCCTTGCCACCAACACGCCGCAGTTCGTGTATCCCGCTGGCGCCTCGATGGTGCAGCAGGGATTGGCGAACCTGGGCAAGCCGATGCCGCGCGCCACAGCGCTGGACCTGCAGCAAGGCTGTGCAGGTTTTGTGGCCGGAATCATCCTTGCCACGGCGATGATCCAGAGTGGCGCATGCCATCAAGCGCTCGTCGTCGGGGCCGATGTGGCCACCCGCATGGTGGATTGGACGGATCGCAGCTGCCTCCTGCTCGGCGATGGCGCCACCGCCTGCGTGCTTTCGGACCGGCGCCCGCCAGCCAGCGAAGTGCCCACGTGCCTCGAGATCCTCGGGTCGTTCATGCAGAGCACGCCGGACCGGGAATCGATCTTCCAGCGCGGCGTGCTCGATCCTCGCAACCACCCGACCCAGCATATGGAACACGCCGCGCGGCAAGGTGGCACGATGACTCGCGAAGGGCTCTACGCGCGACTCAATACCCCAACCCCGGGTGCCGGCGATTACCATTTCCACATGGACGGCCGCAAGGTCTATCGTTTTGTCCGCCGGACGGTGCCCGGATCAGGTTTCTTCGAGGTATTGCACAAAGCCGGACTGGTTGCGCCGGACGAACTCGCCGTACTCCAGAATCGCATCGGCGAGGCGCCCAGCGAAGCCGCAGAACTGCGCGCGACCATCGGCAATCGCATCGATCGTTTTGTCCCCCATGGCGCCAACATGGTGCTCGACCAGGAGCTGGCGGACCAGATGCACATTCCCTACGAACGCATGGCGTTGTCCCTCCAGGACCACGGCAACACCTCGGCGGCCAGCGTCGGCATCGCCCTCGAACGCATCCTGGGCGGCGGCACCCGCTACGAGACGATTGCCAAGCGCGACAGCGACGGCAACCTCTGCAAACCCTCGCGGGAGGTGGTCGTCGACCCGATCGCGCCGGGCCACAACGTGTTGTTGCTCTCGTTCGGGGCTGGAACAAGCTGGAACTACATCGCCGCTCGCGCGGTGTAATCCACGATTGGAAAGTGCCCTCGGGAGGGACTGGGGAACCGTTCTAGAGAACGAGTATCGCCCACTATCAACACACTCCAGGACATCTGAAGCCATTGTCCGCGATGGCCTTACGACACTATTCAACAATCGATTCACAGAAATCACTCAAGCATGAGCCATCGGAAAAATGTGCAACGACACAGAATCCATGCCTCACTTCGCCGGCTGACCAGAAGAGAATCACAGATTGGTTATTGTGAAACTCCCGCAAACCTGCAATACTGAGAACATGGCAGAAACCAACACGAAGTCCGCCCGTAAGCGCGGTCGCCAGCCTGATGCATCGTCCAAGTCCGGCCAGATCCGCGCCCTGCTCAGCACGGGCATGAGCGTCGCCGACATCGCGAAGAAGGTCGGCTGCACCCCCGCCCTCGCCTACAATGTGAAGGCCCGCATGACGAAGGGTCCAGGCCGCGGCCCAGGCCGCCCACCGAAGTCCGCCAAGCCCGCGGCGAACCTGCAGAACCTCGACGGCCTCGCGAGCATCATCCAAGCCGTCAAGGGCTCGGAGCAGCAGCGCGCCCAGATGCGCACGGCCCTGGAGCGCATCCAGACGATCATTGCCGACGCACTGGCCTGAGACGAGCTTGGGCTGGCCCGATAGCGGGCCGGCCCGGAAAGCAAGCCCCCGCCTAGGTACCGCTGCACTGTAGAACCCTGCACAGTAACTCGCGGGGCGCGGCCACGCCGCAGCGCACTAGCGGACCGCGCCAAAGTGCCAGCTCCCACCGAATTGCCTGGGGCCGACAGTTGTCCTGGCACGGCCCGATCCTTATCGTTTTCCCGCGCGTTCGCCAGGCACAGGCCTGCGCCTCGCGACCATTTCCTCTACGCAACCCCCTCGATCCCTTGCAGCATCGCCATCTATTCACGTCCGAGTCCGTAACCGAAGGCCACCCCGACAAGGTCGCCGACCAGGTATCCGACGCAGTGCTCGATGCGCTGCTGTCGATGGACCCGCACTCCCGAGTCGCCTGTGAAACGATGGTCACCACGGGCCTCGCCACGATCTTCGGCGAGGTCACGACCTCGGCGTGGGTCGACCTTCGGCAGCTCGTGCGCGACACGATCAAGGGCATCGGCTACACCGAAGCCGGCATCGGCTTTGACGCGGATTCCTGCGCCGTGCTGAACGCGCTCGGCCAGCAGTCGCGCGATATCGGCCAGGGCGTCGACACCGGTGGCGCCGGCGACCAGGGCATGATGTTCGGGTTTGCCTGCGACGAGACGCCGGAGCTCATGCCGTTGCCGATCACGTTGGCCCACAAGCTCACGAAGGCGCTCTCGGAACGCCGCAAGGACAAGTCGCTGCCGTGGCTGCGCCCGGACGGCAAGTCGCAGGTCTCGGTGGTCTACGAAGGTGGCCGACCGGTCGAAGTCGACACCGTCGTGATCTCGACCCAGCACGCGGACTCCGTCAACAACAAGACCCTGCATGCAGCCGTGCAACGGGACATCATCGAAGCGGTGATCCCGGCCGAACTGCGCAGCAAGAAGATGAAGGTCCACATCAACCCGACCGGACGCTTCGTCGTCGGCGGCCCCCACGGCGATGCCGGCCTCACGGGCCGCAAGATCATCGTCGACACCTACGGCGGCATGGGCCGTCACGGCGGTGGCGCATTCTCGGGCAAGGATCCGAGCAAGGTCGACCGTTCGGCCGCCTACGCCGCGCGCTGGGTTGCCAAGAACATCGTCGCGGCCAAGCTCGCGGCGAAGTGCGAAGTGCAGGTCGCCTACGCGATCGGCGTGGCCCAGCCCGTTTCGGTCATGGTCGACACGTTCGGCACGGGCAGCGTCGATGAGCTCGCGATCATGAAGGCCGTCACGACGGTCTTCGACCTCACGCCCAAGGGCATCATCGCGGCGCTCGACCTGAAGAAGCCGATCTACGGCCCCACGGCCGCCTATGGTCACTTCGGCCGCGAGCCCGTGAAGGCGGAGCGCTACGGCAAGAAGGTCAATCTGTTCAACTGGGAGCGCACCAACAAGGTCGCCGAGTTGAAGCGCGCACTGCGTTCCAAGTAGTTTTGGGTACCAAGTAGTTTGGGCTCCAAGTAGTCCGGGGTAGCCATTACCCCTCTAGCGCGGGTCACCGATGTCGTAGACGTCGGCGACCCGCAGCCGTACCCGGTAGCTGCCGATATTGTTCTGCCAGTGCTCGTTGTCATTGATGACGAAGTACAGGCGACCCTCGCCGAGCCCCGCCCGCTCACAGTGGCTGCCGACGAACCACCGTTCGCCGCCGGCACCGACCCGACCGAGCACCGCGCCCCAGCGGAACCCTTCCTGCAGCTTCCTCTTGCCGGGCAACGTGTCCAACAGGCCGTCCGGTCCCGTTGCCCACCCATCCTCGGCAAACGACAGCCGCACGAAGCCATCACACTCCGCGCGCAGCGAACTCGTAGGCTTCACGACGAGCCCGGTGTCGACGAAACCGACGTAGGTGCAGTCGTGTAATGCCTGCAGTTCGAACGCGCGCACCACCTCCGCCTGCCGCACGGCGATGCGGCGAATCGTCGCCAACGGCACCGCAACCAACGCCCCCGCGCCCGTGCGCAGGTGGAGCTCTTCGGTGAGCAGATGCCCGCGCAGAGCGGTTCCGTCGGCCAACCGCACAAGGTCCAACGTGCGATCCAACGCGTCGGCCCCCACCGGCAGGATGCGTTCGTACAGGCGGTAGCGCGGATCCGGCTCATGCGCATCGGTGTCCTGGTAGGAATCGAGCAAGGGTGAGAGCACCGGCAGACCAAGATCGACGAGGGCCTCCGTCGCCGCCTCGACCTGCTTGCCACTGCTCGCCGCGAGCGCCTGCAGGCCGCTGGCGAGCACTTCGGCTTCGTGCACGGAGGTCGCCGCGGCGAGGTGCACCGACCGGACCTCGTGCACGGGGAGCACGCGCACTGCCGCACCAACCCGCACCCGCAAGGACTCGTCCTGCAGCAACCCTTCGCGTTCGGAGCCATCGACAAGCCGCACGCACACGGTTGCTGGCCCCGCTGCGGACGGCCCACGCCCAGCAGGTGCCGCGGCGCACGCGGCCAGCAGGGAGAGGGCGAGAACAGGACAAGTTCGTGGCGACATAGGCTCCTCGTGCGACAGGGCCACGTGCACCCCGCACGCCACCCGCGCCGGCACGTTCTTACTCGATGCCTGGGCCGCCGCCGCACGCCAACCGCAACCCTGCGCCCGCCCCCGCTTGACGCTCGCCGCGCCGCGGCTACACTTTGCTGTGTAAAGTGCACGCCAGTAGCAAGCCGATGCCGGACGAAGACCCCATGCAACTCCAGGACGCCGCGTTCGAACTGCAGGCCATCCGCCTGCACCTGGCCCGGGCCGAACGCCTGCGCAGCGTCGGCGCCCTGACCGCGGCCGTCGCTGCCGCGGGTTCGTTGCTGGCGGGGTTCGCGCAATGGGCCTGCGTGCAGAATCCGCTGGCAGAACCACACGCTTGGATCATGCTCTGGACGGGCACTGCCGCCGCGTGTGGCGTGTTCGCCATTGGCGAGAGCGTTCGCCCCACCTGCATGGGCAAGAACGGCCCCGATCGGGCGCGGCAGCCCGCCTCGGCGCGCAGCCTCACGTGGTTTGCGCCGAGCGTCGTGCCCGGCGCAGTGCTCACCTGGCTCATCGGCGCGCGCCTGCCGGGTCATCTATGGCTGCTGCCGGGCCTGTGGCAGTTGCTGTTCGGGCTCGGCTGTTTTGCCGCCTGGCGCCGGCTGCCACCAGCGACCTGGATCGTTGGCGCGTTTTTCCTCGCCAGCGGCACAACCTGCCTGTTCTTGCAGCAAGCGGCCCTGGGCCCACTGGCGATGGCGGGCCCCTTCACGCTCGGACTCGGCGTACTCGCCGCGATCCTACGCCACCACGAAGCCCCGCGGCAAACCCCGTGAACCGCGGCCCACGCACGAGTTCACGCCCATTTACTTTGCAATCCCAAGTAACCATACCAAGAGGTAGCGCGATGCAGATCTTGCGAGCGGAAGAACTCGGCATGTGCTTTGGAGTGCGCGACGCCCTGGCGGCGATCGACGCCATCAAGGAACCAACCAAGGTCACCATCCACGGCGAACTAGTCCACAACCCCGAAGTCCTGGCCCAACTTGATCGCCGCGGCTTCCACCGTTCCGCGGAACACTCGCGCCCCATTCCCGCGACCCCCGCCGTCCTGGTGACCGCGCATGGCATCAGCGAGCGCGAACGCGAGCGACTGCGCGCGGCAGGCAAGCAGATCCTGGACACCACGTGCCCGCTGGTGCGCAAGGTGCACGAAGTCGCCCGCGCCCTCGAACGCACCGGCCATCGGGTGATCGTGATCGGCAAACACGACCACGTCGAAGTGCGCGGCATCACCGAAGACCTGCGCGATCCGATCGTGCTCGGCAGCGCCGCCGACGTTGGCACCTGGCCCGAGTCGCGCTTCGGCATCGTGTGCCAGACCACTTCGCAAGAGGCCACCGTCGTGCCGATCGTGGCAGCCGTGCGCGCCGCCAATCGCCATGCCTCGGTGCAGTTCGTCGACACCGTCTGCAGCCCGACGCGGGCGCGCGTGGCGGCGCTCGAAGACCTCCTCCCCAAGGTCGACGCCCTCGTCGTGGTCGGTGGCCGCGACTCCAACAACACCCAGAAACTCGTGCTCACGGGCGAGCGCTACGGTCTGCCGGTGTTGCACGTCGAGAACGCTTCGGAACTGCGGCCGGAGTGGTTTCTCGGTTGCCGCAGGCTCGGTCTCACCGCGGGCACGTCCACGCTGCCGGCCACGATCGAAGCGGTGTATGCGCGCCTGCGCGCCATCGCCGCCGCCGAACCAAGGGAATCAGCCCCCGAACGCCGCGCCGCGGAACCCGCGCGGCATCCGCTCGTAGGATGACGCCATGCGAACTCGACCAGCGCGCCCAGCACGTTCCATGGCCCGCCACGCCCTCGATTTCGTGCCGTTGCTGCTCGTGATCGTGCCAATCGCCCACGCGGCCCTCCGGCCGCCGAAGAGCTGAATCGAGGATTGTGTGTTCGGCGCCCGTGCGGTGACCGACGTGCAGCGTCTCGCCTTCGCGGCCGAAGAGTTCCACGCCGTCGAAGACCACTGGCCCACGGTGGCCGAACTGCGGGCGCTGGATCCCGCTTTGCCGAGCCACGATCCCTGGCGCGGCGCGTTCCGGCTCGAACTCAGCGCCACAGGACTCGTCGTTCGCAGCGCCGGCATCGATGGTGTGTTCGAGACTGGCGACGATGTGCTGTCGGATCCGCGGCCCGGCGAGACACCAACGCGCTGAGAAGGGCCGCGGGAGAAGACGTTCGCCCCTTGGCGTGCGGGGCAGCAGGCGGGATGCTGCGCCGATGACCGACCGGGTGCGGCCCTACCTCTTCTACGCAGCGACCACCGCGTTGTGTGGCACCTGCCTGCGCACCGTCGAAGCCAAACACGTGATCGAGGCGGGCGCCGTGTTCTTGCTGAAGCGCTGCCCGGAGCACGGCGCCCAACGTGTGCTGGTCGCCGACGATGCTGACTACTGGCGCCTTGGCCGCGAGAAGTTCTTGAAGCCGCCAGAACAGGTCCAGAAGCCGAATACGGCGTTTCGCTACGGCTGCCCCTACGACTGCGGCATCTGCACCGAACACGAACAACACGGTTGCCTCGTGCTGCTCGAGATCACCGACCACTGCAACCTGCGGTGCCCGACCTGTTACGCCGCGAGCGGCCCGGAACGGCTCACGCATCGCGACCTGCCGACGATCGAACGCATGCTCGATTGCATCGTGAAGAACGAAGTCGAGCCGGACATCGTGCAGATCAGCGGCGGCGAACCGACCTTGCACCCGCAGTTCTGGCAGGTCATGGACATGGTGCGCAAACGGCCCGTGCGCCACCGCATGCTCAACACCAACGGTATCCGCATTGCGCAGGAAGATGGATTTGCGGAGCGATTGGCGACCTACGCGCCGGGTTTCGAGGTCTACCTGCAGTTTGACAGCCTGCGCGAGTCCGCGCTGCAAACGCTGCGCGGCGCCGATCTGCGCCGCGTTCGGCACGCCGCGCTCGACCGGCTCAATGCGCTCGACCTGTCGACCACGCTCGTCGTCACGGTGCGCCGCGGCAGCAACGACGACGAACTCGGCGATCTGCTGCGTTTCGCGGTGCAGCAGCGTTGTGTGCGCGGCATCACCTTCCAACCGGTCCAGGACGCCGGCCGCAACGACGGTTTTGTCGATTCGCAGCACCGCCTCACGCTCAGCGAAGTGCGGCGGCGCATTCTCGAACAGTGCCCGTGGTTTCAACCCGCGGACCTGATCCCGGTGCCGTGCCATCCCGATTCGTTGGCGATGGCCTATGCCTTGAAGCGTCCAGCAGGCAATTCGCCCATCACCCCGCTCACCGGACTCGTGCCCGCCGAGGCGCTGCTACAGGGCACCCGCAATACGATCGCCTACGAACGCGACGCTGCGCTGCAGCGCGAACTCGTGCGCGCCTTCAGCACCGCGCACGGTCCGGAAGGCGCGTCGGCGGCCATCAGCCGGCTGCTGTGCTGCCTGCCGGGTTTTGCGCAGTCCATGGTGGCACCGCTGCGCTACCAGGACGTGTTCCGCGTCCTCATCATGAAGTTCCTCGATCGCCACGACCTCGAACACCACTCGGTGCGTAAATCGTGCGTGCACATCGCGCACCCCGATGGCCGTCGCGTGATCCCTTTCGACACCTACAACCTGTTCTACCGCGACGACCTCGAACGCACGGTGTTGGCGCCGCTGCGAGCCCGGGTGGCGTTGGACGCCTGAGCAAGGTGCCAGACGGCCTTCGCGGTGAGCCCCGTTCGCCAATTCGACAGTTCGCCAGTTCCCCGGGAGACATGTGCGCGATCGGCGGGACGCAGATATCATGGCGAAACCAGAGCCTCACCCTTGAGGACGCCACCATGATCCATCCGACCGCCTGCGTGCACCCTTCCGCCGAACTGGGTGCAGATGTGCACATCGGCGAGTTTGCGATTCTCGAAGCCAATACCCGCATCGGCGACGGTTGCCGGATCGCGGCCCACGCGATCGTGCGCGCCAACTGCGAACTGGACGCCGGTGTCACCATCGACAGTTTCGCGGTGATCGGTGGCATGCCGCAGATGCGCGGCGGCACCCCCGCGGCCGGGCCCGTGTACATCGGCGCACGGACCGTGGTGCGCGAGGGCGTGACCGTACACCGCGCCACGCGCGCCGAAGGCAAGACCACGGTCGGCAGCGACTGCTACCTGATGGCAAACAGCCACGTTGGTCACGACAGCACAGTCGGCAACTTCGTGACGCTGGCGAACAACGTCATGCTGGCCGGGCACGTGCAGGTCGGCGACCTCACGTTCGTTGGCGGCGGGGCCGGCATCCACCAATTCGTGCGCATCGGCCAAGGGGCGATGATCGGCGGCAATGCCTCGATCAGCTACGACGTGCCGCCGTACTCGATCGCCGCGGACCGCAACGACATCTGCGGCCTCAACCTCGTCGGCATCCGCCGCCAGGGCATTCCGCCGCCCGCCATCGCCGACCTGAAGCGGTGCTTCCATACGGTGTTTCGCGGCAAGGGTTGCCCGAAGGTGCGTGCCGCGACGGCGCTGCAGAGTGCCAGCTGCGGCAGCGAAGCCCAGGGCCGGTCGTTCCTCGAGTTCTTCGCCGGGGGCAAACGCGGTTTTGCCCGGTCGCGCGGTGGACGGGATGAAGACGGGCCGCGGGCCGCGTCGGCCCACTAGAACCTGGGCCCCGATAGCTTCGCAGGGGCCCCGGATCGCCCCGCGCCAACTTGCCATCTCGCCCGGGAGCCCTTGGCACGTTACGCTGCTCGCTCCCCGCTCCGCGGCCCCCACCGCACCCGATGCCGCAACCGCGTTCGCGCTTCAGCCGCCGTCACCTGCTCGCCTTGTGCACGTTCCTCGTGCCGCTGGGTGTATTGGCCGTGCTGGGGCGCAGCGAACTGCAGCGGCAAGGCAGCATGGCCCGCTCCGCGCTCGAACGCGAAGCCAGGGCGTTCCTGGCCAGCGCCGTGCAGGCCATCGAGCAGCAGTTCGACCGACTGCCGGCGATCATCGATCGCTCTCGCGAGTTGCTGACCGACCACGGGCCGCTGCGAACCACCATGTTGCTGCGCGAGCGCGACGGGTTTGCGCCGCTGCTCGACATGATCCTGCTCGACGAGCAGAGCGAACTCGTCTGGCCCAGCCTGTCGACGCAGATCCTGAGTCTGCCGTTCGGCCGCGATGCGCGCCCGCGCGGGGATGAGACGGCGATCACGGGTGCGCTGCAATCGGCGGACCTGTTGCTCACGACCGGGCGCACCGAAGCCGGCGCCAGATTGCTGCAGCACCTCGTGGAGCGGTTCGAGGAGGTCAATCCCCCAGGTCGCAACGGGCGCCGCGATCCGGAAGAACGCGAACTTGCCGCTCGCTTCCAACTCGGCGCAGCGCGGCGGGCTCTGGGCGAACACGAAGCCGCGCGCCTGCAATTTGAGACCATTCGGGCCGCGACCTCGGGCATGCGTGCGCCGCGCGGTGGCATCTATGCGGATTCGGCCACGCTGGGACTGCTCGCCGAGGCATCGCTCGCGGAAATGGGCACCGCCGAGGACCGTACGCGGCTCCTGCGCGCGATTGCCGAGGGCAACCGCCAAGGCCCGGCCGACGGCCTGCTCACGGCGATCGCGGTGCGGCTCGTCGACCGCATCGGAACTGGCGATCCGCAGCGCGACGAAGCGATCACGCTGCTTCGCGAAGAACGGCAACGGGCGCAGACCCGCTCCTTCGCGGGCGACTACGATGGTTTCTTGAAGTCCGACCTGCGCTTCCGCATCCGACCAGGCAACCGGCCAAGGCCGGTGACGGACACGCAACTCGTATCGACCCTGGCCGGCAAGCCCACGATCCTCTGGGTGCGCACGGCCACCGAGATGGAGGTCCAACAACTGCAGTGCACCTGGGTCGGCCTTCGCTTCGATCTCGACCAATTGCTGCAGCCGGCCCTGCCGCAGCTCGTCAGCGGCACGGGCACGTTCGTGCTGTCCATCCTCGATCCGAAGGACGTGCCCATGGTGCCGCCTCCGGCGACCTCCCCGGAAGACTTCGTGCCGCCGTTGGCCGAAGTACACGGCCTCACGCTGCGCGCGCACCCGGCCAACACCGAGAAGCTCGTCGCCGAGGCCCAAGCCGCCGAACAGAACCGCGCCTTCCTGCTCCTGGCCCTGTTCCTTACGGCCGTCGGCGGCGCGTTGTGGTTGTGGCGTTCGGTGTCGCGCGAAGCCGAACTCGCGTCGCTGAAAGTCGACCTCGTGTCGCGCGTATCCCACGAACTGAAGACGCCGCTGGCTTTGATCCGCATGTATGGCGAGACGCTCGGTCTCGGCCGCGCCCGCGATCCCCAACAGGCCGCCCAGTTCGGCGACATCATCGCCCGCGAGTCCGAACGCCTCACCACGCTGATCCAGCGCATCCTCGACTTCTCGCGCCAACAGGCCGGCACGCTGCAATACTCCGCCGATCGCACGGACCTCACGCATCTGCTGCGTTCGGTCTGCGAAGCCTACGCGCCCCATCTCGAAGCGCGCGGCGCCATCCTCATCGACTCCCTGCGTCCCGAGGTGTTCGCCAACTGCGACGCCAACGCCTGCGAGAGCGCTATCGTGAACCTGCTCGAAAACGCCGCCAAATACGGCATCGAGGGCGATGACGAACACGAGATCGAACTCGACCTGCGCCCCGAAGGTGGCAACGCCGTGATCGAGGTCCGCGACCGCGGCCGCGGCATTCCGGACGCCGAATGCGACCGCGTGTTCGATGGCTTCTACCGCGCTTCCAATGCCGGCGAAGTGCGCGGCGCGGGCCTGGGCCTGAGCCTCGTGCGGCACTTCGCGCGCGCCCACGGCGGCGAAGTGTCCGTCATGGCACGCGAAGGCGGCGGCAGTGTGTTCCGCCTCACGCTGCCGTTGGCCGCCCCCCAAACCGAAACTTCTTCCAGCCGCGATACCGACACCAACCCGGCCATCGCCAACGACCCCTCGACCACCCGTTCGTGACCAGCATGACCGACACTCAAATCTTGGTGATCGAAGATGAACCCGACCTGCGCGCGGGGCTCAAGCACAACCTCGAACTCGAAGGGTACAGCGTCGACACCGCCGCGGATGGCCGCGAAGGCCTCCGCAAGGCCAAGGAAGGCAAAGCGGTGCTGATCCTGCTCGACCTCATGCTCCCGCTGATGCCGGGGCTCGAGGTGTTGCGCCACCTGCGCGAGATCGGCCGCGAAACGCCAATCATCATCATTTCCGCCAAGGGCCAGGACCGCGACAAGGTGCAAGGCCTCGAACTCGGCGCGGACGACTACCTGACCAAACCGTTCGGGCTCAGCGAGCTCACGGCCCGCATTCGCGCCGTGCTGCGCCGCACCCAGGCCGGCGCCAAGTCCGGCGGCGGCGAACGCAGCGGTATCGGCGGCGTCATGAAGTTCCCGGAGCTGGTCGTCGACTGGAAGCGGTTCACGATCGTGCGCGATGGCGAAGAGACGCAGTTGTCCCGCTACGAAGCCGAGATCCTGCGCATGCTCATCGAACACCGCGGGGAGGTCGTGAGTCGCCAGGATCTCTTGCGCAAGGTCTGGGGCTACGTGCACCTGCCGACCACGCGCACGGTGGACAACCACATCGCGCGCCTGCGCAAGAAGCTCGAACGCGACGTCGAGAAACCGGTCCATGTGGTCACCGTGCACGGTCTCGGCTATCGCTTCGAGTCGCCGCTGCTGGAGGAATCGTGACGTTTGCGCGCTGGAACTGCAGCGGGGTCCTTTCCCTGCTGGCACTCTGCCCGGTGGCCCCAGCGCAGGAGCACAAACCCACCACCCCGACAACCACGACGACCCGGCAACCCGCCGCCTCGCTGCATCAAGCCTGGCTCACCGAGGTCATGGACCTCGACAGCCGACACGCCGCCGAGATCTATGGCGAAGTGGCTCGCGACAAGAGCCCCGACAACCTCGAACGCTGGGTGGCCATCGCCCGACTCGCCGAACTGCAGCGCCTGGGCATCGGCAAGACACCGACCACCGACCCGAAGGAAGTGCCCCAGATGCTGCGTGCCCCGCTCGCGGCAGCGCAGGTCGCCATCGATGTGCCAACCCTCGTCGATCACGCGCAAAGTGACCCGGCGGGCCTGCTCCAGGGACTCGGCGACGAGGAGGGCAAGCTCCCCCTGTTGCGCCCGGCTGTCGCCGAGGCCCAGACCTGGCTCATCAGCCAGGTCGGCCCCAACTACCGCGACCGTTTCCGGCAACGGCAGTCCAACACCGCCGACCGCGGCCGCTTCTACGATCGTTTCTGGGCCACCAGTGTCGTCGTCGCCGAGCTCGAAGGCCGCCGCAGCCAGGCCGACGAAGTGCGCGCGCTCTACTTCACGCAGTGGCGCCCACCCACCGTTTCCAGCGATGCCAACGCGAATCTGACGCGCATTCGCACGAACCTCGCGACCCTCCTGCGGGGCCGGGACATGAACGGCTCGCAAAACCTGCTGCGGCGGCTCGGTGAAGCCATCGAGAAGGTCGCGACCACGGATCCGGCGGCGGCCGTGGCTCTCGTTCTGCGACTGCCGTACTTCGCCGAGCCCCTGCTGCAAGGGGCGGACGGGCGCTGAATCGTTGCCGTCTTCCGGGGCCGATCTATAGTCAGGGGCCGGGACTGCCGAAATCGGTGGCACCGCGGTACCATCTCCTTCCCCCTCCCGAGCCAACCCTGAGCCAAGCAATGCGTCGGTGGCCTGCCATTTGTTTCCTGATCCTCGGTGCCGCCATTGGCGCGTCCGGATCAGTGCGCGGGCAGCGGCCGACGCCAGGCGGCATTTCCGCTGGCAGTTCCACGGGCAGTGCCGCCGGCACAGCAACCGCACCAAGGCAGGATGGGCCAACGCAGAATGGGGAAAGCAGTGCCGATGTGCACAGCGAAGCGCGCAGCCGCGAGATGTTCACCTCGTGTGACGGTGACAGCGACGACCGGTGGGATCTCTTCGAAGCCTGCGAAGCACTCGAGACCCTCGGAGATCCGAGGGACTCCTCCGCCTTCCAGCGCCTGGACCGCGACCGCGATGGGTACCTGACCTGGCCGGAGTTCGACCTGCATTTCCGCAGCATCGTGCAACGGGGCAACACGTTCCGCGTCAAGACCTGCCGCCGGCTGGTGCCCCAGGCCCCCGAGCAGCAGCAAGCGGTGCCGCTCACCCCGATGCAGCGCTTCGTGCAGACCTACGACAAGAACGGCAACGGTGGCCTCGACCCCAACGAGATCGACGATCTCATCAAGGTCATCCAGCTGCCGCCGGTCATCGGCACGGGCATGAAGGCGCTCGACATGGACTTCTCCGGCCGCGTCGAAGAATCGGAACTGGCGCCGTTCTTCGATCGCCTGCGCGGCACCATTGCCATTCCCGGGCTCGAATTGCCCAAGTCAGCCACCGCTCTGCCCCCCGCCTGGGCCCCGATCGATGCCAACGCCGACGGCGTGATCGATATCGGCGAACTCAAGAACGCCCTGCGCCACCTCGACCCGACCCTGGCCCGTTGGGCAGACCTCCTGCTAAAGCAGCTCGACCGCGACAAGAACGGCACCCTGGATGCCGCGGAATTGCCAGGTGGCCCCAGTGCGGGCACCGCGGCGCCGCGCGTTCCCGCGAAGTCCTGACGCCTGGCGATCGGTGCCTCGCGATCGACGACCCCGCGTTGGCACCATCTTGCGCCAAGGGTTAGAAAAGGGCGGTGATCCCACGTTTGCCCGCACTCGCACGCCGCGTGCTGTCGTTTTCGTTCGCCTGCCTCGTAGCGCTCACCGCGTTGCCGGCGCAGGAGTTGTTGCCCCGCGAACTGGAGGCGCTGTCGAAGCTGGCCGCCGGCCAGGATGCGGCGGCCGCCGCCACCCTGCTCGCGCTGGCCAACGACATCGCCAACCAAACCGACGACGCCGTCTCGGCGGCCCGCGTCGAAGCCTGGGCGGCCAAGGCCGGCATGCTGCTCGAAGGTTCGGGGGCGGCCGAGTCCGTGCAGGCACTTTCGGCATTGGCGGAGTCCCCGCTCGCCAAGGCCCAACCGCTGCTGCGCGATCGTCTTGGCTCGGTCATGCTCGACCTCGCTGAGGTCACGCCAAACGTCGACACCGCGCGGCTCGCCGACTCGTTTGGGTGCATTCCTGAGGTCTGGCTGCTCGGGCCGTTCGACAACGAGCGTGGCAGTGGCTACCGCCGCAGCCTGCCCCCCGAACAGCAGCTCGACCTCAGCGCCGAATTGCCGGGCAAACGCCGCGCCGAACGGTGGCGTCGCCTGCCCCTGTTGCCGCGCACCCGCATCCTGCCAATCGATCGCATCGTCCACCCCCACGAGCAATCGTTCGTGTACCTGGCCATGACGATCGTCGCCAAGGACACCACGCCCGCGGTGCTCGAACTCGGCACCACAGGCAGTTTCCGGGTGTTCTGCAATGGCAGCGAAGTCGGCAGCCGCGAAGTCGAACGGCTGTGGCGCCGCGACCAGGATGCCGTGCTGCTGCCATTGGTAGCCGGCAAGAACCTCCTGCTGCTGAAACTCTGCCACCAGGAAGGCGGCCAGTTCACCGTGTCGATGCGCCTGCGCGGCAACGATGGCAGGCCGCTGCCGACGATCACCACCAGCGCCGAACCCGCCGACCTCACGGCCGCCGCCGCCACCGTAGCCCCCGCCGCACCGGCCACCAACGCGACGAACGCCAGCAACCTCGGTGGCCGCACGACGTGGCCGATCGACTCCGTCACCGGCGCCGATGCGCTGCGTTGCGCCTGGTTGTGGCAAGCCCGCGCCGCCGATGGCGATCTCGAACGCCACGACCTTGCCGCCGCCAACCGCGCAGTCGCCCAACTGCCCGAACTGGCCGAAGCGCAGCTGTTGCTCGCCGCGGCGCGCAAGACCCTTCGCCGCAGCGAAGCCGACCGCGATGACAACGAACGCCGCCGCGCGCTGGAGGCAGCGCTGGCCCTGCAGCCGGGTCATGTACACGCCCTCGTAGAACTCGGCTCGCTCCTCAAGGAAGGCAGCAACCTCTGGCGGCGCGCGCGCGAACTTGCCGAGCAGGCTTTGATTCACAATCCCAACCACGCCGGCGCCCTGCTGCTGTGGCGGGAGACCATGAACGAGGAGGGTCTTGGCGACGCCAGCTTTCTGCGCCTGACCAAGGCCGCGGCGCTGCCTGGGCAGAACCCGGCGCTGCTGCGCGAAGTGGCCAGCGAAGTCGACGACTACTCGCCGCAGCGCGCGCAGGAACTTCGCCAGCGCCTGCTTGGAATCGTGCACGACGAGGAGGACACGGGGCTTGCCGCGGCCATGTTGCTGCGCCTTGGCCAGACCGCCGCTGGCCTGCGCCTGCTCACCTCTGCCATCGACCGCGATCCGTTCGCTCGCGAACTGCGCCTGCAACTCGCGCGTTACCAGCAAAGGACCGGCGAGCCGCGCCTCGCCCTGCAGCAGCTTGAGAGCTGGCTCGCTATCGCCCCCGACGACGCGGACGCGATGGTGTTTGCCAGTTCCTGCTGGCGCGAACTCCAAGGCACGGTCGACGATGCCGCGGGCCAGCAGCTCGCGTTGCTGCGCAGCGCCCTCGAGGTCGAACCCAACCGCCGCGACGAAGAGCGCTATGCCGAGTTCCTGACCGCGGCCGCGAATGGCGACGCCGAGCCGTTCTTCGCGGTCTACCAGCGTAATGGCGCGGAAATCGTGAAGGCCGATCCCGGCGCGCCCGCGGACGCGGCCAGTTCGCACGACGCGCTGCATTGGATCCTGCGCCAGCGGGTCCTGCGCGCGAACGGCAATGGCACGACCAATGACTACCTGCACTACGTGGTGCGCGTGCTCAGCGAAGATGGCGCCCAACAGCTCGCCAACTTCCGCCTGCCCTATTGGCGAGGCGAACAGCGCGCGCGCATGCTGTCGTGCGCGATCTATCGGGCCGACGGCACCGTGCAGCGACCTACCCTGCGCGGTGCTTCGGTGGCCCTGCCCAACCTGCGGCCCGGCGACGTGCTGGACCTCGAAGGCCGCATCGACGATGTCGCGCCTTCGTTCTTCGGCGACTACTTCGGCCTCGCGCACCATTTCGCGGCCGACGACGGTTCGCCGGTGCGCCGCAGCGAACTCATCGTGCTCGCCGATCCCGGCCGCAGCTACCAGCACGAAAGTGCGAATGGCGCCAGCAGCCCGCAGCACGACACGCTGGCCGACGGCACCGAACGGTACCAATGGGTCGTAGAGGACATCTCGCGCGACGTTCCCGAACTGCGCCGCCCCGATCGCAAGGAACTCGACCCCATCGCGCGCATGACGACCTACCGCGACTGGGACCACTTCGCCGCGTGGTGGTGGAACCTCATCAAGAACCAGATCGAGGTCACACCCGCGATGCGCGCTACGGTGCAGCAACTCTGCGCTGGGCTCACTTCCACCGACAGCAAGATCGCGGCGATCTACCGGTTTGTGACCACGGACGTGCGCTACGAAGCGTGGGAGTTTGGTGTGCACGGTTACAAGCCGTACAGCACGAGCGTGATCTACGAACGGCGCCACGGCGACTGCAAGGACAAGGCTTTGCTGCTTTGCGCCATGCTGCGCGAGATCGGTGTCGAAGGTCGCCCGGTGCTGATCTTCGCCGACCCGATGCGCAGCAAGGACGATCTGGGCCTGCCGATGGTGCAGCACTTCAACCACTGCATCGCCTGGTTGCCGGCCGCCGACGGACGCCCCGGCCGGTTCCTCGATGGTACGGCGACCTGGCACCCGACCGACACCCTGCCGGAAATGGACCAGGGCGCCGAGGTGCTCGTCGTCGACAACGGCCGCGCCGAGTTGCGCACCGTGCCGTGGACGAGCCCACAGCAGAACCGCAACCAGGACGACTACACGGTCACGCTGCGCGCCGATGGCAGCGCCGAAGTTGGGGTCCAGTACCAGCCGCTCGGCAACTCGGCGGTCGAACTGCGTTCGATGATCGCGACCGAAACCGCGCGTCGCCGCGAACAACTCGAACGCCGCCTCACCAGCAGCCTCGGCAAGCTCGAATTGCGCGATCTGCAGGCCAGCGACGGACTCGACCTCGGCGCGCCGGTCAGCATCACCGCCACCGCGGCGCTCCCGGAGCTCGGTCAGCGCGGCTCGGATCGTTGGCAATTGCCCAGCACCTGGCAATACGGCGACCTGCAGGCACTGGCCAACGCGCCCGAACGGCGCACGCCCCTGTTGCTCGGCATTCCCCAGGGATCCCGCCAGACGGTTCGTTACCGCATGCCGACGGGCTGGCGCGCCGGAGACCTGCCCGCCGCGGTCGAGAAGCAGACCCCCTTTGGCACGTTCTCGATGTCCTGGCGCCGCGAAGGCGACCAGATCGTCGTCGAACGCACGTTGGAGTTCGCCGTGCCGCGCATCGAGCCGGGCGAGTATTCGACGTTCCGCGACTTCGTCGCCACGGTGAAGGCTGCCGACGCCCAACTTGTCCTGCTGCAGAAGGAGGCCGGCCGATGAAACGCTGCCCGACGATCGTGTGCCTGCCACTGCTGGCACTTCTCGCGCTGCCGATTGGCGCCCAGACGGACACGCCAAACCTTGCGGCCGCCGTGGTCTCGGCGATGGCCCCGGCCGTCGACAATCCCGACCACGTCGTGCGCGACCTGCTCACGGCGGCGCTGCGGCATCGCCGTTCGCCGGCCGCAGATTTCCTCGTCGACGAGGCGATCCGTCTCGTCGGAGGCGTGCAGGATCCGGCAGCGGTGTTGGAGTTCTTGCGCACGGCGACCGGAACAGAGCGCATGCACGGTCTGCTGCAGCAGCGGCTCACCGAACTGAGTTACTACCTGCAGCGCGCCGTCGACGGCAAGAGCGCTGCAACAACCGAACAGGGGCCGTTCCCGGGCTACGCTAGCCAGTTCCTGAGCGTCGGCCCCTTTGGGGATGCTGGCGATCACTTCGTCGACGTCACATTCGCCCCCGAACTGCAGTTCCCCGCGCTGGGCAGCGAACTGCCCGGTCGCGGTGTTGCCGCGAAGGTGCGCACCGTGGTCCGCCCCGCGACCTATCGCAGCGTCGGTCTCGCCAATCCGGCGCGCGACCTCGATGGTGTGTACTACGCGCTGCATCGCATCACGGTGGCCGAGCCCACCACCGCGTTCCTCGAAGTCGATTGCCGCGGCGAATACCAGGTGTTCGTCGATGGCAGCGAAGTGCTGCGCGTGCAGCCCTGGCTGCAGCCGGGCCCACAACGCCGCTATGTCGGCCTGCAATTGCCGGCGGGCCCGCATGAGACGCTCATCAAGACCTGCACCGCCGACCGCCATTCCGCGGCGCTGCGCTGGGTCGATGCCGAAGGTTCGACGATGCCGGCGATCCAGGAGGTCGCCGCCACCGCACCACGGCAACCGGTGCAGCAACGCGCCACGGTCGAGCCAACGACGTTCGTGACGGCGCTCGACGTGTTCGCGCGCGCAGCAAACGCCGCCGCAGCATCACCCACGGTGCGGATTGCCGCCTTGCGCTGCGCCACCCGCTACGACGCCGATCTGCAGGCACTCGCCATCGCGGACACCCTGCAGCAGGACCCCACCACGGATCCGGCGGAGATGCTCGCACTGGCCGAAGCGACGCGCGCACTGGCCTTGCCGGACGAACTCCGCGCCGCCACCGCGCGCGCGCTCGAAGAGAAGGCGATCGCCGCACTGCCCGCGGAACACCAACAGGCGCGCCTCGCGGAAGCACGCCTGCTCGAACAGCAGGATCGCCGCGAAGATGCCATGCGCATGCTCGCCAAGCACCCCGCACCGGGGCCGATGACCTGGTCCTACCGCCAGGCCCTCGCCGAGCGACTGCACTTCGGCGCCGAAAACGTGCCGCTGCTGCGCGAATGGAGCGAAGCCTGCCCCAAAGACCCGCGCCCTTTCACCGCACTGGCCAACCAGGCCCGGAACGCCGGTGACGCCAAGGGAGCCCTCACCTTGCTGCTCGCCGCCGACGCGATCCGCCCCGACCAGCTGTCGCCACTCCACCAGGCGTTCCAGCTCGCCATCGACCTCGGCGAGTGGGACAAGCTGCCACCGTGGATCGACCGCCTCGCTCCAGAGACCGGCGACCCGGCCATGGACCTCTACCGCAAGAAGCTCGAGCTGCGCGTCGCGGAACATGAAGCGGACCCGGCCCGCTTCGAAACGATCCTCCGCGCGATCGCCGCGCATCCCTACGCCGACACCGAGACGTTGCAACGAGCGGCCGCCCGCTGGTCCGAACGTGGCAACACCGAACAGGTCCTCGCCTGCCTTTTGCGAAGCCTCGAGCTCGATCCGGACCAGCCGCACGTGCGCGCCTGGCAGAACCTCCTGCAGCCGACCGCCGAGACAACCGCGCCGGGTGCTGCGTTCGCTGCGTTCCGCCGCGATGGCGACGCGGCGCGGGCCGCCTTCCAGCCCACGGATCGCGAGCAGAGTGCCACCAGCACCGTGCTCATCGACCAGCGCATCGTCGAGTTCCAGGCCGACGGCAGCTGGTTCGCCGAAGTGCACGAACTGCGCCGCATCAACGACCTCGCCGGCGTCGAAGAGTTCCGCACCGCCAGCGCCCCGGCCAATGCCGAAGAAGTGCTTCTGCTGCGCACGATTCCCAGCGACGGCCGCGACTACGTGCCGCCGAAGGTGCAGAACGAGTACTCGCTGCAGCGCCTCGAACCGGGAGCCTTCCTCGAATGGCGCTACCGCGAGCACGGTTCCACACCGGGCCCGCAAGCCCTTCGTACGGAGCGCTTCTACTTCCAGTCCGCGGACGCACCCGTGGTCTGCAGCGAACTCGTGATCTTGCGCCCCGCCGGCGCGCGCGGCGAACTGCGCGGCCACGAGCTTGGCTCCCCCACCCGCACGGAAACGTTGCCCGACGGGCGTACGGCGTTGGTCTTTCTGCGGGAGAACATGCCGCGCCTCGCCCAGGAACGGCTCTCAGGGGCTCTCGGGGCCCTGGTGCCCTTCGCCGAACTCGGTGAAGACGACGTCCCGTTCCCGGCCCTGCGCGAGACGCGGGTGCAGCTCCTGCAGCGCACAACGCCCACTCCGGCCGTCCAGGCGGTCGCCAAAACGCTGTTTGCCGATCTCAGCGACGACCGCGCTCGGCTCGCCGCCGCCTGGTCGTGGAGCCAGCGCGAGATCGAGAACGGTCCCGCCGAGAACGCCAACCACGCGATCCTGCGCAAGAAGGGCAACCGCTTCCTCGCCGCCATCGCCCTCGCGCGCGCTGCCGGCCTCGACGTGGCCCCCATGGCATGCCAGCCAGAACGCAGCGACCTCGGCGATGGTGACTACGAGACGTTCGCAACCGGCGACAGCTACACGCTGCCCGGCGCCCTGGTGACTCTCGCCAACGGGGAACGTGTGCACCTGTTCCTCGACGCCCCCCGGCACTGGCCGCTCGGCGCGATCCCGGCGGGCCGCGCCAGCACCAACGCGTTCGTCGTGCGCGAGTCTGGCCTCGAGATCGTTCCGTTGCCACAAAGCCAGGATGCCTCGCAGCAGGTCGTCGTGCGTGGCAAGGCAACGATCGTCGACAACAACGTGCGTATGCAAGCCACGATCGAAGTCGGCGACGTGCAAGGCTACGGCCTCGCCGAGCGCATTCGCGAACTCAAGGAAGACGTGCGCAAGCTCGCGGCGCGCCAGATTGCCCAGCAGATGCTCACCGGTTGGCGCGTGCAATCCGCGCAGGTGATCCTCGACACCCCGGGTGAGTCGTTCCGGCTCGAAGCGACTGCGCAACGTTCCTACGTGCAGCAGAACGGCGATCGTTATCTCGCCCCGCTGCCGATGCCACCAGCCAAACTGCTGGCGTCGCTCGGCGATCGCGGCGAGCGGACGTTGCCGGCGCGTCTGGCCATCGACATGACGATGGACTGGGACATCGAACTCGATCCGGGCCAGGATCTGCAGGTCGCCGAACTGCCGCCGCCGACGTTCGTGCAGCAGGATTCCCTGCTGTATCGGCTCACGGTCGAACGGCTCGGCGACCACCTGCGCCTGCGCCGCACGATCCGCGTGCAGCCGACCACGCTGCCCAAGGAACGGTTCGCGGACTGGTTGCGCGCGCTCGCGACGGTCGACCGCGCCGACCAGGCGAGCCTGCAGTTCGTCGCGCGCCCGAAGTAGCGGCCTCTCTCGCCGCGCGACCTACCAGAACGACGCGAGCAGGAAGGTCGCCGCGCCGGCCGTTGTGACGGCGCAGCGACCGCTTCCTCCGAGTCGCACGGCATCGCCGGGCGCCAACGCCACCCCGGCAACCTCGAGCGCCCCATCGAGCGCCAGCACGACGTGCTGGCCCGTGCCGAGATCACGATCGAAGCTGCCGCGCGGTACGGCCAGGACGTCACTCGACGACCGGCAGGTATCACGCGCCACCATCACGTTGAGGTCCTCGGTCGCCCCCGCGAGCAGCCGCGCCTGCACCGCCATCTCGCCCGCAAAGTCGATGCGTTCGTAACGGCGCGCCAACGTCACCTCCCGCCCATCCATCCGCAACTGCAGACCACCGCCGCGCAGCAACCACAAGCTGCGATCGATGCCCGGGAAGCTCGAGAACGGCCCATCGGCGGCCACGCCCGCGATGCTGATGCGCCACCGGAAACCGCTGGCGACGCTGGCCCAGGGCGGATCGATCGCCACTTCGCGCGTGCTGCCACCACCATTGCGCCAGGGCACCTCGCGCTGGGCACTCTGCGGCACGAACTGCATCGCGAACGGCGCCATCGTCAAACCTTGGGCGGATCCGGCGGCCGATTTGGTTCCCACGACCGACCGGTGATGAGGCGCGCGCCCCGCGAGAACGCGAAGTACTGCCACGCCCACCCCATCATCACGACGATGCGGTTGCGGAAGCCGATCAGGTAGGCGATGTGGATCAACCACCACAGCCACCACGCGAGGTAGCCGGAGAGTTCCACCTTGCCGACCTTGCCGACCGCCGCCGCGCGCCCGATCGTGGCCAGCGACCCCTTGTCGCGATAGCGGAACGGCATCGTCGCCCGGCCGGTGACCAGCGCGCGGATGTTCTTCGCCGCGTGGTGGCCCGACTGCAATGCCACCGGCGCAATGCCCGGCAACGCCTGCTCCCCTTGCACACGATGCATGAGGTCGCCGACCACAAACACGTTGGGGTGCCCCGGCACGCTGAGGTCCGGCTCGACGGTGACGCGCCCGGCGCGATCCACTGGCACCATCAGCGCCTTGCCGAGTGGCGAAGCCGCCACGCCCGCCGCCCACAGCACCGTGCGCGCAGCGATGTGTTCGTCGCCAAGCCAGACACCCGACTGATCGATCCTGGTCACGCGCGCGGCCGTGCGAACTTCAACACCGAGGCGTTCGAGCTGGCGCTGCGCATCCGCCGACAACTTCGGCGAGTACGGCGGCAACACGCGATCCGCGCCTTCGACGAGCACGACGCGCAGACGCCGCGGATCGAACCGCCGGAAGTCCTTCGCAACCGTCAGGCGACCGATCTCCGACAACGCCCCCGCCAACTCCACACCGGTCGGCCCAGCCCCCACGACGACGAACGTGAGCGTCTCGAGCAGGTGCGTGTCATCGGGCAGGCGCTCGGCCGCTTCGAACGCCGACAACACCCGGCGCCGGATCTCGAGCGCATCCTCGATCGTCTTCAGCCCCGGCGCCCACGCTTCCCATTCGTCCTTGCCGAAGTAGCTGTGCGTCGCGCCAGTCGCTACGAGCAGGTAGTCATACGTGAGCGAACCATCGAGCAGATCGACGCGGCGTTGGCTCAGATCGATGCCGGTCACGCGCGCGAGGATCGTTCTCGCGTTCTGCTGCGAGCGCAGCACCGAACGGATCGGATACGCAATGTCGGCCGGATTGAGCGCGGCGGTCGCCACCTGGTAGAGCAGCGGCTGGAACAGATGGTGGTTGCGACGATCGACGATCGTGATGCGGACCGGCGCCCGCCGCAGCGCGCGCGCCGCCGCCAGGCCGGCGAAACCGGCGCCCAAGATGACCACGTGAGGTGCGTTGCCCACGTTCGGTTGCGATCCCATACGGAACTGCTGTGCAAGAGGAGGCGGTGACCTCACGGCGCCCGCCGAATGGTGCCGATGGTAACAACGCCGCGGCCCAACACCAGCGCGCGCGCTCGCCCTCGCCCTTCCAACGCGCATCGCACCGGCTATGAGTAGCGCATGGACGAGAAGACCCCCTACGTGCTCGGCACCGGTGACGACGAGCTGCAGCGCCTCGGCCTGCAACACCGCCTTTGGTCCGATGCGTGCCACGCCGCCTGCAAGCGCGCCGGACTGCGCATCGGCCACCGTGTGCTCGATGTGGGTTGCGGCCCTGGCTTCGCTTCGTTCGACCTGGCACAGCTCGTGA
Source organism: Planctomycetota bacterium (assembly GCA_020851075.1). Taxonomy (GTDB): domain Bacteria; phylum Planctomycetota; class UBA1135; order UBA1135; family UBA2386; genus JADZDL01. The sequence goes on along the minus strand of JADZDL010000346.1, from coordinate 897 downwards.
CACAACGCGGCGCCGTGCTCGGCATCGACGAGTCCGAACCGTTCCTCGCACACCTCACCGCGCAGGCGAAGTGCCGGGATCTGCCCCAGCTGCGCGCGCGGCCCGGCGACGTGCAGCAACTCGGCCCGGCACTCGCTGGCGAAGCGCCGTTCGATCTCGCCTATGCGCGCTGGGTGCTCTGCTTCGTCGCCGACCCGGCGGCGGTCGTACGTGGCGTGGCCAACGCGCTGCGCCCAGGGGCGCGCTTCGTCGTGCACGACTACTTCAACTACGGCTCGATGACGCTGGCGCCGCGCAGTGTCTTCCACGATCGCGCCGTGGCGGCAACACGCGCGGCGTGGGGCCACCGCGGCGGCGATCCCGATGTGGTCGGGCGCCTGCCAGCGATGCTCCAGGACGCCGGTTTCACGATCGAACACCTCGACGTACACCAGCGCATCGGGCGCGGCACGGACAGCATGTTCGGCTGGGTCGACACCTGGTGGCACACGTTCGCGCCGAAACTCGTCGGCATGGGCCTGCTTGCCGAAGCGGACGCCCACGGCCTGCTCGCCGAGCTGTCGAGCATGCGCGGCGATCCACTGCGCTTCGCCCACTGCCCGCCCGTCTACGAAGTGATCGCGCGGCGCAACTGAGCGAGCGGGCCAACTCGCCCTAACCCAGATACTGACCGATCAACAGCTGCAGCCGCCGCCGGGCATCCGCCGAGATCGCCCCCGGCTGCGTGATCAGCGAATGCTGCATGGTGCCCGCCGCACTGATGCGCGGAGCCTTGCTGATGCCGCGCGCCAGTTCGACGACGACGCGACGCGCGAGGTCGGCGTTCTGCTTCAGCACCGCCAGCACCGCCGACACATCGACGTCGGCTTCGCTCTCGTGCCAGCAGTCGTAGTCGGT
>JADZDL010000345.1 GCA_020851075.1 Planctomycetota bacterium | reverse complement strand
GCGGAGTTCGCTCGTGGCTGCGCGAAGGGGCGGACCTGCTCGAGCGCGAAGACCCGACCGGCGCCTGGCGGGCGTTCCGCATGGCGGTCGCGGACAGCGCCGAGCCTTCGAGCTGTCAGGTCGGCCTTGGACGCGCGCATCTGATGCTCGGCCGCAGCGGTTTTGCCAACGCCTACGCCGAGGCCGCGATCCGTGCCGAGCCTACCAACCAGGAGGCGATGGCCCTCTGCGTGCGGGCACTGATCCGCGCCCGTGAGTTTGACGAAGCGGTGCAACGCGCCTCGACGTTCCTGCTGCGCACGAAAGAACCCGAAGCCGAACTGCTCGCCGCGCGCGCTTCAGCCCTGTTCCGTGTGCAGCGCACCGACGAGGCCGCCGATGCGTACCGCCGCGTCGTGGGCCTCGATCCGCACCACGCCGAAGCGCCCCTGCGGCTCGGTTCGGGTCTGCTGCCGCCGTCCCAGGTCGCGGTGGACGCCGGGCTGCGGCTGGCCGTGGCGGCGGCGGTGGCGGGCGAACACGCGCGCGCGATCCGCCTGCTGCGCGCCGAACTCGCGCAGAACCCCGCGCATCCGGTGGCGCACCGGTTGCTCGGCGAAGTGCTCTACGCGCAGCGCATGGCCGCGAGTATGGCCTCGCAGGATCCGGCGTTCCTGGCTTTTGCGCAGGTGCTGCCCAAACCCGATGTGCGCGGCCTGCCGATCGCCGAGGTCGTGCGCGGTTATGCGCAGTTGCCGCCCGAACGGCGCGTGGTCGTCGATCGCGCCGTGGCCCTGTTTGGCCAGCGGCTGGCGAAACTCGTGGCGATGGGTGGCAGCCACGACCTGCTCGGCGAACTCGATCGTACGACCGACGCCGAAGCGCGCGGCAGCTTGCGCGGCAAGCGTACGTTCGACGGCCGCGTCTGGGACGACGTGCGCGGCATCGGCGGACTGCAGGCCGCGACGGGCATCGAAGCGCTCGACGAAGCGGGGCAGTTTGGCTTCGACACGCTGGCCCACGAGATCGCGCACCAGGTGCATCAGTTCACGTTCCTGCCCGTGCAGCGGGTCCGCATCACGCAGCTCTACAAGCGGGCTGTGCGCGACGGGCGCTGCATCGACTACTACGCGGCGAGCAACGAGATGGAGTACTTCGGCCAGGGAGTCGAGGCGTTTGCGTGCCTCGTAAAGCGCCCAGGCGGGGAGACCACGCACGGGCATACACGTTTCGAGCTCTACCGCACCGATCCGGACCTCTACGAGTTCGTGGCCTCGATCGTCGACTACGATCCGCTGCGCGACCTGCAGGTGCGCGAACTGCTGCTGGCCCGTTGCGTGGCGGTGGCCCTGCGTTGTGGCCGGCCTGCGGATGCGATGGTGGCGGCGCAGTGGATGCGATCGGGGGCCGAGCAGCAGGCGCTGCTGCAGGAAGCCGAGCGGGCGATGGCGAACTCGCTCTGCCACTGACCAGCATCGTGTGGGCCGGCTCGTGTCGCTGGCTCTGCTCGGCAGCTTTCTCTGCAGAATCCGCAATCGGTCTGTAACCGCGGCCGGGGTCCTGCGCACAGAGCAGCATGCAAGAGTCGACCTCGATCCTGCCGGAGCCCTTCTATGGCCCGCGCGAACGTATCCAGCAACTTGGTGAACCGCGGCTCAGCGATGCGGAGTGCCTCGCCCTCGTCTTGCGCACCGGTGCGCCCGGCGAGCCCGCCGAACAGCTCGGACAGCGGCTGCTGCGCCGTTTTGGTGGGCTGCCCGGGCTCGCTGCCGCCAGCGTGCGCGAAGTCGCCAACGAGCCCGCGGTCGGGCTCGTGCGCGCGGCTGCGGTTGGCGCCGCATTTGGTCTCGCGCGCCGTCTCGTCGAAGCGGCGTGGAAGCCCGGCACGATGGTGCGCAACGGCACCGAGGTGGCGCGGCTCGTGCGCGATTCGGCGCGCGGTTCGCGGCGCGAAGGGTTCTTCGTCGTGTTGCTCGACGTGCGCCATCGTGTGCTGTCGCTGCAGGTCGTGAGCCTCGGCAGCCTCGATTCTGCACCCGTGCATCCGCGCGAAGTGTTCTCGCCAGCGATCCGCGACGGGGCGGTCGCGGTGGTGGTGGCCCACAATCATCCGTCCGGCGATTCCAAGCCCAGCGCCGAAGATCGCGTCGTCACCGACCGCTTGCGACAGGTCGGCGAACTCGTTGGCATCCGCCTGCTCGATCACCTCGTGGTCGGCGCCGATCGTTTCTACAGCTTCGCGGAGGAGGGCTACTTTCCGATCGCGTGACTCCCGAGCTACTTCGGGTTTGCCGCCAGGGTGGTCTGCACGAAGGCAACCAGGTAGTCACCAGTGGCTTGCGGGGCCGCAATCACGACGAGGTCGCCGGCGTGCACGTGCGCAATCTGGCGCATTCGTACGCCCAGTGTGCGGGGCAGCTGCAACTTGGCGGGTTGGCCGTTGCCGAGACCGAGATCGATGTCCACCGTGGCGATCGGGCGCACGAGTTCCTGCGACTGGATGTGGCTCGATACCACGATTGTGCCATCGGCTTCGAAGCCGGCGATGAGGTCGAGGTGGAAGCCACTCCAGACCGTGTCGACGATCGGCTCCGCGATGGTCGTATCGCCCTTCTTCTGCAGCGAGAAGTCGCGCACGTAGGCCGTCTGCGTCAGGCTTGACATCGTGCAGAGATGCAGTGGTTTGGCGATGAGGCTCGGGCAGTCGATCGTCTCGCGGCCTTTGGCCAGGGCCGCGTCGAGCAGCGCCCGGGCTTCGCTGGCGGGGAATACCTGCTCGTGCACGGTGTCTTTGTCGCGTTCGGTGGCGACGAGTTTGCCGCGCAGGTCCGCTTCGAAGTCCTCGCGGGAGAAGCGCACGAGCCGTACCTCGACCTGGATCCGGTCGCCTTGCCGCGCGCGGTTGGTGGCCAGCAAGCTCTCGAGTTTGGCCAGCTCGTCGGGCCTGGCCACCATGGCCAGGCGTCCGGCGAGGGGTTGCAGGTCGTCGCCCTCGCCGAGAGGTGGCACGAGGAAATGGCGCAGGAAGGTGCACAGCGCCGCCATCGGCGAGGGGGATGTTGGCCCCAGGGAACTCGCGCCGGGCAATCCGGGTTGCAGCGGGTTGGGGCCTCGCGTGGGCTCCAGAAGGAGGTCGGCGACGTCGAACAACTGCAGTTCTCGCCCCGACGACTTGGGCACGGGGACCTTCTGCGCACAGAGCGCTGTGGCGAGGTAACAGAAGACCGGTAGCAGGTGCAGGTTCATCGGATCTGGCTCCGCAGTTCGTAGGCTTCGAGGATCGTGTCGGATGACGGCTGCCACCGTTCGCGAACCGCGAAGGAGATCGCGGCGGTGGCCGACGGTGGACTGGTTTCGAGGGTGGCGGACAACACACCGCGCGTCTTTCCAGCCACTGGCGATGGCGCTGGCCAACCCCACCACGCGGCGAAGATCACCACGCTCGCGGCGAGCATGCCGAGGGACCACGGCCGGGCCCGGACGCGTCGGCGGTGTGCCTCGGGTGCCGGTAGCGGTGCCGGTAGTGGTGCCGCTAGCGGTGCCGGCGGCACGTGCAACAGCTGCTGGCGCAGCTCCGCGAAGGCCAAGAGTGCCTCCGGGTGCGCCGCCAGCAGCTCGCAGAGCTCCGCATCGTCGAGCGGGTCCTGCCGCGCATCGAGGCAGGTTTGCAGGCGCGTCGTGAGCACGACGTCCCAGGGTTCAGTCTTCGTCATGGGGCTCCTTCGGCAGGCGCAAGCGGGCGCGGTGCAGATGGGACTTCACGGTGTTGATCGGCAACTGATGGCGCAAAGCGAGCTCCTTGAGGGAGAGCCCGTGGCCGTGGAAGCCGACCAGCAGGTCGCGTTCGAGCGGCGGTAGTTGCGCGAGGCGGTGGCTGACCTCCTCGCGCAGTTCGAGGTCGCAGGGGCGCGCCGCGGCGGCGGGGTCGACGTGCTCCTGGGGCGCGGGTTGGCGTCGTTGCCGTTGCCGATGGTCGAGGAAGCAGCGGAAGGCCGCTTGCAGCAACCAGGCTTCGCCGTTGCGGTCGGCATCGAAGCTGTCGCGCAGGCGCCACACCTTGGTGAGGGTCTCCTGCAGCACATCGTCGGCGTCCCCGGGGTGGGCGCAGAGCCGGCGCAGCAACTGCCGCACGCGCGGTTCGGCCTGCTGCAGGAACGCGGCAAAGGCGCTCTCGGTGGTCGTCTTCGGCACGGGACCCGGGGACATCGTGTCCGCTCTACTGCCGAGAGCCAGATGGAAGGTGCACGCCTTGCAGAATCCTGAGCCAGCTCGGCGCTGCGGCGGCGAACGCTCGTTCGGCGGGCCGGCGGCACGAGTCGGTGGTCGGCGCGGTTCTCAGTAGTCCGTTGCCCAGACGTTGCTCGTCGCGAGTGGCAGCACGTTGGGACTCAGCAGCTCGATCATGGCCACCTGGCTGTAGAGGTGCTGGCCAAGGAAGACCGGCGGCATCGAGGGGATCTCGACAGTGAGCAAGCCGTTGGCGAGGCCCTGCAGGTTGCCGGGGAACAGCACCATCTCCTGGAACTGGTTGCCGATCAGCAGGCTGATCTGGCCGGGCAGGATGCTCGGCGCGTTTGAGGCGCTGAGGATCACGTAGCTGAGCACCGGTCCCACCAGGTTGCCCTGGTGCATGACCCAGTGTTGCGCTTCGCCAGTCAGGACCGAGTTCTCGGTGCGGAGAGTTGGCACGGTGGGGGCTTGTAGTTGGATCGTCATTGGCGCGGTGCCGCCGCCGCGATCGAGCAGCCGGATCGGATGCGGTCCCACCGCGAGTCCCTGCGGCAGGAAGACGTCGACGGTCTGGTGGTCGCGGACCTGCAGGTTGCCCGAGAACCAGTGCCGTGGATCCGTGGACGCGATGATGAAGTTGTCGATTGCGACCTGCTCACACCAGCCGAGATCGATGCCCGTGAAGGTCGCGGGCAGGTCGGTGACGTTGTCGATGCTTTGCGTCTGCCCGACGAGCACCTGGGGCGCGGGCAGGATGCAGTCGGTGCCGAGGTTGCACTGCAGCACGACGTCGCCGGTGAGGGTGATCGTGGTGTTCGTCGGTTGCGTGGTCACCGTGGCGAGGAAGGTCGCGAACGCGCCGAAGAAGAGGTTGCCTTGGCCTGCACCGAGCCCGATCTGCACAGCGCCGTTCTGGACGAGGTCAATCTGCCCACCGGCATTGAGTTCCGCACCGAGCAGCGTGCCGGTGGCCTGCGTGTAGTAGCGCCATTGCGCGGGGTCGATGGGGCCACCTTGGGCGAGGTAGATCGTGGGGTCGAGCTGTTGGATGGGGCTGCCGGACGGTGGATACCCGGTTTGTCCGGGATCGAGCCGCCCGGCGAGCTGCAGGTCGCACTGCCATTGGTCGCGATAGTCGGACTGGCGGCGCAGGAGGCCGTGCAGCGATGCGGTGCCGTCCTCGGCTTCGACGAGCGTGCCGACCGGCAAGAACACATAGTCGCTGGCGAGCCCCGGCAGGGTCGCGGCGAGGCGGGCGGGGCCCGAGCTCACCGCAACGTCGGCGTCGACGTGGGTGACGCAGTGGGGCCGCGAGGCAAGCAGGTCGGCGCGCAATTGCGCGGGGCCGGTGGGCGAGAACGGTTCGAGCAGGGGAGCTTGCAGGACCTGTAGGTTGAGGTCCACGAGCAAGCCGTCGGCGATGTTCTTGTTGTTGGCGCCGAGGCCCAACTGGGCCACGCCAACGTTCGTCACGGCGATCATTGCCCCCTGGTAACTGCGCAGGCCCGTCATCGTGCCCTGCACCTGCGTGTAGTAGACGAAGGTCGTTGGGTCGACGGGGCCGTTGGGAATGTAGGCTGAGGGCTGCAGGGTCACGACCGGGCTACCGGCGGGTGGATAACCCGGATCAATTGGGCTCAATCGGCCGCTGAACTCGAGTTGCACGAAGAGCTCGCGGTCGATGGCGCCTTGCCGGTGCAAGAAACCGGAGAGCCGCGCCGTGTGGTTGGCGCGAAACTCCAATTGGCCGTCGGCAAAGAGCACGAAGTCCTGTTCGACGCCGGGGATGGCGAGCAGGAACCCGGCCGTCTCGGTAG
>JADZDL010000344.1 GCA_020851075.1 Planctomycetota bacterium | reverse complement strand
TCCTACAGCGTCACCATCGGCCACATCGTGGCGGTCTGGGGCCAGTCGGAACACGCGCAGTGGAACGACTTCCTCGCAGGCCAGCCGACGCCCGAGACGATCTCGATCAAGCACGCCGTCATGGCGCTGAAGAACCCCTGGGCCACCGGCCGGCGCAGCAAGGCCACGCTGAAGGTGCCGGGAGTGGACACGCTGCCCGCCGGGATCACCCGCAGCGGAACGAACATCGAAATCACCGGCACCATCGCCGAACTGACGGACTGGGACTTCACTGGCTACAAGGTCTGGGGCAAGTCGGGCGGCTCGGTGGCCTGGCTCCATGACTGCATCTTCGGCGAGCGCGCGGGGCTCGCCAATATCGACACCTATCTCTTCGTCGAGGTCGGCAGCTTGGTCAGCGTCGAATACTGCGACTTCACCGGATGGGACGGCCTGCCGAACCTGGCCTATGGCGGAAACATGCTCGGGGCAAGCAAGGCCGCCCGCGCGGAAATCCTCGGCTCCGGCGCAGGAATTACAGTCGGAACGCTGCATGTCCGGCGGTGCCGCTTCACCAACCTATCGTCGGACGCGATCAAGTTGACCGGCTGCGCCTCGGGACCGCAGGTGATCGAGTGGAACTACTTCGGCCCCGCCGTCGCCTATGGCAACGACCGTGCCGCCTATGACCCGGTCCGCATCTACCTGCTTGGCGAGTGCTGCGACAACGGCGGCGAGACCTATGTCTGCAAGGTCGCCTCCTCGCTCGGCGTGGCGCCGCCCGCTGGCACCACCAGCAGCAACACCGACTGGGCCTGGACCGATCCGCACAGCGACCAGATACAGACCCCGGCGGCAAAGAACGGCGGGCTGATCCGCTTCAACTACATCGACCACCTGTCTACGGCGCGGAACCGGGGGATCAACGCCTCTGTCTACCTCGCGCGGGATGCGAACGCCGCTGACCGTCAATACGACAAGGTATATGTCGAGTGGAACTACCTGACCTTCACGGTGGGCGTGAACGGCGCCCCGATCATCACCGCCCCGGGCTCCGGGACCAACATCACCATCCCGACGATCCGCAACAACTGGATCGGCAGACGCGCCGCCTCCAGCTCGAACTCCTATCTGAAGGACGGCTCGCTCAACCTCGCCTTCGAGTTCGGCGGCAACCGTGCGATGGACACCGACGCGCCGATCCCCGCGTCGACCTACTCCAACGCCATCGACGTGGCGGCCCTGCCGGAGTTCGCAGACGGGCGGATCACGCACCTCTGGCAAGACCCCGCGCTCGGGGCAGGGGCGGCCGGCATCCGCACCCGCGTCTCGACGAACGCCACTCCCTATACGCCAGCGCTTGCCGCGATCACTAACGCAGTCCTGAGCGTCGTCGGCGACGACTTCGTGACATTCGTCCACCACACCCGCTCGGGCACGACGTTCGAGGAATGCCTGAACGACAACGTCAAGCGGCCCTGGGTGAACGACTACCAGCTCCATCTCCACGCCACCGGCAACGGCCTCTCGCCGGTCGGTGCGGTCTATTCCTCGTGGTATGCCGCGCCATCCGGCTACAAGGACCAATACGGCGAGGTCTGGGCCACGGCCTTCCTCGGCCGCGATCTTTCTGGTAACGCTGTCACCACGCCGGTGACGGTGAGCCACGGCGGCAGCTCGACCACGTTCCAGCGGACCTTCGCGCTTCTCTACGACTGGAGCTATACGAAGGCGATCCTGCCCGATCCGCACCACTTCGTAATCACCTCCAGTTCGACCCCCATGACATGGTCGGAGAGCGGCACGTCGAACCACAAGGACAAGCGGCGCTGCCTGTCCAGCATCCGGGCCATGCAGGCCCTGCCGGCGCTTTCCGGCTACTTCACCATGCGGCCGTTCGCGCCGAACGGCTACCACAGCGGGTTCCCGCAGACGGCGGGCAACTTTGACCCCGCAGGGACCGGGCATGGCGACGAGCCGCACCCGAACAAGTTCGAGGACCGCGGCCAGAACACCTTCGCCCGGCTGAGCGCCTATGCGATCCTGCAAGCCGCCAACCTGCTGCCGATCCCGGTGCCGGAGTTCGACCAGGTCACGCTGATGACGGATGCCTCGGTGCTGCGGGTCGGATCGAGCGCCGGGCCGGTCACGACCATCCGGACGAAGAAGGGCGAAGCCTCGATTTCCGGCACCTCGGCCACCGATCACTGGACCGACGTGATGGGCTTCGAATACTCGGGCGCCCCCGTCTACCAGGCGCTCCTGAAGCCGGACGGCAAGGTCTATGTCTACCCGCGCACCGGCACCTTGCCGACGAGCGGTCCGACGATCCCGAACGGCCTCTTCACTCCCGGCTCCACCGGCATGACCTTCGGCATGGGCGGCGCCACCGGCGGCCTTGTCCATCCGACCGACAACCTCGCCGACCTCGAACGCAACTGGCCGCTGGTGGATTTTGGGCTCCTCGGCATCGACGGTGTGCCCGTCCGCGCCGTGCCGACCGCGCTGCAAGGCGCGCACCCGACCGGAACATTCACCGTCCCATGAGGAAAACAGGATGACCGACCAGGATTTTCTCGCCTTTGCCAAGGCGCGCCGCGCCGCGCTCCTCAACCAGATCGAC
>JADZDL010000343.1 GCA_020851075.1 Planctomycetota bacterium | reverse complement strand
TGCAATCGCGGAGGAGGCGCTGCGTTGCCGTTCTGTGGCGACCGTGCGCGCGGCACTCGCGCTTGCCAACGTCGCGGTGTTGAAGCGCGCGTTCGTGAAGTCGGGCAGGATCGCGGCCGAAGGTCGCGTGCTTGCCGAAGTGCTGGTGGCCTTGGCAGCCAGCGCGGCGGACCCGGAGATCGGCGCTGCGATCCTCAACACGGGCGTTGTTTCGGAAGCGGTGATCTTCGAGGACGCCACCTTGCGGGACGCGTGGCAGATCGCGGCGCGTCGCCACGCGGAGACGGTGCTCGCCGCGGCCAAAGCGACGGGCGTCGAGTTTGGCAAGGTCAGCGAACCGCAGAACCTGCTGCCGAATGCCGACTTCGCGGCCGTTGGCGAGGATGCAAACGCGCGACCGGCGGGCTGGAGTGACCTGCGCATCTATGGTGGTGCGGGCGCCAACACGGTGGTTGCCACGCGCGACGCAACCGGTGGGCGCAATGGCACGCCGTGCCTGAAGATCAGCACCACGGCGCCGTCGGACTGTGGCGTCGCGGGCGTGGTGCAGGTGCAGGTCGGCAAGCGTTATCGGCTTAGTGGTTGGATTCGCACCGAAGGCTGCCGCCCGCAGCGTGGCAGCGACGGTGCGATGTTGAATGTGCACGGCGGCGTACGCACGCGCGGTGTGCAGGGCACCGCCGATTGGAGCGAAGTGTCCGTCGAGTTCGAGGCCGGCGCTTCTGAGGAGATCGTCGTGCACTGCTTGTTTGGCGGCTACGGCGGGGCACGAGGTGCGGCGTGGTTTGACGATGTGTCGCTCGTGGCGATCGGCAGCGGCAGCACGCTGGCCGGTGCGCTCGAGGGGCTCGCGTCGGTGACCAAGGCCAGCGGAGTTGGCGTGGTGATCCCCAAAAAGCGCCAGTTTGAGCCCGATGCCGAAGTCCATGCCCGTGGCGCCCTCGTGTTCAGCCGCACGTGCATTGCGTGCCATGGTGTCGACGGCAAGGGGCTCGCAGTTGCCTTCCCGCCGCTCGATGGCTCGGAGTGGCTTACGGGCAATCCGCAGCGGCCGATCGATATCGTGATCGGGGGCTTGATGGGCAAGATCACCGTGGGCACCAACGAGTTCAACGCCGTGATGCCACCGTTGGGGGCTGCGCTCACGGATCAGGAGATTGCCGACGTGCTCACGTATGTGCGGCAGCGGTGGTCGAACGATGCGGCGGCGGTGACTGCCGAAGCGGTTGCCCGTCGTCGCGAAGCTACGAAGGAGCGCACTGGCCTGTGGACTGCCGAAGAACTCGGTAAGTAACTTCCACCCACGACACCCAACGTCTCAACCTATCTCGCCATGAAGAAATACCGCGCAGCAATCGTTGGCCTTGGTTTTGGTGCCGAGTTCATTCCGATCTATCAGAACCACCCGAACGCGGAGATGTTCGCGATCTGCCAGCGTTCGCGCCAACGCCTGGATGCGGTCGGCGACGCGTTTGGCATTGCGCGACGCCACACGAGTTATGAGGACGTGCTGCGCGACCCCGAGGTCGACTTCGTGCATATCAACACGCCGATCCCGGATCACGCCGCCATGACGATTGCGGCGCTGCAGGCTGGCAAGCACGTTGCCTGCACGGTGCCGATGGCGACGAGCGTCGAAGACTGCCGCCGCATCGTCGAACTCAGCGCGAAGATGGGCAAGAAGTACATGATGATGGAGACCGTCGTGTACAGCCGCGAGTTCCTGTTCCTGCAGGAAATGCACCGGCGCGGCGAACTCGGCAAGTTGCAGTTCCTGCAGGCGAGTCATCAACAAGACATGGATGGTTGGCCCGGCTATTGGCCTGGCCTGCCCCCGATGTACTACGCGACCCACTGTGTAGGGCCCGTGCTCGGGCTGCCTCGCGCGGATGCCGAATACGTGTCGTGTTTTGGCTCCGGGACGATTCGCGAGGAGATGATCAAGATCTACGGCTCGCCGTTCGCCATCGAGACCGCCCACCTGAAGTTGCGCAACACGGACCTGTCGGCGCGCATCATCCGTTCGTTGTTTGATGTGGCGCGGCAGTATCGCGAGAGCATCGATGTCTACGGCAGCAAGCAGGCGTTTGAATGGCCGCTCGTCGAAGGCGACCCGGCAATCCTGCATACCGCGAAGAAGCCTGAGCTCGAGATCCCGTCGCGTATCACGATCCCCGACTACGCGCATCTCTTGCCCGAAGGCATCCGCCAGTTCACGACGAAGGGCGTCTATGACCTCGCCGGCAACGAGCACCTGTCGTTCACGCAAGGTGGTGGCCATGGTGGCAGTCACCCGCACCTCGTGCACGAGTTCCTGCGAGCCCTTGTCGAGGACCGCGAGCCGTGGCCGAATGCGAAGCAGAGCGCCAACTGGACCTGTGTAGGCATTCTTGCGCACGAGTCGGCGATGGCCGGAGGCGTGCGCAAGGACCTGCCGAGCTGGAGCTTCAGCGGGTGATCGGATGACGATTCCGCGCCTCGGTTTCAGTTTCCTCTACTTCGCGCCGCGCCTCAGTGAGGTGCACCATCGGTGGTTCGGGCGGCTCGCCCACCACGGTTACGCGGGGGCTGAGATTCCGGTAGTTGGTGCAACGGAGCCCGAACTCGCCGGCATCCGAGGTGCCTTGGCGAAGGAAGGGCTGGCCGCGACCGCGGTGGGGTTTGCCACCAAGGACGCCAATCCGCTGCACGCGGATCCCGCGGTGCGCCGTGCCGCGGTCGAGCATCTCGGGCAGCTTGCCGAGAAGGCCGCCGTGCTCGGCGCCGAGGTTCTCGCGGGGCCGATGCACTCAGCCTACGGGCACTTCTCCGAAGACCCGCCGACCGCGGACGAGTGGGCTCGCTGCATCGAGGTGTTGCGCGCCGCGGGCGAACGTGCGGCGCGCTGCGGCGTGAAGCTCGCGATCGAGCCGTTGAACCGGTTTGAGTGCTACTTCCTCAATACAGCTGCAGCCTGTGATGCGCTGGTTCGAGCGATCGAACATCCCGCGGTGTGCGGTGTGATGGACACGCATCACTCGCATATCGAAGAAGGTGATGTTGCTGCCGCGATCACCGCGAGTGCCCGCACACTCGGGCACGTGCAGCTGTCGGAGAACCACCGCGGCACCCCCGGCACCGGCCAGGTTGATTTCGCGCGGGTGCTGAAGGCACTCTGGGGTATCGACTACCGCGGCTGGCTCGTCGTCGAGGCCTTCTCACGGCAGGATGCTGCTTTTGGCAGCGCGCTGAGGATCTGGCGCGAGCTGGATCGTGGTCCGGAAGAAGTGCTTGCGGCGGGCAAGCGACTGTTGGCGTTGTGGCCTGGTGCAAGGGCCAAACCAGATGGCGGGCGCCTTTAGAACATCGGGATCAGGATTGGCGCCGGGCGGATGTCACCATCCCTGCGTCCGTTCGGCAGTGGCACTCCGTTATCATCGACGCGCACGCCAAGTGCGTTCGGATAGCCGCGCCACCCCAGAAACCGCTGCTTCTCGGCGCCAAACAGCAGGTTGCCGTTGCGCACGAGCAAGATGCCG
>JADZDL010000342.1 GCA_020851075.1 Planctomycetota bacterium | reverse complement strand
CGGTCGCGGTGACCTTGGCCCAGGCGAGCCCCTTCGCGCCGAGCCCGTTCACGAACGTGGTCAGCTCGTCGATACCCTTGCGCGAGAACTTCTCGGCGGCACCTTCGGCGCAGATGCCCTTCACGATACCGCCGGCGGCGACCGCACCCGAGAAGACCTTGAAGTCGCTCTTCTGCGCCAGGGCCGTGCAATCGGTGAGCGTCATGCCAAAACGCAGGTCCGGCTTGTCGCAGCCGTAGAGTTCCATCGCTTCCTTGTAGTCAAAGCGCGGGAACGGCTGCGGCAGTTCGATGCCAAACCCTTCGCGCATGCCGTGCACGACCATTTCCTCGACCATGTCAAGCACGTCGTGTTCTTCGACGAACGACATCTCCAAGTCGATCTGCGTGAACTCCGGCTGGCGGTCGGCGCGCAGGTCCTCGTCGCGGAAACAACGCGCAATCTGGTAGTAGCGATCGAGACCGGCCACCATGCAGAGCTGCTTGAAGATCTGCGGACTCTGCGGCAGCGCGAAGAACTTGCCAGCGTGCACGCGGCTTGGCACCAGATAGTCGCGCGCGCCTTCGGGCGTGCTCTTCGTGAGGATCGGCGTCTCGATGTCGATGAACCGGTTGTCGTGCAGGAAATTGCGAATCGCCGTAGTGAAGCGCGCGCGCTTCTGCAGCGCCTCCTGCAGCGGCCGTCGACGCAGGTCGAGGTAACGATACTGCATGCGCAGCTCTTCGTTGGCCTCAGCCTTGTCGAGCACTTCAAACGGTGGCGTCTCGGCTTCGCTGAGCACCGTGACGAGCAACGCCACGAGTTCGATCTCGCCCGTCGCGCGGTTCTTGTTCTGCTTGTCGGCATCGCGCGCGCGCACGCGGCCCTTCACCGAAATCACGTCTTCGGCACCGAGGCGACGCACGATGTCGAACGTACCCGCGGCCATGCCGGCCGCTTCCTGGTCGATGACCACCTGCGTCACGCCGTAGCGGTCGCGCAGGTCGAGGAACACCAACTGTCCGTGGTGGCGGTGGTTTTCGATCCAGCCGTTGAGGACGACTTCTTGATCCTGGTGCGCGAGGTTCAATTCGCCACAGGTATGGGTGCGCTGCCAGGGAGAACGCTGCTTCATCATGGAGTTTGGCCGAGTTCGGCGAAGGGGCATTCGTACCCCGGCGGCGTGGCGCAGTCCACAGCGCAGCCGGCGAGCGCGCACCGGCGCCGCGTGCCGCCCCTTCTCGGTTGGCTCTCAATCGCCGCGGAGCAGCGGCGCCACCCGTTCGGCGAGCGGGCCGCGCGGCGGCACGAACATCACATCCACCTCGGAGTAGCGCACGGTGTCCAAGGGCCGCATGCGTAGACGCCGCCCCCACAAGGTGCGCGGCATCTCCAGCACGTAGCCGCGGTAGCCGAGGCGTTCGAGGTGGCCCCGCAGTTCGGCGGCCGAGTAGCCGGCTCGGCGTTGGTGCGCATCCGCAACCTCCAGGAACACGATCGGTAGCCGCTGGGCGAGCGTGCGCTGCAAGCCCGTCAAAACGGGCACTTCAAACCCCTCGACGTCGATCTTCAGGATCATCGGGGCCGCCTCGGGCAGCCCCGCGAGCAGGTCGTCGCCGGTGATGACCGGCACCTCAAAACGACGGGTTGGGGGCTTGCCGTCGGGGCCGTTCGCACACAAAGACCCCCAGCCCGAATGGCCCGCAAACTCGTGCAATTCCGCAATTCCAGGCTTCGCCCCGAGGGCCTTGCTCTCGATCTCGATCTGCGACAGATCGTTGTGCTCACGATGCCAGCGCAGCCGCTCCAGGAGGCTTGGGTTTGGTTCGCAGGCGATCACCTTGCCCGTGCGACCGACGAGATGGCTGGCCAGCAGCGAGACGAGGCCCAGATTGGCACCGATGTCCACGAACGTATCGCCGGCGCGCAGCACCCGCTGCAGAGCTTGCTGGATCGGCAGATCGTGGTACCGGCCAAGACTCCAGGAGAGGCGCTCGGACCAGTTGGACAGGTCCAGGGTAAGCTCATACCCGTGGGTCTTGCCACGCACCGTAGCCAAGCCGCTTTGCCGCCAATTCTCATCGGCCGTCCCCCCAACCAGCCGATACAGCTTGGCCCACATGGGCAATTCGCCCCGCAGGTACGGCAGCGCGAGACGAAAGAGAACCGGCAGGCACACCCGGGCTCTCAGATTCGAAGTCGACGGCTCGGATTGCGGGAGAATGGTCATCTATCGTCTCGAACACGGTAACCCACTAGGTAGGCAATGGCTATGACCCGTTGGATGCGGTGTCCAAGAGAGCTCGCGTGATGGTCCCGGGGTTTCAGTCCTGGAGGCTCCGATTCCCGGCTACCGGACTGGCCGTTTTCTGGTGTGGAACCTTGGCCCACGCGCAAGCGACCTGGCAACGCGCGGAACTCTTCCTTCCCAAGGCCGGCATCGCGGCGTGTTACGACCCGTCCCGCACGACCACGGTCCTGTTTGGCGGTGCCGACGGCACCGGACCAACGCAAGACCTCTACGAGTGGACGCCCACTAGCCGCATTCGCCGAGAGGTAATCGGCCCGGCGGCGCGCAGCCATCACCGGCTCGTCTACCACCCCGGCAACCAGCGGGTCTGGCTCTTTGGTGGGCGCGGGGTGAACACCGAACTCGGCGATACCTGGAACTACGACGGCAGCGCCTGGACCCTGGTCCCCGCAGCCGGCCCGCAGCCCCGCCAGAGCCACTGCCTTGGTTTGGACGCCAGCACGGGTCATCTCGTGCTGTTTGGAGGCCGTCGCAACCTGTCTCTGCTTGGCGACACCTGGTCGTTTGACGGCACGAACTGGAACCTCGAAAGCAGCCCGACCTCGCCTTCGCCGCGCGAAGGCGCGAGCGCTGCAGCCGGCAGCTTTGGCCCAATCGTGCTGTTTGGCGGCCGGGACACCACGGGCGTGCGGGCGGACACCTGGACCTACACCAACCACACCTGGACCGAACTGCAGCCGGGCAGTTCCCCGCCGTCGCGCAGCGAAGCGGCACTCGTTGCCTACGCCGGCAATACCCTGCGCCTGATCGGCGGAGAAGACGACCTTGGGCCACGTTCGGACCAGTGGTCCTTCTCGGGCGGCGTCTGGTCGCCGGTGCTCGCTGCGGGCCTCACGGCGCGCTCGGCCATGGCCGCAGCCTTCGACGCGGGCAACCAGCAGATCGTGCTCGCGGGTGGACTTGGCGCGCAAGGCCAGCGCTACGGCGACCTGCTCACGCTCGGGCCGGCTTCGACCTGGACCCTGCAACTGCCGGACGAATCGCCGGGCGGCCGTCTGCACCACGCGGCGGCCTACGATCCGGGGCGCGAACGCACCGTGATGTTTGGCGGCACGACCCTGGCCGGCAACGAACTGGGCGACACGTGGGAATGGGTCGGCACCGTCTGGGCCCAGGCTTCCGCGAGTGGTCCTTCGCCGCGCCAGTACCACACCGTGGCCTTCGACAACCATCGTGGTCAGGTCCTGCTGTTTGGTGGCCGCGACGCCGGCGGCAGCCGCGGGGACCTCTGGGAATGGAACGGTGCGGGCTGGAATCTGCTCACACCAATCCCTGGGCCCGCCGCCCGCCAGGCCCATTCGCTGGTCGAGGGACCAGGCGGCGACCTCGTCCTGTTCGGCGGCAGCGGAGTGAGCTTCCAGCCATTGGGCGATACGTGGCGCTGGAACGGCACGACCTGGACCTTGCTCGGCGGCCCGGCCCCCACGGCGCGCGACTTCCACGCAGCTGCCTTCGATGCCGCGCACCAGCAGGTCGTGCTGTTTGGTGGCCGCGGGGCCACGGGGCCGCTCGGGGACACGTGGACGCACGACGGCGTGCAGTGGACCTTGCAGGCCCCCGTGCACTCGCCCGCAGCCCGCGCCTACGCCAGCATGACGTTCGCCGCCGAACGGTACCGCGTGCTGCTGCAGGGTGGACTCGATGGCAACTTCGCCTGCCTCGCCGACACCTGGGAGTGGGACGGCACGGATTGGCAAACGATCAGCCCCACGACGACACCGGGCCCGCGGTATGCAAGCGTGCTCGTGCACCACGCCGCCACGGACACCTCCCTCCTGCACGGCGGCAGCAATTTCCAGGCAGCCTTGCCGGAGACCCGCCTCTACGCGAGCACGCCGACCGCGACCTTCGAACCTTATGGCACCGGCTGCCCGGGCCCTTGGGGCCAGCCTTCGCTGCGCGCCGCCGATGGCCAACGCCCCTGGCTCGGCGATGTCTTCGAACTGCAATTGGAGAACCTGCCGCCGCAGCCAGGCATGCTCATCGTGATCTACGGCTTCACCGACGTCGCGTGGCAGGGCAACCCGTTGCCGGCCCCACTGGGCATCTACGGCATGCCGGGCTGCTTCGCGTGGCAGTCGATCGACGATCCGTTCTTCGCGTTCCACCAGGGCGGCTCGGTGCGGTTCCCGTTCCCGCTGCCGAGCACGCCGGGTTTTGCGGGCCTCAACTACTACAACCAGGCTCTGGTGATCGATGCGAGCATCCAGAATCCGCTCGGTGCCGTGATCACGAACGGCGGCCGCGCCCGCCTCGGCCTGCGCTGAGCGAGCCGACCCGAGCGCGCGCGGGCGCTCACTCGTAGCGAACGGACTCGCTCGGGCTCTGCCGCAAGGACCGCCGCGCCGGCACGATCGCCGACAGCACACCAGTGAGCAGTGCCGCAGCGGGCACCACCCAGAACCACGTGTACGGCAACGTCACGGGCGCATCCAAAGCGGCGACGCGGTTCATGCCGCGCACGAGCACCCAGGCCATCGGCAGCGCCAGCAGCAGCGACATCACCGACGCGAGGATCGCCACGAGGGCCCCTTCGAGCAGGAAACTGCCCGCGAGCGCGCCGCGGCTCATGCCCAGCGCGCGCAGCACCCCGAGTTCGCGGCTGCGACCGATGGCGGCGATGGTCATGCCGTTCAGCAGGCCCACGCCAGCCAGCACGAGCATGAGCAGCAACAGCAGATCGAACAGCACGAAGTCCTTGTCGACGTCGCGGCGCAGGAAGTCGCGAATCCACGCGCCGGTCTTCGCCTTCGGCACCGAAGGCAACATCGTGCGCGCGGCAGCCAGCAGCGCATCGGTGTCGGCGCCCGGCAGCAAGCGCAGCGTGATGTGCTCCACACTCGTATCCGGCGTGCAGAAGTCCCGATGCATCCAGTGCGGCGACGTGACGGCCCAGGCGCGTTCGTCCATGTCAAAACCCGAACGGTCGCTGACGAGCAGCACGCGGTACGCGACGGTGAGTCCGTTGCGATCGGCCAACGTGACGACGCTGCCTTCGTGCAGGCTCTGATGCCGCGCGAGACGACTGCTCACGACGAGCGTTCGCTCCTTTGGATCCGCGTAGCGACGAACGAGCTCGGGCATGCCTTCGAGGCAAGAACCCAGCCCCGCGGCGCTTTCCACGGCAAGGCCGCGCAGCAGGAAACCGCTGCACAGTTGTTCCCCCTCGAACGCATCCACCTGCTGTACGCCCTTCAGCGTCGCGAGCTTCGCTACGGCCGCCGGCGTGGCCGGGGTACTGCGCAGGAACATCCGGTCGTCGAGCGCCTGCTGTGCGAACACATCGACTTCGGCGCGCAGCGAGCCGGTCACGCTCTTCAGGCCGAGCAAGGCGAGCAGCACGGCCGACAAGCCGCACACGGCCGCGGCCACACGACCCGCGGAACGACTCACGACCTTGCCCACGAGCCACGCCGACATCGGCGCCACGAGCCGCATCGGCAACAGGAATAGCCGGCCGAGCACGGCGACAGCCCCTGGCGCGAGTAACAACACGCTGCCAAACAGACCGAGCATGCCGACCAGTTCGAGCAGCACGACGAGCGTGTCGGAGCCTTCCTCCGCGGCCAGCGGCGTCATCGCCAGGTACGCGAGTGGCAGCGCGAGCACGAGCAGCGCAAACATCCAGCCGTTCATGCCGCGCAGCAGGTCCACACCATCACCCTTGCCCGGCGCGAGCCCGCGCGATT
>JADZDL010000341.1 GCA_020851075.1 Planctomycetota bacterium | reverse complement strand
TGCAACAGGGCGAACATGTGCCAGGCCGCGAACGCCGGATGACCTACGGCGATGACGTGTTGCCGATTCGCGAAGAGGTCATCGCGCACGACGGCAGCGAGGTCGTGACGCGCAATCGGTATGGCGCCCGTTGCCTCAATGTACCCGACGTGCTGTTTGCCGATGTCGATCTGCACCTTGCATTGCCACCGCATATCAAGATCGTGTGCGGCATCGCCACGGCAGTCATCTGCCTGCTGGGCCTTTCGCTCGTCGTCTGGTCGATCACCACGGCCCGCACCACCCTCGCCTGGATCGCTGGCGTGCTCACAATCGTGCTGCTGGTCGCCGTTGCCCGCATGCGCTCCCGATTGCTGGAAAGCCCCGCCAACCTCGCTCGCAGCAAGAACGCGCTGCTTATCTGGGTGCGTGAAGCCCTGGCGCCGCTGTCCGAAGGACGGTTTGCGATCTACGAGACGCCGTTGGGCATTCGCCTCATGGCCTTGCACGCGACGTTCGACCCAAACAGCCCCGCTGTGCACGCCCTGTTCAAGATGCTCGGCACCGACCACCGCTACGTGCGGCTGTGCAAACTGCAGGGCTGTTTTCGCGCGCGCGTGAGCGCCAAACCGTGGCGCGTCGGCATTCGCGAACCACTGCGGCCGCGTTCGGGCATCTGGCCGTTCCCGGAGGAACTGCAAGCCGGCAGGAACGAGTGGATCGCTGCGTACGAAACGCGCGCTGCCAAGTTCGCGGCCTGCCGGTTTGTCGAAGAGGTTGGCCGCGGTCCGCGGCATGCGCGTGCCGCCGCCGTGCAGAAGGTGCACGATGCGATGTTCCGCGCGCGCAGCAGCCTGCCGATCGCGTGAACGTCGGGAGCGGGCTTCCCTGCGCGCGGTGGAACGGGCACGCTGCGCAGGTGCGCCTTCACTACCTGGTCCTCGCGTTCTTGTTCGCTTCGTGCGCGACAGCACCTACTGAGCAGCCAACCTGGCAGCTGGTGTGGTCCGACGAGTTCGACCACGACGGCCTGCCCGATCCGAGCCACTGGGACTACGAAGACGGCAAGATCCGCAACGGCGAAGCGCAGTTCTATACGCGCGAGGCCCGCAACGCGCGGATCGAGAACGGCCACCTGATCCTCGAAGCGCATCGGCAGGACCACGACGGTTCGGCCTACACGGCGGCGAGCCTGCATACGAAGGGCAAAGCCAGCTTCTCGTTCTCGCGGGTCGAAGTGCGCGCCAAGCTGCCGCGCGGCCGCGGCGTCTGGCCCGCCATCTGGATGCTCGGCAACGACTGGCCGGCGGCGCATTGGCCCGCGTGCGGCGAGATCGACATCCTGGAGTTCGTCGGGTTCGAGCCAGGCGTCGTGCACAGCAACGTGCACAGCGATGGCTACAACCATATGCGCGGCAACGGGCGCGGCACGCGCATCCCGCTCGCCGATGCGAGCGAGACGTTCCACACCTACGCCGTCGAATGGGATCGCGAACGTATGGTGTTTTCGATCGATGGACGCCTCACCTTCGCGGTCGACAACGACCACACGGGTGCGGCGAGCTGGCCGTTTGATGGGCCGTTCTTCCTATTGCTGAACTTCGCGGTCGGCGGCTCGTGGGGTGGCCAGAAGGGCATCGACGAGAGCGTGTTCCCGCAACGCATGGAAGTCGACTGGGTGCGCGTCTACGAACGGCGCTGATCCGCGTTGCCCGCCAGCGCCACCGAAACCACGTGTAGGCCCACTCCGCCGAGTCGCTCTTCGACCGTGCCGCGCAGCACGAACGGTCCGCGCCCCTGCAGCACACCGCCGTACTGCTGGTGCACCCGATGGAACAGCGTCGCTTCGACGATGCCGCTGCCGTCCTCGAGCGTGACGAAGCACATCGAGCCCTGTTCGCTGCGGTGCGGACGGAATGCGACGGCGAACCCACACACCGAGACGAGTTCGCCGAGGTGCTCGGCGAGCGCGCCGCACGGCACCCCATCGCGCAACGCCGGCAGTTCGCCGCGACGCCACAACACGTCGACCGGATGACTGCCGAGGGCAAACCCGAGCAGGCGCAGTTCGGCATCGGTGCGGCGCTGTTCATCGAACTCGGGCAAGCACGGATAGACGACCTCGCGCGGTTTGCACGCCTCGGCAAACAACGCCCCGTGCGCGGCCGCCGCGGTGCGCTGCGCCACCACCTGCCCTTGCCGCGTCATCGCGACCTGCAACCGCCACAGCAGTTCGGGCCGCGTCGTCTGCAGTCCATCGAGCGCGCCGCACAGGATCAGGTTCTCGGCTTCGTCGCGCGACGGCCGCACGCGCTGCAGGAAGTCGGGCAACGAACGGAACGGCCCACCGGCCGCGCGCGCGCGAAGGATCGCCTGCACCGTACGTTCGCCAAGCCCGCGCACCTGCCGCAGGCCGATGCGGATCGTGGTCGGCGCTTCGAGTTCGTAGTCGGCCGGCCCACGATCGACGCACGGCCCCAGCAACTTCGCGCCGAGCCGTTTGGCATCCTCGGCGTAGACGCCGGGCGCAAAGTACCCCGCATCGTTGCGCAGCACCGCCGCGAGAAACGCCACCGGCCAGCGTGATTTGAGGTAGACGCAGCGGAACGCGAGGCGGCCGTAGGTCACCGAATGCGCCTTGCAGAACGAATACGCGGCGAAGCGCGCCATCTCGTTCCAGACCTGCTCGATCGCGGGTCGCGGCAGGCCCCGTTTGAGCCCGGCCACCAGGAACTGGTCAAACTCCTGGCCCGCGCGCGCGCCGTTGGCACGTTTGCCGAGTTGCCGCCGCAGCCCGTCGCCAGCCGTCGCATCGAGGCCCGCCACCGCCATCGCCGCGCGGATCACGTCTTCCTGGTAGAGCATGATGCCGAACGTGTCGGCGAACACTTCGGCGAGCAGAGGATGTGCCGTCGTCACGGGCTCGAGCCCACGCGCGCGCGCCACGAACGCATCCTTCATGCCCGACGCCGCGGGACCGGGGCGCACGAGCGCAATCGCCTGGATCACGCGGTCCATGCTGTCGGCCGCCACCTGCTGCAGCAGCGTGCGCATCGCCGGCGACTCGACCTGGAAACAACCGAGCGTGCCCGCGTTCTGCAGCAGGGCCACCGTGCGCGCATCGTCCTCGGGAACCTGCTTGAGATCGGGCACCACGATGCCATGGCGCTGCAACATCGTCGTACAGTCGTGCACGATCGACAGCGCCCGATTGCCGAGCAGGTCGATCTTGACGAGGCCAAGGCCCTCGACGAAGTGCATGTCGTACTGCGTGACGACGACGCCTTTCTGGCTGCGTTCGAGCGGCGCATGGGTCCAGATCGGCTCGGGCGTGATCACGACACCGCCCGGATGCACGCCGAGATGACGCGGTGCGGCAAGCAGGTGCTGCGCCACCGCGAGCAACTGCACTTCGCGCGCGGGCGGCAGCACATCGCCATCGATGCCCGCACCGGCGCGCGCACCGCGCCGCCAGAAGCCCGGGGTCTCGGCGACCACCTGCGCAAAGTTGATTTCGCCGTGCAGATGCCACGGCAGCAGCTTGCTGCGCCGCGCCGCCTCCGCAGGCGATAACCCCATCGCCTTCGCGGCTTCCTGGTAGGCCGCACGCGGCCCGCACGTGTTGTAGGTCGCGATCATCGCCACGTGGTCGTGACCAAAATGCGCGTAGACGGCCGCAATCAGCTCATCGCGGCGACGCCAGCAGAAGTCGAGATCGATGTCGGGCAGGTCGCTGCGCCCCGGATTCAAGAACCGCTCGAACAGCAGCCCGTAGCGCAGCGGGTCGGCCTCGGTGAGGCCCAGGCAGTACGCCACGAGGCTGTCGGCAGCCGAACCGCGCCCGACAAACGGGATATGGCGTTCCCGCGCGAGGTCGGCAATCGAGCACACCGCCAGGAAGTACGGTGGAAACCCCATGCGCTCGATCACGCCAAGTTCGTGGTCGCAGCGCGCGCGCGCCACGGCATTGTCGCCATACTGGCGTAGAAGCCCCGCCAGCGCGCGTTCGCGCAGGTGCGCAGCCGCCGTGGTATTCGCCGGCAACACCACCGGTGGAAAGACCGGCGCAGCGCGTTCGGGGAACGACAGCTCACAACTCGCGAGCACCGCTTCGGCCATCGCGATCGCGGCGGGTTGGTCGTCGTGACGCGCCTGCTGCGCTCCACGCGGCGGCAGATGCGCCTGCTGTGCTGCCGTACAGATGCCGCGCAGATCGTCCGCCGCATCGCCGCCGCGCAGCGCGCGATTCCACTTCACGGCGAGGAAGTGCTGGTGCAGCACGAAGTCCGCCTCGGCCGGAAACCACACGTCGTGCACGGCGCACACCCGCAGGTCGAGATCGCGCGCCAGATCGAGCAACTGCTGCCGCGGCCAGCGGGGCCCCGGATCGGGCAATTTGCGCCCCGTCTCCGGTTCGCTCGCTTCGACGACAAACCGGTGGGCATCCGCCGTCGGCGCGATGCCGTGCCCCGGCAACGCGACCAGCAACTGTGCGGGCGGCACCCGCACGACGAGCGACGGCAACAAGCGCGGGTCGTTGCACAGAAACCAGAGCCCCTGCGCATGACGTTCGCACGCGCGCGGTAGATCGAAGTCGCGCACCTCCCCCGCGGGCAGGATGCCGTGGCGTTCGCTAAGCAGCGCACACAACGAGCCGTAGCCCGTGCGGTCGCGCGCGATCACGACGAGCCGATGCCCCGCGTGCACGATCTCGCAGCCGAACACGGCGCGCAGGCCGACGCGCGCCGCCTCGCGGGCGAATGGCAGCAAGCCGTAGAGCCCGTTGCTGTCGCAGAGCACGAGGTGGTCGCAGCCGCGCCGAACGGCCTCCTCGCACAGCGCCCGCGGCGAGGCGGGAGCCGTCAGCAGGGAGTATTGGGTGCGGGCGAGCAGGAGAACCACCCCTGCGGTATACCTAACGGATACCTAACATCAAGGGCAGAGCGAAGACCACGCTCGTTTCGGACGGCGACGGACTAACGGACTATTCGTCTTCGTCGTCGTCAAACCGGCCGCTGCCGCGCCGGCCGCCAAACGCATCGCTGTCGTCCTCACGTCGCCGCGGGGCCGCCTTCTTCGGTGCCGGCCCACGCTCGCCCTTCGGACGTGCGTCAGGGCCGAAGCGATTGCGAGACGGATCGTCGCGCGAAGGGCCACCGCTGTAGCCACCGCCGCCGCCACCACCTCCGCTGTAGCCACCGCCCCCGCCGCCGCCACCGCTGTACCGCGGGCTCGGCGCGCCGGAACTCGGCCCACGATCTGGCCGCGGACCACCGCTATACCCGCCGCCACCACCACCTGGACCCCGTGGTCCCCCGGGCCCGCCCGGCCCCGCCGGACGCCGTTCCTCGGCTTCGGTGACGCGCAGCTGGCGCGGGCCGAACATGGTGCCGTCCATCGCCGCGATGGCCAGCTTCGCCTGTTCGTCCGTGGCCATCTCCACGAATGCGAACCCGCGCGGACGCTGGGTTTCGCGATCGATCACGATGTGGACGCGTTCCACCATGCGCCCGTCCTGGCCAAAGGCCTCACGCAGCATGGCCTCGTCGGCGTCGTAGGGAAGGTTCCCAACGTAGAGTCTCTTGCCCATTCGATGATGACTTCCTCGGCTGACACAAGGTCTCATGCGCCAGCCGTCGAGGAAGTCGCCTCGTCGAGGAATCGGACCGCTGGGCACATGCACCGCGGCAGCACGCTGCTGCGGTCGGCGCGCGATGATACTTGCGGCGCGGGTTCCGGGAAGGACCACCCGCACATTCCCAGCGACTGCCTGCGCAACCTGCATCCGCGGTCCCCCGGCGGCGAACCGCTGGCGACGGCCCATTGGCGATCGGATCGCTCCGAACCGGAACGAATAGGCCCCTACCCAGTATCCTCCCCGCATGCTATTCCGCCCCTCGTCCAGGTCCCGAGCCGTGGCTCCCTCCGCCCTGGGAATGCTGCTCGTTCTGCTGCTCTCGGCCTGCAGTGAACCGGCCGTCCGCACGGAAGCTCCGACTCCGGCCGCGCCAACCGCCGCC
>JADZDL010000340.1 GCA_020851075.1 Planctomycetota bacterium | reverse complement strand
TGGACAACGTGTTGCGGGACGTGGCGGGGGTGCAGAGGCTCGTCCAGGTAGGCATTCGCGACTTCTGCGAACAGGAGTTCCATGCCATCCAGGCAAGTGGTGGTCGCGTGATCACGCACTTTGATGGCGTTTGGCAGCGGCGTCGTTTTGAAGGCGTCACGTTCGACACGCTCTGTCAGGAGGCGATTGCTGCCCTGCCACGGAATGTCTACGTGAGTTTCGACATTGACGGATTCGACCCGGCGTTGTGCCCGCACACCGGCACCCCGGTTCCGGGCGGCCTGTCGTTTGCCGAAGCGGTGCACATGATCGGGGCGGTCGTGGAGAGTGGACGGCGCATTGTGGGGTTTGATCTCGTCGAAGTCGCCCCGGGCCAGGACGAGTGGGACGCCAATGTTGGTGCCCGATTGCTCTACAAACTCTGTGGCGCAGCCATGGCTGGCGGGTAGTCCATAAGCGAAGCGATTGCGACTTGCTCAAGTGTCGCAATGACTGGTTCCGATACGGGCGTGGTCGCAGGAAAACACGCCGCCGTTGGAGCCGTCAGAATGGTCTTAGCAACCGGTATCGAGAACCTTCAGAAAGTCGTCGAACGCGTACGTAGCGAAGGCCAAAAGGCCGTCGCCGATCTCGTGCGCGAGATGAAGGCCTTGGAGCAAGATGCCTCCCATACGTCGCTCGACGAACTGGCGAGACTCTGCCGGGTCGGCGCCGAGACCTTGCAGCAGCTTGGTCTGGATGACCAGAGTTACGCGCCGCATGCCGAGATGGTGATCGAGCATCTCAGTCGCCTGGTCGACTTCGCTTGCGCCTGCGCCGTGCAGAGTGGCAAGGGGGGCGGAGCGGTCGAAATCGTGCCGCCGCCGCTGTTGACCATTCCCGATCCTGAGGAGGAAAAGCACTTCCTTGAGACCGTGGGCATGTTTGTTTCCCACGCCATTGGTTCGGTCGCCGAACTCGAAGAGGACATCCTGGCGGTCGAAAGCAGCCAGGACCAGGTTGAGACGATCGGTGGCATCCGCCGCGTCGTGCACACGATGAAGGCGGAGTTCGGCGTGCTCAACATGGGTGGGCCGCAGCAACTCTGCCACCAGGCCGAGACAACCATCGATGCGTGCACCGAGAGCCAGCGCGGGTTCCCGGTCGACGTCATGCTGGAGTGCGCCGACGTGCTCAAGCAGTTCCTCGATCGATTGACGCGCGACGCGCGCGCCGAGTTTCCGGACGTCACGATGCTGCTCGAAAAGCTGCGCAAGATCGCAGCTGATACGGGGGGGGCGACGACCGCCGGCCCTACGGGCGATGAACCGCGTGTGCAGCTGGAAGTGGGCGGCGAGTTTGCGGACAGCCTGCCCGAGTTTGTCACCGAGGCGCGGTCGCATCTCGTGGAGGCCGAAGCGGCCATGCTCGCGCTCGAAGGCAACAAGAACGACCTCGAGCACATCAACCTCACGTTCCGGGCCTTCCACACCATCAAGGGCGTCGCCGGGTTCTTGAACCTCACGCCACTCGTCGAACTGGCCCACGTCTCGGAGACCCTGCTCGACCAGGCGCGTTCGCAGCGCATGAACTTCTGCCAGGATGACGTGGACTTGATCCTCGCATCGGGCGACTTGATCAACCAGATGATCAACTCGATCGAGGGCCAGCCGGCGCCGCTGCAGAGCCAGCTCAAGACCTTGGTCGGAAAGCTGCAGAAGGCTTCGTCGCGCGAAGAATCGGCAGCGACGAACGTGGCTGTGGAAGAGCCGGCGCCGTGCGAGGCGATGGTCCAGGCGGAGTGCGACGCAGTGGTGCCTGAGCCGAAGTCCGGCGCGACGGAGCCAACGGTCGTGGAGCGCCCCGTTGCCAACAAGGCGGTCGCCGAGAAGCCCGTCGACAAACAGGTGTTGAAGCCGCAACCAAGGCCTTCGACGGCATCGGGCAAAGAAGCGCCGGCGTCCGAGGACGCCACCGAACACAAGGCCGCAAAGATCGAGCGCACCGTCAAGGTGAGCACGACGCGCCTCGACATGCTCGTCGACATGGTCGGCGAACTCGTGATCGCGCAATCGATGGTGCTCCAGGATCAGGCCATCCAGCGCCTTGATAGCCAATCGCTCGCGCGCAATATCAGCCAAGTCGGCAAGATCACGCGCGACCTGCAGGAAGCGGCGATGTCGCTGCGCATGGTGACGGTGAAGCCGACCTTCCAGAAGATGGCGCGCCTCGTGCGCGACGTCGCCAGCAAATCGGGCAAGAAGGTTGCGCTCACGATCCAGGGGGAAGACACCGAACTGGATCGCAACGTGGTCGAGCAGATTTCGGATCCGCTGGTGCACATGATCCGCAACGCGATCGACCACGGCATCGAGGTGCCCGACAATCGGCGCCTGGCCGGCAAGAACCTCGAAGGGCAGCTGCTGCTGCGCGCGTACCATCAGGGTGGCTCGATCGTGATCGAGATCCAGGACGATGGCCGCGGCATCGACAAGAACCGGGTCGTGCAGAAGGCCGTCGAAAAGGGACTGCTGCCCGCCGAGACCAAACCACAGGACATGTCGGATGCCGAGGCGTTTGGCATCATCTTCCTGCCCGGCTTCTCGACGGCCGAGAAGGTCACCGATCTCAGTGGCCGCGGCGTCGGCATGGACGTCGTGCGCCGCAACATCGAAGCCTTGCGCGGCAAGATCGAGATCGAGAGTCGTCTTGGCGAGGGCACCACGTTCCGCATGCGACTGCCGCTGACGCTGGCCATCATCGATGGCATGGTCGTTCGTGTGGGACGCGAACGGTATGTCGTGCCGACACTGAGCATCGAGCAGAGCTTCCGGCCCGGCAATGACGATGTTCACTACCTCATCGATCGCGGCGAATGCGTGCGCGTGCGCGGCACCGTGCTGCCGATCTACCGGTTGAAGCAGATCTTTGAGCAGTCGAGTGGCTTCGACGACATGACGGAGGGCATCCTGATCGTCGTCGAGGTCGATGGCGACCGCAGTTGCTTGTTCGTGGACGAGATCCTCGGGCAGCAGCAGGTCGTGATCAAGTCACTGGGCATGCAGGGCGACCGCGTCTGCGGAGTCTCCGGCGGCGCGATCATGAGCGATGGACGCATCGCGCTGATTCTGGATGTCGGCTCGTTGGTCAACTCCGCCGTCGGCGTCTCTTAGGAAACAACACCATGAATGGCACGATCGAGAACAAGGGTAAGGCACTGGCTGCGGCCGCGTTTGCGGCGGGCAAGTTCCTGTCGTTCTATCTTTCCAAGGAAGAGTACGGCATCGCCATCCTGAAGGTGCGCGAGATCATCGGCATGGTCGATGTGACGCCGCTGCCGCGCACACCCGACTTCGTGCGCGGGGTCATCAACCTGCGTGGCAAGATCATCCCGGTGATCGATCTGCGCTTGAAGTTTGGCATGGAGCCCACGGACTACACCAACGAGACGTGTATCGTGGTCGTGGACGTCGGCCGCGAAGGCGAAAGTGCCGTGCAGGTCGGCTGCATCGTCGACACCGTCAGCGAAGTGCTGACCGTCGAGAGTGAGCAGTTCGAGACCGCGCCGCGTTGCGCGAATGCCGCCGGCGACTACATCGCCGGCCTTGGCAAGCTCAAAGATCGTGTGTTGATCCTGCTCGATATCGAGAAGGTCATCGGCGACCTCAATCCCGCATTGCTCGGACAGGTGGCCTGACCAGTGTCCGACTACGTCCCAGGTACCGGAATCGTGGTAGGTGTTGCCGACATGGCGGTCGGCAAGGCCACCCAGGGTCACCTCGTGACCTATGCGCTCGGCTCGTGCATCGGGCTGTCCGCGTTCGATCCGATTGCCAAGGTCGGGGCGTTGTTGCACTTCATGCTGCCGCAACCAGCGGAGCAGGCGGATCCGAAGGAGCTGAAGCCCTTCATGTATGCCACGACCGGCATTCCGCTCATGTTCCGCAAGCTCGCCGAAGCGGGCGCCCGCAAGGATCGCCTCATTGTCTGCGCCGCTGGCGGCGCCGAGATCATCAATGACGCGGGGGTGTTTGCGATCGGTAAGCGCAACCGCACGATCCTCCGCAAGATCTTCTGGAAGGATGGCACGATCCTGGCCGCCGAGGATACGGGAGGCGGCCAGGCCCGTACGATGACGCTCAACCTCTCCACGGGCGAAGTCAAACTGCGAACGCGCGACAAGGAAGGGGCGCTGTGGGCGCAGGGAATGAAGACCACGCCCGTTCCCCAAGGCAAGGAACCATGAACTACAAGATCCTCATCGTTGACGATTCGCCGCTGCTGCGCGCCACAGCCCGACGCGCGGTGCTGCAGGCGGGGGTGCCGGCAGCGCTCGTGCGCGAGGCCCGCAACGGCCAGGAAGCGCTCGATGCGCTCGCCACCGACCCGGCGGATGTGGTGCTGCTCGATATCAACATGCCCGTCATGGATGGGTTCCAGTTCGTCGAGCACAAGGCCAAGTTGCCCGCTTTGGCCAAGGTGAAGGTTGCCCTCGTCACGACGGAAGGCAACAAGAAGCGCCTGGAGCGGATGACCGAACTGGGCGTCACCCACTACCTGCGCAAGCCATTCGAGCCGGAAGACCTGCGCACGCTCGTCGCGGAACTCTTCGGGGCGAAGGGGTAACGGGACCATGAGCACGATCACAGCCGAGGACTTTCAGCAGACCGCCGCCAACGCCCTCGAGCGCATGGCGTTCGTGTTCACGGAACCCGCCGAAGAAACGGTGGGTGAGACGCTCGCCCAATGCACCACGCACGCCAAGATCGAGATCACCGGCGACCAGCACAGTGCCTGGGTCGTCGTCTCGGCGTCGCGCGGATTCCTGGCCGAGGTCGCGGCCAGCATGATGGGCGTCGAGCAGGAGGAGATCGACGTCGATGAGCACGCCGAAGCCACGGTGCACGAATTGGCCAACGTGCTCGGCGGTGAACTCGTGATGGCGATGGGTGGGGCCGAAACACCGCTGCGGTTGAGCCTGCCCGCGACCCTCGACGATACCGGGGTCAGCGAGCACATCGATGCGGTCGCGGCTGGTTGCGGCTGGACCACCGTGCTCAAGGCCGATAGCGGCTTCCTGCTGCTCGCGTGTTGCTGGCGCTGACCGGCACGGAACGCTTGCGCGAAGCCGTCTCGCCCGGCACTGTCGAGGTAACGCCCCGTTCGCACTCTCGCGAGGCCGGGCGTTTTCCGAGGCGAGTTGATGGCGAAGGCGATTTCGTTGGTCGAAGCGCGGGCTCAAGTCCTCGCTAGCTTCTGCGCGTCCCAGGGCGCGGCGTCCCGTTCTGTCGAGATGGTGGCGCTGGAGCAGGCCCACGGGCGCTTCCTGGCGAAGTCGATGCACGCCGCAGGCCCATGGCCGGCGACCGATCGCTCGGCGATGGATGGTTTTGCGGTCCATGCCGGCAGCGCTGGTCTGGCGGCCGGCACGGTGTTGCCGGTGGTCGGTGAGAGCCTTGCTGGGACCCCGTTCGGGCGCGCGGTGGCCGCCGGCGAAGCGATCCGCATCATGACCGGGGCGGTGGTGCCGTCGGGGGCTGATGCCGTGGTCCAGGTCGAGCACACTTCCGGTTTTGCCGGGGCGAACGTGACCCTGCAGCAGGCGGTTCGCGGTGGCCAGAACGTGCGCCGGCTCGGCAGCGAGGTCGCCGCCGGACAGTTGGTATTGTCGGCGGGTTGCCGCATCGGTGCCGCGCAGATCGGGGCCCTCGCCGTGCTCGGGGTTGCGACCGTGCCCGTCTTCACCAAGGTCGTGGTGGCCATCGTGGCGACCGGCGATGAAGTGGTGCCCGTGACAAACGAGCCTGCACCGCATCAGGTGCGCGAGAGCAACAGTTGGGCCCTGGCGGCGCAGGTGCACGAAGTTGGCGCGCGTGGTGTGCGCCTTGGCATCGCGCCTGATTCGGAGCCCGAATTGCGGGCCATGCTGCAGCGTGGTCTCGACGGTGCGGATGTGCTGATCACGATCGGCGGCGTCAGCAAGGGCACCCACGACCTCGTGCATGGCACGCTGCAGGGCCTCGGGGTGCGCGAGCAGTTTCACGGCATCGACCTGAAGCCGGGCAAACCAACCTTCTTCGGCGTGCGGGAACGGGCGACCGGGCCACAATTCGTGTTCGGGTTGCCGGGCAATCCGGCGTCGAGCTTTACGGTGTTCGATCTGCTCGTGCGCCCGCTCCTGCTGGCCATGGTCGGCGCCGATCCCGGCGAGCTCGGTGCGCAGTTGCCACACGGTGGTGCGCCATGGCAGCCGAACGCGCGGTTACAGGCGGTGCCCGCGCGGCTCGTTGCGGGGCCAGCCGGCGCGCTGCAAGCAGAATTGGTGCCACCGTCGCCGAGCGGGGATCCGTTCAGCCTGCTGCGCGGCGAGGTCTACGCGCTGATCCCGGGGCAGCTGTCGGCAGGTGGCACGAGCACCGTCGCGATTGCCGGTGGCTCGCGCGGGGTGGTGTTGCCGTGATGCGCGCGCCATCCGCGGGGGCATTCGTGGCGCTAGCCGGTGGGATCATGCTCGCTGCTGCTGCGCCACCGGCCTGGTTCCCCGGCGCGGAGTTCTTGTGCCTGCTGGGTTTGATGGTGTGGTTTGCGATCGCTACGGCAGGCCATCGCCCGGTGCTGCACACCTACCTGCTCGGTTGCGTCTACATGGCGTGGTTCTCGTGGTCGGTGCGGCACATCCTGTGGCCCGCCTACGTGGCGGTGGTCGTGCTCGGTGGCCTCTACTTCGTGCTCGGGACGTTCACGGTGCGGCGCTTGCCGCAGTGGCTGCAGGCCGTTGGTTTTGGGGTTGCCGTGGCGGCGACCTCGTGGCTGCGCGCCGTCATGCCAGAGATCCATTATCCGCACGGCCAACCGTGCCACGCGTTCTGGCCGTGGCCGAGCCTGCTCGGTTCGCTGGCGGTTGGCGGCGAGCCGCTGGCGAACGGGCTGCTCGGGGCACTGGCCGCCTGCAGCCTCCAGCTGTGGCGCAGTTGGCGTGTGGCCGTGCCCGAATGGCGCCTTGGGCTTCGCCAGTTTGTCGCCGTCGTGCTGGTCGCGGTGGGCAGCACGCTGGCGGGCGCGGAGTGGGGGACGGCGTCGGCGCCCGAGTCCGTGGTGTCGATCGCGGCGATCGAACCCGATGTGCACCCGATGGATGGTTACGAAGGGCTGTCGCCGGACCAGCAGTCGAAGAAGTTCGCGGACCTCTTCGAGGCACGGCTGCTGCAGCCAACGAGCCGCCTGCTGGCGGAGCCGCAGCCGCCCGAACTGATTCTCTGGCCGGAAAGCAGTCTGCCCCTCGGGCCAAACATCGAGAAGATCGTCGCGGGTGGGAAGTCCGAGCTGGCCGGCGTGTTTCCCCTGGTGCCGAAGTCGCGCCTGTTGGTGGGGGCCAATCTGCTCATGGAGAAGCGCGATGTGCCGGGGGCGCTGTTGCTCTCCACCGACGGCAGGATGCTCGGCCACCAGGAGAAGCGGTGTCTGGTGCCGGGCGGGGAGTTTCTGCCCTTCGTCGGTTGGTTGCCCGATGGCGTGGTGGCGGCGATCCACTCGGCCTTCAAGGCGGCCCTGGGCACGCCACCCGACTGTGTACCCGGGCGCCTGCTGCCGCCCCTGCAGACTGCCGCTGGAGTCCCGTTCGGGGTGCTCATGTGCTACGACAATGCCTTCCCCGGGCCGGCGGCCGACCAGGTGGCCCAGGGGGCACAGTTTCTCTGCGTGCTGTCGAACGAGGCCTGGTTCCGGCGCGGCGCCGAGGTCACCCAGCTCGCGGCGATGACGGTTTGCCGCGCGATCGAGCTGCGCACCCCGATCGTGCGCTGCACGACCGACGGGTGGTCGCTCGCCGTCGACGCCAGCGGGCGCCTGACCGATGAGCTGCCGATCCTGTCCGATTTGGGCAATGGACCGCGAATTCTGCGCACGAATCTCGAACTCCGGCCTGCCCGCCAGCGTCCCATGACATGGCTGAGAGGCCAATCCGGGGTGATTTTTACGGCGGTGTTCGGCCTTGCGTTTCTGCACGGAATCCTGGCCTGGGTTAGACTCCGTGTAGCTCGGACGGCATCTACCGTCCCGGTGGGCAGCGGCGATCCGCGGCACGCCGGACGAACAGGTTCTTGACGGTTCCAAGCATGGAGTTAGGATTCCGCAACCCTTGGCCCCTCTCGCTGTGGGTGCGGTTCCTCCCATGTTCGGTCAAAGACCCTGCTCGGGAGCGGCCCCTCGAAACGCTTTTTCACCCCTCTGGCACCTAGCCCTCTCCTGCTCGGGCGTTCCCTCCCGGCAGACCGCAAGTTAGGAGTTACCTGGTCATCATGAGTCCCATCGGTCGCGTATTCATCGTTCTCAATCTGGTTCTCGCAGGTGCCTTCGTCGGGTTCGCCGGCACTCACCTGCAGAAGCAGCACAACTACAAGACCCTGTACGAGCAAGAGAAGGACGCTCACCAAAAGGAAGCCGACGCTCTCAAGCAAGAAGTCGCCCGCGGCGTTTCCGAACGTCAAGCTTTCGTGATCGCCAAGACCCAGCGCGAAACCGAAATCGGTGGCCTGAAGAACGTCCTGCAAGCTGCCAACGACAAGAACACTCGTCTCGAGCAGCAGCTGTCGTCGGTCGAAGGCGACCTGAAGCAGGTCAATGCCCAGCTCGTGCAGGCCAACCAGCAGTCGAGCGCGGCCTTCACGCAGTCCAAGGAGGCCTACCAGATGGCCATCGCGGACCAGAAGGCGAAGGACGAAGCGGTTCGCGCCAAGGATGACGCGGAAGCCGAGAACCGTTCGCTCAAGAACACCATCGCGTCGCTGACGGACACGGTGAAGGGCAAGGACGTCGCGATCGCCGACCTCACGAAGGACCTGAACGAGAACAAGCTGCTCGTCAGCGTCGCTTCGACGAACGGCTTCATCCCGGCCCTGGCCGCGCCGCCACTCAGCGGCACCGTTTCGCACGCGAGCGGCCGTCTGTGCACGATCAGCATCACCGGCAACCCGAGCAACGTCGACATCGCGGACCAGATCAGCAAGCGCCAGTTCAGCTTCGCGATCTATGACGCGTCGGGCTACAAGGGCGAAGCGGTTGCCACGAGCTACCACCCCGCCGAAAACGCCGTGACCTGCAACCTCCTGCTGGTCAAGGGCGACATCAAGGAAGGCGACAAGGCCTCCACCAAGACCCCGTGATCGTGACCGCGGGTGGCTCCTGGACCGAGCGTTAGCCCGGTCCCCAGGAGTTGCTCGCACCACGAACCCCCTCCAGGAGATTCATCATGGCTAAGAAAGTTGCAAAGTCCGCTCCTGCGGCAGACGTCGAAGTGGTTGTGAAGCCGGGCCTCGGGCTCGACGAAGGTATCGTGCTGACGACGTTCCTGCTGCTCGCCCTCGCGATCACGGTCGTCGTCATGGCGAACAAGGCCTACGGGGCTTAGTTCCTTCGGGCTGATCCGCGGATCGGCCCGACGCTCGACCAAACCAAGCAGCCCACGCCCGGCACTCGCCGAGCGTGGGCTGCTTGCGTTTCCGGGCCACTTCCTGCGGTCCTCCGCGCACCTCGACAAAGAATCCGTTGCTACCGGAGCGGGGGGCGCTACGTTGGCTTTCGTCGCCGTTTGGTCCACGGCGAGTCCGTTGGTCGTGTCTGTTGGTCAGGTCTGTTGGTCAAGGTTTGCCCGCACCTCGATGCGGGCCGCCCGAGGGCTTCCATGTTCAAACCGTTCGAATGGCTGTTGAGCGGCTTCTCTGTCGATCTAGGGATCGATCTGGGAACGGCCAACACGCTCGTGTTCGTGCGCGACAAGGGCATCGTTCTCGATGAGCCCTCCGTCGTCGCGGTTCGCAAAGGCACTAGCGAAGTGTTGCTCGATGGCATGGCTGTCGGTGATGCGGCACTCGAGTACCTCGGGCGCACGCCGCCGGGCATGCAGGCGATCCGGCCGATGAAGAGCGGCGTCATCGCCGACTTCGAGATCACTGAGAAGATGCTCAAGTACTTCATGCGCAAGGCATGCGGTGGCAAGCGTCTCGTGAAGCCGCGCC
The DNA here is from genome assembly GCA_020851075.1 of Planctomycetota bacterium. Taxonomy (GTDB): domain Bacteria; phylum Planctomycetota; class UBA1135; order UBA1135; family UBA2386; genus JADZDL01. The sequence continues at coordinate 31,481 of JADZDL010000340.1, read as the reverse complement.
TCGTCATCGCCGTGCCGTGGGGCATCACGATGGTCGAGAAGCGAGCCGTGATCGGCAGCGCGGAGCGGGCCGGTGCCCGCCGCGTGTTCCTCGTCGATGAGCCGACGGCGGCCGCCATCGGCGCCGGCTTGCCGGTGCACGAGCCGCGCGGTTCGTTGATCGTTGATATCGGCGGTGGCACCAGCGAAGTCGCCGTCATCTCGCTTGCCAACGTCGTGATGGCCGAGTGCCTGCGCGTCGCCGGCGACGACTTCAACGACGCGATCACGCAGTACATCCGCGCCAAGTACAACCTGCTCATCGGCGAGATCACGGCCGAACGCCTGAAGATCGCCGCGGGCAGCTGCCTGCCGCTCGAAGAGGAGATCCAGGTCGAGATTCGTGGCCGCGATTCGCTCGTCAATCTGCCGCGACGGGCCGTGATCAGTTCGGCCGATGTGCGCGAAGCGCTCATGGAGCCTGTGCGCAAGGTGATCGGCGCGATCAAGTCGGTGCTCGAACGTACTCCGCCCGAACTCGCTGCCGATCTTGTCGACACCGGCATCACGCTCTGTGGCGGTGGTGCACTGTTGCGCGGGCTGCCCGAGCTCATCGAGCGCGAGACCGAGCTGGAGACTCGCGTCGCCGAACGTCCGCTCGAAGCAGTGGCGCGCGGCACCGGCATCTTCCTCGAGAACCTGGAGCTCTATTCGCAGTTCCTGGAAGGCGGCGAAGACCTCGCCTGAGGGGTCGTCGCAGTGCAAGCTGGCAGCAGTGCACACTTAGCAGCCACGTGCGCGCGGGCAGTGGTCGAGTCGACTAGGCGCGGAGGGCGCATTGAACCGGCAGAAGCGTGAGGCATTTCCGGCAGGGTTGTACGGCATGTTGCTGTTCGCCTTGTGCTGCCTCACGTTGCCCGGGATCTTCGCCCCGGTCGAACGCGCGCTCGTGGGCGGCCTCTGCCTGCTGCCGCGCGCCGTCAGTGCCTGGGCCGGCATTCCCGCGCAGGCGGCTGCCGAGCCGCGCCTGCTGGCGCAGTTGCGCGATCTGACCGAGGACCTGCACACGCGCGTTCGCCAGTACGACCTCGATGTTGGCGCGCCCGAACTGCTGCGCGACTACACACCGGTGCTCTGTGGCGTGGTCGCCAGCGAACGGCGTGGACGCGGTGGTGGTGGCGGTGGGCAACCGAGCGAGCTGCGCCTCGATCATTCGTATGCCGAACTCGCCGACTGCTGTGAGTTCGTGACGAAGGGCAACGTGCTGCTTGGCTTCCTGCAGAAGGCCGGGCGCGGGGAGGCCGCCGAGGATCCTCCCGAAGCCCTGGCGCGAGTGCTGCTGCTCAACCACGCGAGCGCGCGTTCGGTGGCCGCCGTCGTGAACCTGCCCGACGGCGGATCCCTGCGCATGGTCGTGAAACCCGCTGCCGCGGTCGACCCGGCCCCTTTGCGCGTCGATCTCTGGGACGACCCATACCGGGCTGCCAACCTCGACCGTCCCGGGTTGCCGGTGACGACGATCGCGCTGCCTTCCTTGCCCGGCGAGCCGCCGGCTGGCCTCTGGCTAGGCCGCACACGGATCTGGGGTTACGAAGCGGCGGTCGGCGAAGACGCGTTGACCATTGGAGTGTTCGTTGTGCCCCCGTTTGAGCCGCGCGCCTTGTCGCACGTGGTGGCCTGGCGCCGTCGCGCCGACTCGCAAACCGCGCCCGCGCCGGAGTCGCCCTTGGTTGCCCTGCGCCACCAGGCCGCGCTCGAAGTGCGCCACGCTGCCTACGTCTGGGATCTGCCGGGTGCGGTGCACGGCCGCCACCTGCTGTCGTGCGATGGGCCGGTGCCCGATGGCGCCGCCGTCGTGCAGGACGGCATCTGCCTTGGCACGGCACGCGGCCTCGCGTTCGGCCTTGGCCTCGTCACCTCCTTTCCTGCCTCGCGGCAGCGCTGGAACCTGCTGTTGTTGCCGCAGCAGCCCGGCTTGCGGCCGCGCGAGATCACGGGGCAGGTGGTCGGGTCGCAGAACGGCATCGCCATCCTGCAATGGCGCGGCGACTCCTTTGATGGGGTCGACGAACGACTGCCAGCTGGGTACCTGTTCACGGGTAGCAATGGCCCGCACTGCCCGCCCGGCTTGTTCCTCGGTTATGCGCGATCGGAAGGCCTGCCGCAGGACCGCGTCGAGGTGACGACCGCCAGCCAGAGTGGCCCACGCACGGCGGAAGTCGTGGTCGGCGGAGGCGGGCGATGAAACGGTGGTTGCTGTGGTTCTTGTTCGCGCCGCAGTTCTTCCTGCTCGCCGGGTTGTGGCGCGATCTTGGCCTGCCGCCACTCGATGTGGGCGTGTTGCTCTGCATGTTCCTCGCGATGTTCGCGCAACGCAGCGCGCTGCCGTGGTTGTTGCTCGGCGCGGCGGCCGGCCGGGCCATCGTCGACGAAGCGGGGCTGCCCGTGCAGTTGCTCGTACTCGGCATTCCGGTGGCCGTGCTACTGCCGCTGCGCAGCTGGTTCTTCGGCCAACGCTGGATCTGGCAGGCTGGAGCGGCGGCTTTGTGTGCGATCGCGATTCCCAAACTCGCCGGCCTGTTTGGGCGCGTCTTCCAACAACCTTCGCAGAGTGCCTCGCTGGACCTCGTGTCAGTGATCTGGGCAGCGCTGCTGCTGCCACCGCTGCTCTCGGTGCTGCGGTGGCTGCCGCCGCTCGTGGCCTTCGAGGAAGAGGCGTGAGCGGCGCCAGTTCGACGCAGACCCGCATCGGGGTCCTGTGGGGCTTCCTGTTCGCGGGCGTCGCCGTGGTGCTGCTGCATCTGTGGAACGTGATGGTCGACGACCACGAGGTCTGGGCGCGCCGCAGCAGTGAGAACCGCTGGTCGTTCCGTTCGGTGCCGAGCGTGCGCGGTTCGATCCGCGATCGAGCCGGCAACCTGCTCGTCTACGACGAGCCGACCATGGAGATCTCGCTCTACTACCAGCGCTTCCGGCTGCGCCATCCGATCGGTGCCGCGGTGCACGGCGCGATGCTGTGGGCGCAGCAGCAACCACAGCGGAAGGGCACGAGTTATTCGTACCGGTCCGGCGTGCTCGGCCCAGAAGCGGCGGCGCGCGACCTGCTGGCGATGCCCACGGCAGTGTTGCGGCCTGGGTTCTTCCCGAAGGACGTGACGGCCGAACTCGGACCGCTGGCGACCACGGTGCTGTCGGCGTGTTCTGGGTTGCCGCGCAAGACCGTGTTTGCGGCCATGCGCGCGCAAGCCCAGCAGGGTGGGCAGCAAGGTATCGGGGACGTGATCCCGGGCGTCACGCGGCAGGAACTGCTCAGCAAGTACGACGAATTGCTCGCCGACCTGCATACGTTCGAGACGGAACTGCTGACCGAGCGAAGCGACCGGGCGCTGCGCTTGCGCAAGGAGGACTCGGGCGAGCCGATCCTGTTTGCGGCACTGGAGCGTCTGCGCGAAGCGAGTCTGCTCGAAGTGCGCGTGGCCCGCCTCGGCCCGGACGGCAAGCAACGTCTGGACGACGACGGCCAACCGATGTGGGGCGACCTCGTCGAGTCGATGTCGTGGCCGTTTGCCGACCACGTGCCGTTCGAACTCGCGGCGAGCCTGCGCGTCGGCGCGCGGCGCCATCCTGGCCTCGAAGTCAATCCGTCCGTGCAGCGCATCGGCAACGAAGTGGAAGGAACGGCATTGGCCGCGCTGCTCGGTCGCGTCTTCGACGTCGACAAGATCAGCCAGCCGAGAGTCTGGGTGTCGAACTTCCTTGCCGACCAGATGCCCGCTGGATGGGTGGACGAACTTGTGCCGGCGGAGGCGGCGCCGAGTGAGGAGGAACGCCGCCTCATGCAGATCGATGCGCGGCAGAGTTTCTCCCGCGCGTTGTTGTTGCAGTCGCGCAGTGGCATCAGCGGCGTCGAGGCTGGCTTTGAGGCGGAACTTTCGGGTCGCATCGGCATGCGGCTCGTCGAACGCGATGCGAAGGCGCGCGAGCAACATCTCTGGAGCAACCTGCGCGTGGAGTCGGGTGACGATGTGCAGGTGACCTTCGATGTCGGGCTACAACGGCTCGCCGAGGTCGTGGTGCAGCGTACGCGGGAGGATATCGCCAAACGGCATGCCGACGCGACGGATGCAGGCCGCGTTGAGGCCGCCCTGGCGGTCATTGATGCGCAGACGGGCGATGTGCTCGCGTTTGCGGGAGCCCCGATCGCCAGTAGCAGCGCCCGCAACGTGCCCGGCATGACCTGGCGCGGCAATGGGTCGCTGGGTTCGGTCGTGAAGCCATTTGTGCTCATCGAGCAACTGCAGGCCGAAGCGCTGGGGCGGCCCCACCGCTCGATCGAGGCGTTCGCCTTGTGTGAGAGGCGTTACGAATACCACGGCCACGGGATCCTCTGCGACAGCGTGCATGGCACGGACGGCACTGATCCGGTGAAGGCGCTCGCGAAGTCGTGCAACATCTTCTTCTATCAGTGCGCCGAGGGACTTGAGGTCGAAGGTGTGCAGCGAGCCATGCGCCGGGTTGGTTTACTGGCGCCAGCCGGCCCCAACGACCCCTTTGTGGCCTGCTGGCAGGAATCGGTGCGAGGGTTGCCGGCGGTGCGTCCACGATGGGGGGACAGTCCGGAGCTGCCGAAGCGCGCGATTGGGTATGGCGTGCACGCGTCGCCCGTGGATGTTGCGCGCGCCTACGCAGCGCTCGCGACGGGCCGGTTGCCGACCTTGGGCATTCTCCACGGCGTGCCGCGGCCGGGCGTGCCGCTTGTGGGGCTCGAAGGCGAACTCGAAGTCGTGCGCAAAGGTCTGCGGGAGTGTGTGCAGTCGGGCACGGCGAGCAAGATCGATGCGTTGGTCGAACTCGGTGTGTTCGGCAAGACCGGCACCGCGGAGGTTGGGGAACGCGACCATGAGAACAACACGTGGTTTGCGGGCTACCTGCCGTGGACTGCGGCCGACGGCGTGCAACTCTGCTTCTGCGGCGTCGTCTATTGGGCGCCGCATGGCGCGCACGGCGCCGAGGTGGCCGGCACGATGGTCGGCGAGTGGCTCCTCGCCGTGCAGGCGGACGCGAACCTCGCCGCCCGCTACCTGACGCCAGGTGGTGGGCGATGAGCGCGCTGCCAATCCTGCGCCGCGTGGCGCCCTGGCCGTTGTTGTGCACGTTCGCGTTGGCGCTCACGGGCCTCGTCTTCATCGGTTCCGCGACGATGGACGACTCGGCCTTTGGCGCGCAGCAGGGCCGCCAGGCGTTGTTCCTGCTCTGCAGCGTGGGGGTTGGCTTCTTCGTGCTGCTGCCGCACTACGTGCACGTGATGCGGGCCGCGTGGCTCATCTACGGCGTGGTGGTGCTCGCGCTGCTTGGCTTGCCGTTCTTCGCGCCGGAACTGAACGGCTCGCGCCGCTGGTATGCGCTGCCGGGATTCTCGATCCAGCCGAGTGAGTTCGCGAAACTCGCGGTGGTGATCGCGCTGGCGGCGTTGCTGCGCTTCAAGCAGCGGGCGCGCACCTTCGATGGGCTCATCGTGCCGATGATCGTCGCCGGCGTGCCGGCGTTCTTGATCCTGCGGCAACCCGACCTCGGCAGTTCGCTCGTCTTTGCGCCCGTGCTGCTCGCCATGTGTTATGCCGCCGGCACGAAGGCGCGCAGCATCCTGCTCGTCGTGCTGGTAGCGGCGGCCGTCGGCGTGCTCGGGTACTTCTACTTCCTGCACGGTTACCAGCGCGAACGCATCGATGTCTACCTGCAGCATTGGAGCTGGACCGAGAGCAAGTTGAATGACCCCGATGTGCGGTCGGTGCTGCGTGGACCAGGCTACCAGCCGTGGCAGGCGCTCGTCGCGCTTGGCGGCGGGGGTATGACGGGGTTTGGCATCGGCGACGGCCCGCAGAATCGGTACGACTTCCTGCCGTACCGCAGCGAGGACTACGTGATTGCCGTGGTGGGCGAGGAAACGGGCTGGTTGGGTTGTCTCTGCGTCCTGGGCCTCGTCACGGGCCTCGTTGGCGGGCTGCTTCACCTCGCTTCCTGCACGCGCGAACGGTTTGGCCGCCTCGTCTGCGTCGGCGTCGCCGCCTGGATCGGGGCGCAGTCGTTGATGCATGTCGCGGTCTGCGGTTGGCTCGTGCCATCGACGGGGCTGCCGATGCCGCTGGTGAGCTACGGCGGCAGTTCGACGCTGGCGACCGTGCGTGGCATCGCCCTGTGTCTGAATATCGGCGCGCGGCGCGAACCGATCCTGGCTGCCGACGGCTTCGTCTAGGCGGCGCTGCCCGGACTCCAGGAATGGGGCTGCCGAAACGGTGAGTTTCGGGGACACTGTCGGCCTATGCATCGAGCCTTCGCCGCGATCGTGCTCCTGGCTGCTGTAGCCGTGGCTCAGGACGGCAACACGAAGCCCACGCAGGAGCAGTTGCTCGCTGCCGAACTCGCGTCGCCGTTTCTGCAGAAGGCGCCGTGGCGCACCGATTGGGACGACGCGCTGGCCGCCGCGAAGGCGCAGAAGCAGATGCTGTTTGGCTACTTCACGACCGTCAATCATTGAACGCCTTGCAAGACCACGGAGGCGGGTCCGCTCTCCGATCCTGATTTTGCGACGTTCGCCAGGCACGTCGTGTTGTTCTGCCACCCGGAGTCCGATGCGAGCACGGCAAAGCACAAAGGGCTCGGCAAGCAGTTCGGCATCACGGCGCTGCCGGGGCTCGCGTTCTTCACGGCCGATGCCGAGCTGATCGTGCAGATCCCCGCGTCGCCGCATTCGGTGGCGCAATTCGAGAAGTACCGGCAACGCGCCCAGCAGATGCTCTTGCTGCGAACAGGTGCCGCGAAGGGGGAACCGCGCGCCGCCGCCCAATGGCTGATCGCGCAACTGGAAGAACGCCAGGTGGACCTCGTCGCGGGGCAGAAACGGCGCGCGCTGCTCGCGGAGGAGAACGACACGGAGCGCGCCCGGCTCGACGAGTTGTTGCTCAACCTACAGATCGGTGCCGAGATCCTGGCGGTGCACGGTTCCCCGGAGCAACGCCGCGTTCTCGGGGCCCGCTACCTGGACATGCTCGGCAAGGGTATGCGCCCGAGCCCAGAGGTCACACGCGGGTTCTGGTTCGTGATCCTCGAACACTGCGAAGCCGCCGCCGATGTCAGGGGATTTACGATCGGCCTCGAAGGGCTGCGCCGGGAAGTCGAGCGCAGTGCGGCGGGGGCCGAGTGGGGCGAAAAGCTCGTGCGCGGCTTCGAGCAGAAGCTCGAGAAACTAAAGGCTGGCAAGTAGCCGCGGTGCTCAGAAACCCTGGTTGAGGTCGATCACCCCGTCGGTTCCCAAGAACTGGGCGCTACCTTGGTGCAGTATGGCCAGGAGCGAACTGCAGGACGCGAGGAACGGTGGGAGGTCCGACTGGTGGTCTGCGAAGCCGCACCTATCGGGCTGTGAGAGGTCGAGAGTCGCAATGGTGTGGTCTACACGCCAACTCCCGCGCAGTTCCCATCGTGCGCCGTCTTCCTCGCGGGCGGGCATGGAGAGGCGGTAGGTCCCGTCCACAAGCAGGTCGAGTCGTCCGTCGCCAAAGGTGCTGAACCACTCGTAGCTGCCGGCCCATGGCCTTGCTTCAGGACGGGGGCCGCTGCTGCACGCCCCAAGGAGCAACAGACCGAGCGCGCCGCAATGGCGCGCGAGTGGTGGGCGAGGCATGCAGGGCGTACCCGGCCGCGAAGCCCTGGTAACGGCCTGGGACGGGCTACTTGCCGCCGCCCGTCGAGGAAGTGCCCTGCTTGCTCTTCAGGTGGGCTTCCCAGTACTTGCGGTACTTCTCCGGCACCTTTGGTGTCGAGCCGCGGTTCTTCAGGAAGTTCGTGTACCCCTGCAGCTCACCCCAGGACTCACTGCCCTGACCGGGATTGCCGGGGCCAATTTCGCTGGGCGGGGGTTGGTTGCCCTGCCGGTTCTCGCCCTGCGTCTTCTGTTCCTGGCCATCCTGGGGTTGCTGGCCTTGGGGCGTCTGTTGCTGGCCGCCGGGTTGGGGCTTGGGTTGCTGGCCCTGTTCCTGGCCTTGCTGCTGCTCCTGGCCCTGGCCCGGTTCCTTGGGCTGCTGCACGAAGTCCGGGTTCTGGTTCTCGCGCCGCTGCTGTTGGCCCTTCTGCGACTGTTGCCCAGGCTTCTGTTCCTGCTGATCCTCAGGCTTCTGGCCCTCGGACTCGCTCTGGCTGCTGCTCTGGTTCTTCATCTCGTTGAGCTTCGTGATGAGCTCTTCGATGCCCGTCGCGACCTCGCGGCTGCGCTCCACGGACTGCTGGAGCATCGCCTTGGGCTTCTCGCGCGCCTGGTTCTTCTTGCCGGAATCGAGCAGCAGCTGGTCGATCTCCTTCAACTGGTCGTCGATGCGTTTGGCGAGATCCTGGATCTCGCGCGCGGTATCGGGTTCCTGGGCCGCGAGCCGCTGCACGGGCAGCAGCGGGCATAGGAATGCGAACAGGAGCCCGAGGCGAAGGGAGCGCGGCGCAGTGGGTTGCAGGTGGTTCATGGTGGTTGCCCTCATTTGCCCTTCTTCTCACCGCCGGGGTTGGTCTCGTCGTGGCCTTCTTCGCCATTCATGGCGCCAAGGGTCTCTTCGATACCAGCCTTGATCTGGGCAAAAATCTTGCTGATCTCGGCGTGGCGGTGCGACAGGCGTTCGACCAAGGCGACTTCGGTCTCGGTGATCGTCTCGTCGCCGCGGGACTCGATGAGGACCCGCTGGTCCTCGGTGGCGCGGCCGGTGTCCTGTTGCAGGCGCTTCAACATCTCGAGTTCGGCGATGAGTCCGACGAGCTTCTCGCGCTGCGGGTTGAACTTGTTCTGACCCTGTTCCTTCTGCTGCTGCTTGTCCTTCTTTTCCTGCTCACGACGTTTGCGCTCGTTTTCGAGGGCTTCGAGCAGATCCTGCGAACGCCGTTCGACGTCCTGCTGCATCAGCGTGGTGAAGCGGCTCGGGTCCGGCGAACGGCCGCCGAGGCGGCGCGAAACTTCGCGCAGGTCTTCGAGGTTGGCGCGCAGCACCATCTGGTAGACGAGGTTGCCCTCTTCCGAGAGCGCATTGACCAGGAACTCGATCTTGCCGGCCAGCTCGTTCTCTTCTTCACTGAGCTGGTTCAGCTTCTTGCGGGCCGGGCGCGACAGGGCCTCCTTCTGCGCCTGGGCTTCGAGGGTCTGCGCGGTGATCGGGCGTTGGCGTTCGAGGAACGTGGTCAGCTCCTCCTTCATCTTGAAGAGCAGTTCTTCCTGGCGCAGGTCCTGATATCGATCAGCCTCCTCTTCCAGCTCCTTCTGGGCTTCTTCCAGCTTCTGGCGGGCTTCGTCCTGCTGCTGCTGGGTCTCTTCGGTGTCGCCTTGTTCCATGGCGCGTTTGGCCTTGCGGGCCGCGTCCGCCGCGTCTTCGACGGCCTGCTGGGCCGCCTTGTTGTCGCGCTTCTTCAGCTCCTCGGCGAGCTTCACGATGTCCTCGGCGAGCTCTTCCTGCTTCTTGGCCTCGGCCTTGAGGTCCTGCTTCTGCTGTTCGCTGGTGGCCTTGTTCTCCTGCAACTTCTCGCCGGCCTTCTGCAGGGCCTGCGCGGCCTGCTGTTGCTTCTGGCTGGCGCTGGACTGCTGGCCCTTCTGGAGCTGGTCACTGGCCTGCTGCATGCTCTGCTGCGCGGCGTCGAGCTGTTCGGAGGCGGCTTTGGCCTGCTCCGGGGTGATCTTGCCGCTCTGGGCGGCCTGCTGCAAGTTCTGCTTCTGCTGGGCGGTCTGCTGCGCCAACTCCTGCTGACGTTCGGCGGCCGCCTGCAGGTCCTCGCTGCGATCCTGCGTGGCGCTCGCCAGGGCCTTCTCCAGCGTGTCGCGGGCCTTCTCGAGTTGCTCGCGAGAAGCCTTGGCTTCGGCCTGGGCGGCGGGCTTCTGGCCAGCATCGCGGGCCTTGCTCACCTTCTGCTCGGCTTGGCGCTGGGCCTGTTCGGCGGCGCGAAGCTGGTCGCTGGCGCTGCGTTCGGCCGCCTCCGCGCTGGGGGCGTTCTGGAGTTCCTGCGCGGTGGCCGCGGACTCTGCCGCCATCGCGCCGGCCTGTTGTTCGGCATCGGGATGCTGTTTTGCATCCTGCTGGCGAGCCTGTTCGATCGCGGCCAGCGCCTGGTCGACCTTGCGCTGCGCTTCGGCCAGATTGCCCTCCTGGCTCGCCTTTTGGGCTTCCTCCAGCTTCTTGCCGGCTTCGCCGAGGGTCTTGCTGGCGGATTCCGCCTGGTTCGCCGGTGCTTCGCCCTTCTGCAGGCGTTCGGCAAGCTTCTGCGCCTCGTCCTGCAGGCGCTTTGCGTCGGCAGCATTGCGCGCCGCGGCTTCCTGCTTGCGCTGCTCGGCGAGCGCGGTCGCCGCCTCGGCAATCTTCTGCAGTTCGGCCCGTTCGGCAGGCGTGGCGCCCGACGGAGCTTTCTGCAGCTGGTCGCGAAGGGCGTCCCACTTGGGGTCGCGCGCCGGTCCTTCAGTGCCGCCGGGTAGTTTCGGCGCGTTCTGGGTCATGGCCTCAAGTTGATCCATGGCCTGCTGCAGGGCCTGCTGGTCCGAACCTTGGGCTTCTTTGGCGAGTGCTTCGGCGGCCTTGCGCAGTTCGTCCTGCTTCGCTTCCCCGCGCAGTTGGCTCGCGAGTTCGCGGTTGCGCTGCGCGAGGCTGCCGAGGTCAAACTGCTGGGCCCGATTCTGCGCGGTGCGGCCGGCGGCTTCGTCGGCGAGCCCCTGCTCGAACTTCTCCTGCTGGCGCAGCAACTCCTGCACGCGCTGCAGGGCATTTTCGAGGAACGGACGGCGGGTGCCGGCCTGTTGGGCATTCTCACGCGCTTCGGTGGCCTGCTTCTGTTGCAGTTCCTTCAGCTGGTCGAGCAGCGCCTGTTCTTCAGCGGTGGGCTCGGTCTTCAAGAGTTCGGCGGTGTCTTGCTGCAGCTCTTTTTGGCGCTGGGCGAGTTCGCGTGCGGTCTTCGCCTGCGCCGCGGTGGCCTTGCTCTGCTGGTCGAGGATCTCGCCGGACTTCCGTTCGAGCAGGATGTTGAGCAGGCGCTCCAGTTCGTCGACGACCACCCGTTGCTTGCGCAAGGCCTCGCTGAACGCGGTGGCGGCGAGGTCATCGCGAATGCCGGCGACGTCGCGCAGGATGCCCGTGCGATCGAGGTGCAAAAGGCCCTCCTGCAGCAGTTTGGCCTCCTCCTTGTGCTCGCGTTCGTAGCGGCCTTGCAGCCGTTCCATGAGGGCCTTCAGGCGTTCGGCCTTGCGCAGGATCTCGTCCTGGTCGCGACGGAGGCGCTCGATCGTCTCCTGCGGCACGGTCGGTTCCTGCGGCACTTGAGCCAGGAGGGAGCTGCCCAAGGAGGCGATACCGAGCCCGAGCAGGCTCGCGGCGAACAGGTTGCGTGGCGCGTTCATTTCTTGCCTTTGGCGTCCTCGGTGCGGCCTTGCAGATCGCGTTGGCGATCGCGCAGGGCGCGAGCTTCCTGGATGAGGTCCTGGTAGTCGTTCCACTCTTCGAGTCGCAGCAACAGCTGCTGCAGCGACTCCTGGATGTGTTGTTGCTGCTGCGCCGCTTGTTGCAGCGCCTGTGTGAGTTCGCTGCCTGGTCGGGCGACCTGCGCGGTTGCGAGCAACCTGGCGGTCTGCGGGATCGCCGTTGTGACGAGTTCGTCGGCGAGGCTGATCATCGACAGGATCGGATCGAGGGTCGTCTCCATCGCGCCGAGGGTGCCGGCGGCGCGGCGCTGGCTGAGGTCGCGGTAGAACGCCGGCGCGAGCGACACCGGTTCTTGCAGCTGGTCGCTGAACTGGCGGTAGAGGTCGAGCACCTGGGCGGCGTGTTGGCTGGTCTCCAGCCGGTTCCAGAGGTGCACGTCGAACGCGCGCATGAGGCCGCGGTGGATGCGATCGCAGCTGCTCAGAACGCGGTTCTGGCCGACTTCGATGTTGGTCAGGACCTGGGCGAGTTCCGAAGTCTGGGCGAGCCCCTTGGCGAGCAGGTCGTCGAGTTTGCCGCGGCGGTCGGTCTGCACATCGAGCGCCTGCGTGGTCTCCTCGCGCAGGTTGCGGAACGCCTTGGCAATCGCTTCCGCGAGTTGTGGGGCGTCGACGATCTGGACGATGCGGTGCGGTGGCTCGGCGGTGCCTGGAGCGGGCTGTTTGTTGTCGCGCAGTTTGAGTTGCAGCGACAGACCGTCGTGCTCACTGCGCGCGCCCGTGAGCAACGTGCTCACTTCGTAGAGCTGTGTGAGCACGAGCACCTTCTGCGGCGAAGGCGAGCTGGGCAGCAGTTCTTTCTGCAACGAGCTCCCGCCCGAGTGCTCGATATTGAGTTCGATCGAGGCGAGGCCGAAGTCGTCGCGTGCGTCGAGGCGCACACAAAGCAGCGCCGTCGGCAGCAGCAGCGTGGACTCGTCGTCGGGCAGGAGCCAGCGGCCCACGGGCGCATAGTCCTGTTGGACCACGATCGGGTAGGTGCCTGGGTTTGGGTTGCGCAGGCCGGAGTTGCTGACGAGTTCGATCTGGTAGCGGTCCGCAGTCTCCAGCGCAAACGTGCCGCGGTGCACGAGCGAGGTGCCGCTGTCGTCCTGGATGTCCCGCGGCTCCAGAACCAGTCGGCGACCACTTTCGAGGAAGACCATCGTCGCCTCGCGGACGGCGGCGGTGGTCGAAACCGAGATCTCGACCGTGCTGCCGCCGAGCGCTTCGATGGCGCCGCCGGTTTGTTCCTGCACGGCAATGCCGGTGTAGGCGGGGGGCACGATGCTGGCGCGAATGTTGGCGACCTGCGGTGGGTGCACGGTGTGCACGATCACGACGCGATCGCCATACTCATCGTCGCCCCCGCGGGCGTGGAACGTGAAGGAGCCCGACAGCCTGCGGAACACGTGGCGGAAACGATCGCCCGGCCGCGGCGACATCGCGATGCTGCGGCCCATTGGCAGGTTGCGCGCTGGCGTGCCATTGGCCGGGTTGCCCTTGGTGGGGGGCGCCGTCGATTCGCGCTCCTCCGCGATGGGTTCGACGTCGAGGAACGCTTCCTTCGGCACGGCGCCCTCGGCGAGCACGGAAACGTGCAGGTCGGCGCCGGCCGGCAGGATCAGTTCGGTGACGCCGTCGCGGTCGGTGCGCTGCACGTCGGGGCCGGCGGGCGGCACCTCGAGGCGCAGGGTCGTCGCGCGCGGGTACTCGGCGGCAAACCCCAGCTGTCGCAGCAGGAAGGCCTGCAAGGTCGCGGGGGCCAGCATGCCAAAGCCGACGAAGATCGACAGCAGGCCCGCGGCGCCCGCAAAGACGCGCCGGGTCCGGGTGGGGTCAAACAAAGCCGACAGCGGCAGGGAGGCCACCGCGGCGTTCGTTTCGCGCAGCAGCTGGTCGATCATCGGCCGCGACTGGTTGCGCAGGTCGGCCGGGTCGATTGCCTGCAGCTGCACGGTGGACACGAGCCGCTGGTGCAGTTCGGGGAAGCGGCGCTCGAGCAGTTGCGCCATGTCGAGCTCGGCGAACGCACGCGACAGCGGATAACGCACGAAGCGCGCGAGCGCGTAGGCCAGCAGCCCGACCGTGACGGCCGTGTGCAGCAAGCGGATCGGCAGCGGCAACCGCAGCGTGTGGTCGAGCAGGAAGAACAGCAGCAGGGCCGCGGTCGGCAGCAGCAGCGAGAGGCCAAGCCCGTGCGACAGATAGCGCGTTCGCAGGCGGCGGGCCTGGGCCAACAACAGGGGCTGGAGGGCCAGGTTCGCGGTGCCCGGGGCGGCGTCGGCGGAGTCGTTGGTGGCGGTCAAGTTGCCCATCGCGGTGTCAGCAGAAGAATGCTCACGAGGTCCGGATCACCGTGCGAAGGGTCACCGTTGGAAGATCGGCAGGTACTGCAACGGGATCTGCAGGATCAAGGTCGCCACCGCCGTGCTGAACGCCTCGCCAGGCCCGGCCCGGCATGGCCAGCTGCCGTCCTTGCGCTGCTTCTGCAGCAGCAGGGTCTTCATGGTGCGGAAGTACTTGGTCCACTTTGGATCGCCGGTGATGTAGTAGGCCTGCACCGCATAGTAGTGCCCGTAGTAGAAGAAGTAGTGGTCCTCCGACTCCTCATTGAAGCTGGGCATGCGGCGGTCGAGGTATTCGAGCGCATCGCGGATGATCGGGCTGTCGTATTCTCCTGCCGCGTACAAGGTCGTTACACCCGCAGCGGTCAGCGGGAACGTTGCCCGGGTCTGGTCGCGGTTCTGGTAGCGGAAACTGCCGCTGTCGTCGCCGTAGGCACCCTGGCCGTAGCGGTAGCGCCGTTCGTTGCCGCGCACCGCGCTGCGGTAGACGTAGCTCTGGGCGTTGCGGATGGTCGAGATCGGCACGTGGATGCCGACGTTGCGGGCGGAACGCAGGGCGAGCACCTGGCAGACCGTGATCGACATGTCGGACTCGCGCGCGAACGGGCGGTAGCGCCAGCCACCCTCGGCATTCTGCGAGTCGACGATGAGGTCGACCGAGCGCTGCAGGGTCTTCTTCACGTCGGCGCGCTCGACCATGCCGTAGACCTCGGCGAGGAATAGCGTCGCAAACGCATGGCTGTACATGCGCGTACCATTGGCCGTCAGCTGACCGTCGTCCTGCGAACAGGACAGGATGAAGTCGATGCCCTTGTGCAGCACGTCGCCGTACTTGCCGCGATCGGGCAGGTGGCCGCCGGCGAGGAAGCTCATCAAGGCCAGCGCGGTCACGCCGACGTGCGGCTGCGGTCGCGAATCGAGGGCTTCGTAGACGGTGTTGAGCTTGTAGCCGACGATCTCGTGCCACGAACCGTCCTTGTCCTGGTGCGCTTGCAGCCAGTCGAGGCCGCGACGCACCGATTCGCGCAGCTCGTCGTCGATGAGCTGTTCGTTGCTGCTGCCGCGGCGCATCTGCTCTTGCGCCGTGGCTTGCATCGGCAGCGCCACGACTGGCAGAGTAACCATGGCTGCCCAGGTGATGGCAATCGCCGGCAGGCGCAGGAGTGTTTGCAGGGGCTTGTTCATGAGCTTCACCAGGTGGGCTTCACTTCTTGGTTTCGTTGGAGCCTAGCACCCAGAGACCGTCGGTGCTGGCGATGACCGTGTAGGCGCCTACGGTTGCCATCCCGAAGGTGGCTCGCAGGCCTGGACGGATCGACTTGTCGCCACTCGGCATGCGTCCCTTGCGGGTGCTGAGGTCGAGGGCGTAGAGCCGGAATGGACCGCGCTGCGCCGGGCGCACGCCGAACGTGAGGAACCCCTCGCCGAACTGCGGGAAACGTTCGACTTCGCCATCTTCGTTGGGCAGCGGCTCAAGGAAACTCGGCATGGCATCGTCGACGCCAAAGCAGATGAGGCGGCGTTCGCGGCCATCGACCGACGTATCGCTGAGCAGCACGGCGGCAGGCGCCGGGTTGGGCAACCATGTGCGTTGCCAGTTGAGCACGTCGATGCCGATCCCGAGTTCGGTGGTGCGCAGGACTTCACCATCGGCGGCGCGCAGCAGGCTGATGCGACCCGCCTTTTCCTCAGCGCCTTCGACGATGACGAGGTGCTTGTCGCGCAAGGCGGCCATGCGCAGCGTGCAGTCGGGCAGGCCGTGCCAGGTCCACACGACGCCGCCGCGATTGTCGACCGCGAGCAGCCGCGGGGCATCGCCGGAGATCGTGCTGTCGATCGGCAAGAAGATGCGCTCCGCGTCGGCGCAGATGCCTTGCGGGTAGACGCGCGTGGCCAGGCTGTCGGGGCGGAGTTCCGCTTCGTTCTGCAGCACCTTCGCGGCGATCTTGACGGTGGCGAGCGTGGCGCCGGTGACGGGATCAAACCGCGTCAACTCGGCATCGCCGTTGGTGCTCGTCTGCATCGCGAGCAGCTGGCCGGCGACTGGCTTGGGCACGGGTTTCACGCGGTCGCTCGGCAGGCTGCGCGAGAACAGGATGGCGCCGCTGGAAGGCTCGATGCCGAGGAACTCGGCGCCGCCGGCCGGATCGTCGGCCTGGGCGGAGACGTGCAGGACGCCGTCCTGCACACCGAGTCCGTCGAGCAGGCGCCCGGAGGTGCCGGGCAGTTCCCAGCGAACCGCGCCAGTCCGGTAGTCGACGCCGACGAGGCGTTCGAGGTCCGGCACGACGAGGGTCGTGCCGCAGAGCACGACATGCTCGAGGAACTGCACTGGCATCGTCCAGAGGATCGGCTTCTTCACGCCGGGGGCATGGAGGTCGATGGCGACGAGTTCGGCGCCACCCACGGCATAGAGCGGGCGATCGGCGGGTTGGTCGAAACCGCTGGCGACCACGACCGGGGGCATATGGAACGATTCGCGCACCGTGCGCGGTTGGACCATGGCGAGCACGCGCGTCGGCACCTGCAGCGGCGGCGCCGGGATCGCAGAGGTGAGTTGCGGCTGCAGCGCGGCCACGACTTGCGCGTAGGTTGCGCCTTGGTCCTCGGGCCAGTCGGACACTTCGCTCTGGTGGTCCCGCAGCAGGCGGTCGGCCATCGCGGCGGCCAGGGCCCGGTTACCACGGGCGAGCGCGGCGACGGCCACGCGGCGCAGGATGCCCGGTTTGCCGGTGCCGCTGCGCACATCGTGCGAGAGCACTTCGCAGGCGATGGCGAGATCGCCGGCCTTCACCGAATGGTCGAGCAACCGCATGCGCGCGGTGTTGGCGGCTGTGCTGTTGGGAAACGCCGTGCTCAGTGCGCGCAGCCGCTGTGCATCGTCGCCGGCCGCTTCGAGGGCAGCCAGCGCGCGCGCGGCAATGGCTGCGTAGATCTGCGGACCGTGGGCCGCGACGAGTTTCTCGATCGCTTCCTGGGCGAGTTGGCTCGCGGGACGGCGTTGGAACTCCACCTCCGGGTAGTTCTCGAGCAGTTCCTGCCACAGCGCGGTGGCGGCAGCCGGTTCCTGGTCGGACAAACGGGCGCGTTGCCACAGCACGAAGGCACGCACCGGCTGCGCTGTGCCATCGGCCTGCAGGATCGTGTTGTTGCCCGCTTCGGCTTCGAGGCGGTCGAGCTCCGTGCGGAACTGGGCGGGTCGATCGCTGAGCAGGTTGAGCACCAACAACTGCATGCGCAGCCACGCGCGCAGATCGGGCGCGCTCTGGCGGGCCTCGGTGAGCAGCTGCAGCGCTTGCGGGTCGCGGCGTTCGAGCGCACTGGTGGCACTCGCTTCGGCCTGGTCGAAGAGCTCCTGCTGCAGGGCCTGGCGGACCGGATGCGTAGGCGGCAGGCCGCGCGCCAGGCTCGCAGCGAGGCCGCGCCGGTACAGATCGGTCACCGATTGGCGCATCGCCGCCGTTGCGTCCGCGGGCAGCGTAGCGGCGCGCATGGCGGCGAGGCGCAGGATCGCCGCCGGGTCGTCGGGCGACGCGTGCAAGCGGTCCTCGATGCGCTTCTGCACGGCCAGACCATCCGTGAGCACGTCGAGGGCGTGTTGGCGCAGCGAGACGACAACGCCGTCGACAAAAAGCAGATTGCCGGGCACGAACGAACTGGCGCGGATCTGTCGGTCGGTGGCGATCGGATTGCCCGAACGATCGAAACCGAGAATGGCATTGCCGGCCGGGCACCAGAGTGCATCGGTGGTGATGGCGGGTCGTCCCATGGCGCTGCGGTTGCGCAGCAGTTCGGGCCGCACGAGTTGGCGCACCTCGCCGAGCGAGGCGAGCAGGTCCTTGGGCCGTGCCTTGATGGCGATGGCTCCCCGACCGACCAGCACAAACTCGTCGTCAATGGCGCCCGCGAGCCAGCGCACGTTGTTCTCGATGCGATCGACGGGGGCATCGGCGGGCACGCGCCAGAGCAGGCGGCCGGATTCGGCGTCGAGGCCGAGTACGAACTGCGAATCGAGCGGCGTGCAGCAGACCACACCGTCGGCGATCACGGGCGCATTGTTCGCGAAGTAGACGCTGCGTTCCTGCTGCGAATGCATGCGCGTCATCGGCATCTTCACGACTTCGTGGGCCGCGATCCAGCGCACGCGGCCCGTGGCCAGCTCGAGCGCATAGACGATGCCGAGGTTGGCGGCGCCGTAGAGCACGCCGTCGGCTACGGCGAGCGGCGACGCGGCGAACTCGGCGCGCACGTTGCCGAACATGTTGACTTCCTGCTGGCTGCTGCAGACGAGGCGCCGCCACTTGAGGGCGCCCGTGTGCAGGTCGTACGCGCCGACGGAGAACGCGATCGCTCCGGCGCGGTCGTGCATCGGGGCGTAGACCGTGTCGCCGACGACGAGTGGCGGGCCGCAGGCGTCATGGCCGCGGAAGCGCCGCGTCTTCGGGCCATCCAGTTCGTCGTAGTGCGCCCACAACTTCTGGCCCGTGGTGCGCGAGAACGCGAACAGGCGCCGTTGGGGGATCTTGTTGATGATGCGGAAGTTGTTCTGGAAGTCGACGGTCTTCGAGTTCTCAGGCACCTGCAGTGCGGCGATGACGACGTCGTCGCCGCAGGCCGCCGCGAGCACCATGTCCTGGTTGATCGTCTCTTCGTAGTCGGCGAGGTAGCGGTACGAGTTCTTGCTGAACTCGCGCATCGGCGAGGCTGTGACCCACGCGATCGAACGGCGCAGCGGGTCGAAGGCGACCACTTCCTGGCCCGTATTCACGTAGATGCCGTCGAGGTCGCCGACCGGGAACATCGCGAACGACCCGCGGTCTGGCCGTCCGTCGAAACCCGGCGCCGCGATGTCCTCGGACCAGGCGGGTGCTGGCTTGCCGGCGGGTTCTTCCATCGGCGTGCGGCCGTCTTCGCCACCGCCGGCAGCCGCGTAGGCGGTCGGATCGCCGGAGGGGGGCAGGACGCTGAGAACCTCCTGGCCGGGGGTCGGCAAACGACCGGCGGCGGCGCTGACGCGAGCCGTGCGCGGTTGGCTGCAGACGTTGGCGCAGAGCAGCCGGATCGCGAGCTTCTGTTCGAGCGAGCTGCCGATCGGGCTGCCGTCGAGGGCGAGCCGGTAGTGGTTGCTGGCCTCGGTGCCGCGGCCGGCTTCGAGCGCGAGATCGCCCAGTCGTTGCCGGGCTCGTTGACCCAGCGACGCGGTGGGGAAACGTTGCGCGAGCAGCAGCAGCTGGTCCTGGTCGAGTTGTTCGAGCGGGCGATCGGCGAAGTTGCCCGCTTCGCGGCGCACCAGGGTCTCGTAGGCTTCCATTCCCGCGGCGGGCAGGTTCGCAAGGGTCGTGATGACCGCGAGCCGCAGACCGAGGAACCGCCCCGGGGCCACCGGCACCACGCCGCCGATCTCCGTTCGCAGCAGCTTGTGCAGGCGCTCGACGGCTGCGGCGAACTCGCCGGCGCTTGCCTCGGCGAGGGCGAGTTCCCATTCGTGGATGTCCTCCTGCGAACGGCTCAGCGAGAACAGGTTGTCGTCCTGGCTGCCGAGGAACTCCATCGGTGCAGGCTGTTCGCGCACGGGCGGCTGCTGGGCCTGCCCGACCACGGAGAAGCCGAGCAGCGCCGCCAGGAAAACCTGGACGATGGGGGCCGGCAGCAGGGTTGCAAGCAGCGGGCGGCGGGCCATGGCGTGGTCTGGATCGAAGGGGAGGTCAGGAATGGAGGGATACGCCTGCCGGGGTGGCAAGTCCCCCTTGGCAGGTGTGCCCGAGCGGGCAGATACCCGAACGGACATCGGAAGATCGGGGGCGCGGACTGCGCCCATACGACGGGGTGCTATACGAGCCGAGCCCGCTTGCGGAGAATCCACTCTGCCGCGAGCACGCCGAGAAGTAGCAACAGCGACGGGGCGCGGTCCCAGGCGGGGGTGGTGCGGGTGTCTTCGCGGCTCTCGAAGGCCTTCCGGCTGGCGATGTCGACGGCGAGTTGGGCGGCGTCGGTGAGGAAGACGTAACGACCTGTCCCATCAGCACCTCGGCTTGCTTCGGCGATGTTGCGGAGGGTCGCAATGTCCTGGCTGGATTGGGCCAGCTCCTTGTCGGGCACCTTGACGAGCACGTCTTCGCGGGCGAGCACGGTGTCGGCCGGGTTCTGGTTGGCAAAAACCAGGAAGCTGTAGGCCCCGGTGTCGGCCATCGTGAAGTTCGCCTGGTAGGAGCCCGGTTCGCCGGGCACCGCTCGCAGGATGCGCTTTTCGGTCGCGCCCTTCTGGTCGCGCAGGAAGATCGTCTGCTCGGCCGCGACGGCGGGCTGCAGCTCGGTGTCGTGCACGAGCAGCAGCACGCGCACCTTGTCGCCGATCTCGAGGTTCGTCTTGTCGACCGAGAGTTCGAGCAGGTCATTGCGCCGCTGCAGGCGTCCCTGGGCCAGATGGCGCACGACATTGCGCCAGAAGGCGTCCATGTAGGTCTCGCCATACGGGTCGCGCCAGCGCCAGGTCTCGTCGGTCGCCAGGAAGAACGTCGTGCCGCGCGGATGCGGACTGACGACCGCGATCGGTCGGTTGCCGTAGTTGTTCTTCTCGGTTGGGTGGCGCAGCAGCACCGTCGCGCCCGGTTTGGCGCGCTGCACGGGGTGGTAGGAGTAGAAGCCCGGCAGGCCTTCTTCCCAGAGCCGGCGGTTGAACGCCGGGTCGCGCTGCAGCAGCAGGATGTCGTGGGGCTGCAGCGGGTTCTCGAGAATGCTGCGGAACATGCGGTCGCGCCGCGGCGTTTGCTGTTGCAGCCAGACCTGGTCTTCCAGCACGACGGGGAAGAGGTCTTGCAGGGGCGTGTTGCGGTAACGCTCGGGCATCGCGGCGTCGGAATACCGTTCGCCGGCGCCGCACAAGAAGCCGAGCCCGCCGCCGAACTCGACGTACTTGACGAGCAGTTCGAGCCATTGGCGGATGCCGTCCTCGGTCGCCGCGATGCGCTCGGGAGCGACGTCGCCGATGAGGATGCAGTGGTACTGCAGCAGTTCCTTCTCGGTGCGCGGCAGGTCGCGCAGCGGTGGCAGGTCGGCGCTGTGCTCCTGTTCAAACTTCGGGCTCGCTTCGAAGAGCATCGACTGCATCTGGATGCTCGGGTCGACGCGCTTCAAGCACGTCTTCACGTAGCGGTATTCCCAGCGCGGGCGCTCTTCGATGTAGAGCACGCGGATCTTCTCGTCGTTGACCCGCAGGAAACGCACGTCCTCGTTGTCGTCGAGCTGGCTCTCTTCGGGCTGTGGGGCGAGCACGAACTTCAGCGTCCAGTCACCCGCTTCCTGGAAGGCGTGGAAGACGCGGACTTTGACACTGTCGCCATCGGCGGGCAGTTCGCCGTTGGCCGTGGCGAGTGGCGAGAACGCGCCGCCGTCGCGCGAACCCAGCAGTTCGATGCGGGCCCGGCGGCCGCGCAGGCCGTCGGCGCGCAACGTTACGTCGAAGCCGACTTCTTCTTCGCGCAGGGCTTCCTTCGGGCCGCCGGGGCCGACCAGCCAGGCGTTGCGCGGTGGTTCGGGGTCGCCGACGCCCACGGTGTGGATCGTGATGCCGCGCATCGCATAGTTGCGCGCGACTTCGACCGGATCGAGTCCGGCGTTGTTGCGGCCGTCCGAGACGAGGATCACGGAGTCGAGGTTGGCGCCGCCCGCCGCGCCGAGGTGCAGGTCGAGGGCATCGCCGAGGGACGTGCGGCTGCCGCGGCCGGTGAGTTCGTCGAGCGATCGGATCGGGGCCGGCTTGCGCTGCACGCGGAACAGCCGGACGTCGTGGGTTGTACGCAGCTTCGCGAGCAGGCCGTCGGCGCGATCGAGCACCTTGCGCACGAGCTCTTGCCGCGTTTGCGACGCCAGCTCCTCGCCGCCGAGCATGGCCGCGAGCGGTTCGCGCTGTTCGTCGGCCGGGTAGGTGTCCTTGCGCGTCATGCTGGCGCTGTCGTCGACGAGCACGTGCACCTGGTTCTGCGTCTTGCGATAGGTCGTGGTCTCGAAGGCCGGTTGGAACAGCAACAGAAGGCAGATGACGATCGCCACCCAGCGCAAGATCGAGAGCGTGATGCGCGTCGGCCGTTCGAGGCGCGACAGGCCACTGTAGGACCACCAGGCGAACAGCACGGTGGCCGGCAGGATCAGCAGGGCGAGCACCCACAAGGGTGGTGCGTTGAGGAAACGGAACGTCTCCTCGGTATGCACCGTCGCCGCTTCGGGGTCCTGCCAGAGGGCAAGCAGTGAGATCATCGTCAGTTCCGGCGTACGGAGACGAAGCGGGCCAAAGCGGCTTCCGCCAGCACGAACAGCAGGGTGAGCAGGAGCAGGGTGGGGCCGAGGTCGCTCGCGTTGGCCTGATCGCGCGATTCGGCCGCCACGGGCAGGTTGTTGAGCACTCGTTCGAGGCCGAGCGCCTGGCGGACTTCTTCGTGCGCTGCGTACTGCAGGTCCCCTTCTTCGGCGTCGACGTTGACCGCGAACGGCAGCGACAGAGCCTCCTTGCCATTCTCGCGATCGAGCACGAGGTCGAAGACGTAGAAACCGGCGAGCAGGGTGTTGCTGACCGGTGGCAGGGCGTAGCGGCCACCCGGCAGCGGGCGCGGGTCTTCGGCGACGGGTACCTTGCCGCCGCCATCCCGTTCGGGGCGCTGCAGTTCGATGTTCTCCGGCCGGGCCGGCAGCGAACAGGACAACTCGCCGCCGACCTGCACCTGGAACGGGTCCGTAGCCGGCAAGGCGAGGAACTTCACGAGCCCGTGCAGCAGCGGATAGGCCACCATCGGGTCGTCGAGGCGGTTCCAACGATCGGCGCGGTACTCCGACCCGGGCACCGACGTCAGGAACACGATCTTGCCTTCGCCGAACGTGCGTTCGAGCAGCAGCGGGCTCTGCTCGGCGTCGGTGAGGCGCGCGGGCACGCGAGTCTCGGGCGAAATCGAATCGGCGGTGATGCCAAGCCAACGCCAGACCGGGATCGCTTGGAACACCTCGCGGAAGATCGGGTCCTCGAACTCGCGGAAGACCGCGTGGTCGGGCATCGACATGCTCGGCGAGCGCGGGGTCGAACTACCCGCCGCCCCGCCGAGCGGGCGCGACAGGCGGAACGGCATCGGGCCTTCACCACCGGCGTGGAGGTGGAGGTTGTAGCTCTCGGGATCCGTCTTGTCGCCAAACGCCACCAGCACGCCCTTGCCTGCCTGCAGGGCCAACGTGAGCGCCGCGGCCGCCTTGGGGTTGAGGCGGTCGACGTCGGCGAGCACCGTCACGTCGTAGTTACGCGGCGTACACTGGCCACCGAGCAAAGCGAGGTTGTCGACGCTGTCGACGGCGAACGTTGGCAGCGCCGTCGGATCGGGGTCGAGGATCACCTTCCAGAGGTACTGGTAGGTGCGCAGCGGATCGTCTTCGGCGGCGCCGTCGATGAGCAGCACGCGCACGCGGTCGCGCACTTCGACGGCGAGGAACCGCTCGTCGTCGGCTTCGAGGGCGTCGTTCTGCAGGGAGGCGCGCAGCCGCCGCCGACCGCTCTCGCGGAAGGTAACCTGGAAATCGGCCTCCCCTTCGGCACCGGCGGGCACCGTGACGATCTTTCGCATCGGCTCACCGCCGTCGACCTCCAGCGTGACCTCGACGGTGGCGCTGGCCTGGCCGCGGTTGCGCAGCGTGGCCACGACATCCACGGGCGTGCGCAGCACGGCGGCCGGTTGCAGGGTGCGCAGGGCCGTGATCTGCAGGTTGTCGGCCGTACCACCCTGACGCTGCTCGGCGTAGGGGCCGGTGTCGATCCAGTGCAATTTGGTCCCGGCGCGCTTCTGCAGCCGTTCGATCGCGTCGCGCACGGTGTCGGTGAAGGTGGGACCTTCACGGTCGTCGGGCCCGCTGGGGGCGGGTCTGGCCGCCGGGTCCGCTCCGGTGGGCCCCTGCGGAGCATTGCCGAGGCCCTTGCTGCCTTCGCCGAAGGACTTGCCCATCGCCCGGCGCTGCAGGTCGGTGACCACGTAGACCTGCACGTCGGGATCGCTCGCTTCGTCGATCGCCGCAGCGACCTGGGAAAGTGCATCGGTGAGGTCGCTCGCCGCGTCTTCCGGCTTCTGCAGCAGGAACCACTGGTTGCGGACCGTACCGAGGTCGAGGTCGCCCCGGATCAGGAACTTCGGACGCACGCCGGCCAGCACGAGGGTGACCTTGTCGCTGCGGTTGGTGTTCTGCTCGAAGCGGTCGAGCATGCGCCCGACCATGGCCCGCGCGCGGTCGAACGGGCTCTGCGCGCCGTCCTGGTGCAGCCCCATGCTGTAGCTGCCATCGAGCACGATCACGTGGTGAACGGTGCCGGCTCCCGCAAACATGCCCGCCGCTTGTTCGAGCATCGGTCGCGCGAGTGCCAGCGCCAGGATGATGGGCACGAGGCAACGCAGCAGCAACAGCAGCAGGTTCTCGTTGCGAAGGCGGTTGCGCTGCTTCTGGTAGGCGCGCAGCAGGAACTCCATCGCCGCCCACGGCCGCCGCTTGTGGCGCTGCCGGTTGAGCAGGTGGATCGCCAGCGGAACGACGAACAGCGCAGCGCCGGCCAGGAGACCTGGATTGAGGAAGTCCACGCTTACTTGCGCCGCTTGGTGCGCGCCGTGCGGGCGCTGAGGTAGGAGGTGAGCACGACGTCGAGCGGCATGCTGTTCACGACGCGCACGTAGTCGATGCGCAGGCCGAGGCAGCCCTTGCGGATCTGGTCGGCAAAACCCTCGACTTCGGCGAGGTAGGCGTCGCGCAGCGACTTCGGGTCGCACAGCAGTTCGGGCATCTGCTCCATGCCTTCGAACAGCGTCATGCGTTCAAACGGGAAATCCACCTCGTCGCGGTCGAGGATGTGAAATACGACGGTGTCGTGACCGCGGCTCTGGATCTCGCGCAGGCCCTTCAGGATCTCGGCGGGGTCGTCAAACAGGTCGCTGAAGATCATCACCATGCCGCGCTGGCGCAGCTGGCTGGCAAGATCGTGCAGCACGGCGCCGATCTTGGTCTTCTGCTTGCGCGTCTTCGCCTGCTCGAGCGCAGCAAACACGTTGCCGAGGCTCGCGCGCGTGTTCGACGGCGGAATCTGCTTCATGACCTTCTCATCAAACATCGTGAGACCGACCGCGTCGGCCTGCTGTTGGATGAGGAACGCCAGCGACGCGCAGCCGGTCGCCGCATAGTCGAACTTCGACATGCCACCATCGTGCGCATAGTTCATCGACTCGCTCTGGTCGAGGAACAGGTGGGCGCGCAGGTTGGTCTCCTCTTCGTACTGCTTGATCACGAAGCGGTCGGCCTTGCCGAAGATCTTCCAGTCGAGGTGGCGCAGGTCGTCGCCCGGCACATACTCGCGGTGGTTGGCGAACTCGACCGAGAAGCCGCGATACGGCGACTTGTGCATGCCGGTCACGAAGCCTTCGACGACGAGCCGGGCGCGCAGTTCGAGCCGCCCGACCTTGTTGAGCACACGCGGATCGAGGTAATTGGTCGGAATCTCGGTCATGACAACGTCCGAAGAGAGTCAGGAAACCAGGGCGAGCAAACCACGCGGAGGAAGGCCAGAGCGCACAGAGAAGAAGACCAGCGGAAGACCAGAGCAGAAAAGCAATGGACCAGAGGGAGACCAGAGGAGAACCCTCCGTACACCGCCTCAGAGACCTTCGCCGGTTGCGTCATTCGCCCAAATCTCCGCTGGATGGAGGCGGCCAGTTGCATGGTCCGCCCGTGTTGTCGTTCCGCCCCATCCAGCGGAAAACAAAAGCAGCGGCGCGTATTGCCCAAGGCAGACGCGGCGCAGCCGCGTCTAGCCTTGGGCAATCACGCGCGGCAGCTTCCCGTCGGCGAGCACGGCGCTGTCGTTGGGCTGCACTTCCTCGAGCAGGCGTTCGATCACCTTGTCGGTGTTGATGCCGTCGGCTTCGGCCGAGAAGCTCGTGATGAGGCGGTGGCGCAGCACGGGCTTCGCGACGGCGCGGATATCCTCCGCGGCGACGTAGAAGCGGCCCTGCAGCAGCGCGTGCGCCTTGGCCCCGAGCACGAGGTTCTGGCTCGCGCGCGGACCGGCACCCCACTGCAGCCATTCCTTGATCCAGTCGGGTGCTTCGCCCGTGGTGAGGCGCGTCTTGCGCGTGAGCTTCAGCGCGTAGTCGATGACGGCATCGGCGATCGGCACGCGGCGAACGATCGACTGCAGTTCGAAGATCTCTTCGGCGCCCAGCACCGGCTTGATCTCGGTCTTGCGGTCTTCGGTCGTGCGGCGAAGGATCTCACGCTCCTCGTCGGCGCTCGGGTAGTCGACCTTGACCATGAACATGAAGCGGTCGAGCTGGGCTTCGGGCAGCGGGTAGGTGCCTTCCTGCTCGATCGGGTTCTGCGTCGCGAGCACGAAGAACGGCTTCTGCAGTTCGTGGCGCTTGCCGCCGACCGTGCACTGGTATTCCTGCATCGCTTCGAGCAGGGCGGCCTGCGTCTTCGGCGGCGTGCGGTTGATTTCGTCGGCCAGGATGACGTTGGCAAAGATCGGACCCGGCAGGAACTTGAACTCGCGGCGACCGGTGGCGCGATCCTCCTGGATCACTTCCGTGCCCGTGATATCGCTCGGCATCAAGTCCGGCGTGAACTGGATGCGGTTGAACGACAGGCTCAGGACCTTCGACAACGTCGAGATCAACAGCGTCTTGGCGAGGCCCGGCACGCCGATGAGCAGGCAGTGGCCGCGGCAGAACAGGGCCATGAACAGTTCGTCCACGACGTGGTCCTGACCGACGATCACCTTGCGGATCTCGTCCTTCATCGCGGCGTAGGCCTTGCGGAGCTTCTCGACGTGTTCGAGATCCTTTGGAGTCGCTTGCTCGTTGCTCATGGGGGATTGCTTGGGGTCTTGGCAGATCTGGGTCTTAGCAGATCAGGGTCTTAGCGGGTCTGGACGCCGGAACGGACGAACCGGTTGCTACGTTCGCAGCGGGGGATCGGTTGGAACGAAAAGAGGGGATCGCGCGAGGCTCTTGGCCGAGCGCGCAGCCAGGAGAAACCGCGGCAGCCTTGGACGGCGTCGCTCACGGCTTCGTCCTGCCCTTTGGACTTTCGGGAGCTGCGTTGGACGGGGCCGGGTAGGCGGCGTGCAACTCCGCGGGAGTGAGTCCGCGCTGGTCGATCGCGACGAGCAAACCCTGGAAGTCGATGTCCTTGTTGGCGCCCGTAGCCAGCATCGTCTGCCGGATGGCTCCGTCGTACCGACGATGCAGGTCCTGCAGCTCCGTCTGCAGCGAGATGAGCTGCTCCCGTTCGTGCAGAGCCGGCACCGTATTGCCGAAGAACAACCACAGCACCAGCCCGAGGCTGGCAAGAGCCACCCAATGGGGGAAGGACGATGGGTTGGCTTGGTCCGATCGGCTCATGGCATCGCGCGTTGCAGAATGCTAGCGGCGAGCCGGGGGCGGCGAAAGCCGGTCGTGGGGATCCAGAGCATCTATCCGGCGCATCTAACGGGTGGGCGGCATGGCCCTGCGCGCCGATTCTTCCGCGACAAGGCGCGGAATCAGTTCGCGCAGGCGCTGGGCACGGTTGCTCGGATCGGGGTGGGTCGACAAGAACTCGAGGCCCGGCTCGCTCTGCGCGGCCATTCGTTCCCACAATCGCGGCGCCGCCTCCGGGTCGTAGCCGGCACGGATCGCAAACCGCAGCCCGATCTCGTCGGCCTCGGACTCATGCTCGCGGCTGTAGCGCAGCAGGAAGAACAACTGGGCGCCAGCCCCGAGGGCGGTGACGACGATCGCCTTCGTCTCGTCGTTCCATTTGGTCTCATCGACGGCCATCGCCACGGCCCCGATCAGGATCATGGCCAGAAGCTCCTGGCTCATGCTCTCGGCGCCATGGTGGGAGGTCGCGTGGGCAACTTCGTGGCCAAGCACGATGGCGAGGCCATCCTCGTTCTCGCAGACGGGCAGGATGCCCGTAAACACCGCCACCTTGCCGCCGGGCAGGCAGAACGCGTTCATGACGTCCGGCGCATCCAGGAGCTTGAACTCCCACGGGTAGTCGCGCCCGGAGGCCTTGGCGATCTTCTGGCCGACACGCGCGACCATCTGGGCCTGCCGCGTGCCCGTGATGGTGCGGTATTCCTTGGTCACCGCGGCATAGGCGTCGGCGCCGAGCTCGTTCATGACGTCGTCGGTGAAGAACGGCAGCATCAGCTGGCTGCGGTTGGTCTCCTCGACGGTCGAGCATGCGCTGAGCACCATGGCCAGCACGGTGGCGGCAAGGACTCGCAGCAGGGTTGGGCAGCGCATTGGCATCAGGTGGATCTCTGGCATCGGTATCGGGTATGGCCCCCCAGGTTGCCAAGCACGATCGGCTGGGCGCCGCCCGGTAGCAGCGGAGATCGGCCGAAAACCGAACACGACTGGAACGGCGAGCCGGGCTTTGGTGGTTGGGCTCGGTGGTAGGGTGGTCTGGTGACCGTCGCTGCTACTGGCTGCCCATGCCGGTAGGATGCGGGCCTTCCAGGAGGTCCCGTGGTGAAAGAACCAACATCCAACCCGGCTGCTGGCGGCCATGGTCGCGGCACGACTCTCTGGCGCGGACTGGTGGCCACCCTGGTGCTCCTGGGGGCAGCTTTCGCCCAGACTCGCAGTCCATGCTTCGCCACCGTGGTTGGCCCCGATGGCAAACCCATCGTCGGCGCCGAAGTGACCTGCGCGTTTTCGCCGGATCCGGTGCAGCCCTGGCGCGCCGACGTGGTTCGCGCGACCACGGACGCGCGCGGGCGGGCGAAGTGCGACCTCCTGGTCGGGCGCCCGTACGTCGCGTGGGCGATCGGGCCCGCGGATGGCTCCGGGTTCCGGTGGTCGAGCCAGCCGCTGCCTCTGGTCGGGGTGGGCCGGGTCTTCGATCTGCGGGCAGGGGACAAATGCGCATCGCGGCAGGTGCCGGTCGCGAGTCTCGCCCCGTGGCGCGAGGCCGGGGCTGCCGGTTTGCGCTGGTTCCCCGTCCAGGGGCTGCACGTGTTCGTCGATCTGCCTTTGCCCGCGGGGGACACGGTCGAACTTCCCCCGTCGCTGCAAACCACCGGGTGTCTCGCCGTGCACGATGCAAAGGGTGAATTGCTGGTGGCCACGACCGTCGCCGAAGGCGCCCCTGTCGAGAAGGCGTTTGGGGCACCGGTGGCAGTCGCCATGCAGGTCGTCGACACGGCGGGAGCTCCCGTGGCCGGAGCGACGATCGAATATGAGGTACCATGTGGTTTCAGCACTTCGATGTTCACGGCCAGGTATCGCGGGCTGACGACGCGTTGCGTTGGTACTACCGACGACGCGGGCAAGTTGCCGGGGTATGTGACGAAGGCCCCGGGCCGTTGGGGAATCCTCGTCACTGCTGGCAAACCGGGCTGGAGCTGCGACCACGCGGCCGTCGAGGGTGCTGGCAACATCCGGTTCACGCTGGGCAAGGCGCCGCCAGTCGCCGTTCGGGTGGTGGGCACCAAGGATGCTGCGGTCGATTTCGCCGCGTTAGGCAGCTTCCAGGTAGCGCGCCGTGATTCCGTGCTGTTCGGGCATCGCCGCCTCAGCCAGGAGGCGCACGGCAAGTCGTGGCTTTTGTATGGTGCCGCGGAGGTTGTTTCGCCGCGCCTGCGCCTGGCGACGAGTGTGCCAACGTTGGTGGTTACCAACTTCGTAGGGGTGACAGCAGGCGGATGCGTTCTCGATCTCGCGGACACAACGAACGTGTCGTTGCGGGTACTGGGAGTCGATGGTGGTCCGGCCTGCGCGGTGTTGGGGGTCTTTCGACTGGAGGAGGGGGCTCCGTTGCCATGGGAGGGCGTGCTCGCGACCGACGTCGGCGGTCGTGCGGCGACGCTAGTGCCACCAGGGGACTTCTTCGTCTATGCAACGAACGGCAGCGCGCACGCCTTGGCACGGTTGGACCGCGAACGCACAACCCCGCTCGAGTTGCACCTGGCAGCGTTGCCGACGATGCGCGTGCTCGTGCGGGATGCGACTGGCAAGCCCGTGGCCGGGGCCCACGCTGTTGCGTGTCTGGGGCGCGTCGGCCGAACGTTGGCCGATCTCATGGACAATCAGTGGCGGCGAATGGCCTTTGCGTGCTGCCCGGCCTACACCTCGCTGGCGCGCAGTGGACGCGACGGCGTGCTGGAGATTCCCGTGTTCCTGCACGAGGGCTATGAGGCAAACGTCCCGATCTCTGGCGCAGTTGGTCAGAGTGAGAGGTTCCCGCTGAAGGCCGGTGGCGCGAAGGAAGTCGTGCTTCGTTAGGCCCGATGCTCGGCGCAGAACGCAGCGTGTTCCGCCGTCTGCATGCCCCGCAAAACGCCGGCGCGCACCGCCGCGGAGTCCCGCCTCAGCACGGCCGCAACGTCGAGCCAAAGGCCGGGGAACACTTCGCTGCGCAGCATGCCGTCCGCACCAGGCACGATCCGTTCGAACGCGCCGCCGCGCTGCACGAACCAGTCGATCGCGGCGTCTTCGGTGCGCAGCACCACATACTCGCGCACGCCGGCGCGGCGGTACACGTTCCATTTCTGGTGCAGGTCGTAGCTCACCGAACTGGCAGCGATCTCGACGACCAGTTCGGGCGGCCCCGCGACATACCCATCCGCATCCACGCGCGAAGCTCCGTGCGGCCCTTCGATACGCAACTGCAGATCGGGTTGGGGTTCGTTGTCGAGGTCGAGCCGCACGGTCGCGTCGGTGGCATACGAAAGCCCCGGCGTGCTTTCCGCATAGGTGACGAGCCAATAACCGAGCAGCAGGTGCGGATTGCCATGCTGCTGGTAGCGAACGGGCGACGGCATGTAGACCACTCCTTCGAGCAGCTCAGCCTTCTTCTGATCCGGCATCGCCGAGTAGCGCCGTTCAAACTCGTCGCGCGAGAGAGTGTCGCCGGCGCGAAGGACCGGGGTATGCGGGGATGTCGTCATGAGGTGAGCCATGCCCTTAGGGGAATGGCGACGGTGACAATCTAGCCGAAATCCGCCGAATCGCTGGTCCTGTCGAGTCGTTTACCCGCGCGCAAGCCGCTGCACGAACGCCGCGTGTTCCGGTTGTTCGCAGCCACGCGTTACCACGGCCTGCAAGGCGGGCAGGTCGCCTGCGATCGCTGCGCGCGGATCCAGCCACAGCCCTGGGAAGACGACGCTGCGCAGCAGCCCTTCGTGATCCGGTTCTTGCCGCACGTACGCGCCACCTTGCACCACGAACCAGTCGATTGCATCGTCGAGCACGCGGTGCACGACATACTCCTGCACGCCATTGCGTCGATAGACCGCGAGTTTGCTGTGCAGGTCGTAACTGACGGAACTGGCGGTGATCTCGAGGATCAGTTCGGGCGGCCCTTCGAGGTAGCCATCTGCGCCGAGGCGCGTGCGGCCCCCGTATGCCTCGGGAAGGCACAGCAGGAGATCCGGCTGCGGCTCGTTGTCGAGGTCGAGGCGGACGGATGAGTTGTCCCCCGCGATCGGACCATGGGTGAGAACTTGATAGAACGCGAGCCAGGCCGCAAACACGTGATGCGGCCGGCCATGTTGTCGGAAACGAACGGGAGAACCCATATGCACCACTCCTTCGATGAGCTCGGCCTTCTTCAGGTCCGGCATCGCGGAGTAGCGTCGTTCGAACTCGTCGCGGACCAGCACATCGCCGGCGCAGAGTTCGGGAACGCGAG
>JADZDL010000339.1 GCA_020851075.1 Planctomycetota bacterium | reverse complement strand
GTGGCACGCTGGTGGCCACGATGGGCATGGTGATGGCGATCGGTGGCATGGTCGGCAGCCAGGCCAGCACGCTGATCATTCGCGCGGTATCGAAGCAGTCCGGGCAATCGCCGTTTGCGAAGTTGCTCAGCAAAGAGCTGCTCGTGAGCCTCGGGCTCGCCGCGGCGCTGGCCGTCATCGCGTTTGGCAACGCGCTGTTCCTGCAGTGGTTTGAAGGGCCGGCGGCGCCTGGCACCCCAGAACCCACGATCTCCGGGTTGCGCATCGCCACCGTGATCGGCATCGCGATGGCCGCCGATGTCGTCTTTGCCGCCATGCTCGGCGCGTCGATTCCGCATCTCGTCAAGATGCTCCGCATCGACCCGGCGTTGATCAGCACGCCCGCGGTAACGGCCCTCACCGACCTCACGGGCGCGTCGATCTACCTCGTGCTCGTCATGCTCATGCTGTGATCGCGGGGGGCAGTTCGCGAACGGCAACGACGTAGCCTTCGCAGACGGTCACGGCCGCGCGCGCCAGGACAAACTCCGTGATCGTATTGGCGACGATCACTTCGCGTACGGCGCCGAGTTCGGCAATCACGGCCTCGATGTGCGCGCCGAGCAAAGCGGCCGGGCCCACGACGGCGGGCGACCTCTTGAGCCTCGGATCGATGCGCACCACGATGCCGTCGACGACCACCACCGCGTCCGCGATGAGGCCCCCAGGCCCCGGGTAGGCAAACGTGAGCACGCCCCCGCTCGCCTCACAACCTTGGGGCGGACCGTATCGTTCGCGAACGGCATCCAGGTCGGCACCGAGCAGGGAATCGTGCGCCACCGTGGCACTGGTCATGAAGGTCACCCACAGCAGGGAATGGCGAAGTCGAGGCATGGCAGGCGCACCCGTTGGTGCGCACCTCGGACCACAACCACGCGCCGGCTATTCCCGCGTGCCCTTCGCGGAGCGCAGAAACGACGTCACGTCACTGTCCCAGCGCACGGCCCGAGCGCGAACGATCGCGCAACCACGCAGCGATCGGCGCCAGCGTGGCCTCCGAAGGTGCGCGCCCACAATCGTCGACCAACGAAGCGGCGGGGCCCAACGTATGGCCAAGGCCCGGCAAACGACGCAACGTGACATCCCGGTTGCCCGCCGTTGCCAACGCGGCGGCCAGTGTTTCGCCGCCGCGCAGGGGCGTACTCGCGTCGTTCTCGCCTTGCAGAATCAGCACCGGCTGAGGCAAATGGGCAACTTGCTCGG
This sequence comes from Planctomycetota bacterium, assembly GCA_020851075.1. GTDB lineage: Bacteria > Planctomycetota > UBA1135 > UBA1135 > UBA2386 > JADZDL01. The sequence continues at coordinate 11,094 of JADZDL010000339.1, read as the reverse complement.
TCACGGTCGGCACCGTTCGCCCTTCGGCATAGATATAACAATTGCCCTGCGGGCTAAATGCGAAGTCGACGATGCGCACAATTGCCGGCGGCAGTTCCGTGGCTGGATCGAGCACACCATCACGATTGGTGTCGAGCAACGGACTCAGCGCGACCTGTTTTTGGTACTGCGTGGCCGGATCGACGAAGAACGAAGCTGCGAGCCTGGCCACGGCCCCACCCTTGCCCCGCACGGCCGCCGTCAGCGACGCCGCGGTCATCGGGCCACCGTCCGCTTGTGCATACGGCAAACCCACGTCTTCGATCCAGGCGCGCACCATCTCGCGGTACGGCAGGCCCACCGGCCCTTGCAGGACCAGCCCATCGATGTCGCGACGCTGCACGGCGAGGGCTGCACCGACGGCGGTGCCTTCACTCCAGCCATAGACGAAGATGCGTTCCCGATCGCACGCGGCGTGCAGCAGCGCGGCGTCGAGCACCTTGCCTGCGTCACTGAGGAACGTGAGCGTCGACTGTTCGCGCCAATAGCGCGCATCGAACTTACCGGGGCCTTTCACAAACCGCTTGTGATAACGAACGACTGCGAAGCCGCGCGCCGCGAGCACTTCGCTGATCGTGTAGAACAGCCTGCTGGTGCCTTCGGGCCCCGGCAACGTCACATCCATATCGTGCGGGCCGTTGCCGCAGAGAAGCAGCACGATCGGATACGGGCCTTTGCCATGCGGACTATCGGGTGCCGGGTGCATGAGTTCGGCGGCAGAGGTCCAACCGCCGAGATCCACTTCGAAGGGAACGTGCACCACGGCTCCGACTGCGGGTTCGGACAGTGGTTCGGGCTGTGGGGCTGGCGTGGTATGGCACGCAACGAGGCACAGGCAGAGACAGGCCAGCGCAAGCTTCTGGGCAACGGTCCGCATGCGCACAGCAAAGCGCGCGACCGCCGTCATTGCACGTTCTGTGCAAAGGCGAGCCCGCCGGGCAGTTCGTTGGCGGAGAACTCGAGGTGCACGATGCGCCGGTGGCGCGGCTGCGTGGCGCGCGAGGACGCGTGCACGAGCAGCGGGCGCAGACACAGAGCCCCGCCTGGCGGAACGCAGCAGGTCACGGGGGACACGGTCTCCGCGAGTTCGGCGATGCGTTCCGGCCGCAGCACACCGAGCGTATGCGTCGCCGGAAGAACGCGCAGGGCTCCATTGGCCAGATCCGAACCATCGAGGTCGATGCGGATCGCGAGCAGTTGTTCGAGCACCGACAACGGCGGCTGCACGTGCCAACCATCCGCCTTCGACGACCACGGCCCGAATCCCGCAGTTTCGTGGCGTTTCTGCACGGGCACGACGAGATCCTGGTGCCACGCGACGAGCCAATTGGCCTCCGGAGTCTTGTCAAACAGCGTTGCGCGGTGCGCAAACGCCCCGGGACCGAGCACGGGGTCCACGAGTGCGCGCACACGCGCGCTTCGGGCGAGGGCGCGCACGGCCTCGTGCGCAAGGCCAACACGATGGCCAGCACGACGCCCCGCGGGCCCTTCGCTCAGCCCCTCGAAAGCGACCAGCAGCGCCTCCCGCAACGCAGGATCGAGCACCTCGTCTACGATCGTAAAGCCATCGGCGCCAAGGCTGGGCAGGAACACCCACGCAGGCTACAGTGCCGCCCCAAGGAGATCCTCATGCTGCGATGGGTCGTTGCGCTGTTGTTGCCCTCCACGGCTCTTCTGCAAGAACCAACACCACGGCCCCAACCCTCGGCTAGCGGGCCGCAGGAGCCCACCGTGGTGCTCGAAGGGCGCGTCGTCGATCTGCGCGGCGAACCCGTGCCACTCGCCAAACTCACGGTGACCGGCGATGCGAATGCCGAGGTCGTGATTGCGCGCGGCATGAGCGATGGCGAAGGGTTCTTCCGCCTCGGCCGCGTGCCCAAGCGCGCTGCCTGGCAAGTGCGCGCCGAAGCAGAGGGCCGCTGCAGTGGCACGGACTCCACGCGGGGCACACCGAGCCCACTGCGCATCGAAGTGCACGATTGCGCGACGGTGAAGGGCACGCTGCGCGACCGCGCCGGCAAACCCGTGCCCAACGCCATCGTGCGCGGGCGACTGGAGGGCCGTGTGCTGTGGGGTTCGTTCGCGGATGGGACCACCGATGCGGACGGGCACTTTGTGCTGCACGGGTTGCCGTTGGGGCCGGTGCGCTTCGCCGCGGTGGTTCCTGGCGAAGGACTCGCGCAGTTGGAAGCTGCCGTGCGCGGCGACGCCGAGATCCAGCTCGCGGCGGATCAGACTCCCACCACCTCCCTGCACATCACGCTTCGGGGACTGCCCGACGAGCACCCCTCGGACCTTTCCGTGTCCCTGCTCCCCTACCACGATGGCTCGCTGCGCATGCTGCCACCACCGTGGGACAAGCCGCAGTTTGGCAAGGACGGCGTCTTCGAGCTGCAAGGCGCCCCCAAGTGGGAGTACCTGGTGCGCCCGAGGGCGAAGGGGTTTGCGTTTCAGCCCAACGAGATCCGCGTCAAAGAGCAGGACGGCCCACACCGGCTTGAGTTCCAGTGCGGCGTGCTCGGCAGCAAGGAACTGGCGTGTCCGGCATCGCTGGTCGACGACGAAGGTCGGCCTCTCGCGGGCATCCCCCTGATCCTGCGGCAGAGCAGCGGTGGCGCAGAAGCAACGGCGACCACGGACGAGCAAGGCAAGGCCACCTTCTCGAGTCCCCTCGCGGCGGGCACCAAGGTCATCGTCTATAGCAAGGACCCGAAGTGGGCGCTCGACCAGAAGAAGGACGAGGGCACAGCCGGCGCGTGGGACCTGCGCTTCCTCCACGATCATGAATGCGTCATCGATCCCGCGACGACTCTCGAATTGCACGCGGTGCCGGCGTGTTCCGTCGCGGGCCAGCTCCTGCTGCCCGACAAGCGGCCAGCGCCGTTCCTGCGGGTGGAGCTCGAAGAAGCGCAGCCAAACCGCACGCCCCGATGGATGACCTTTGCGTATGCGACGACCGACCGGCAAGGCAGGTTTGAGTTCGTGGGCCGGCACCATCTCGACCGCGAGGTCCGGGTCAAGGTCGAATCTGCGGAGGGCTTTGTGACCAGCGAGCCGTTCGCGATGGCACAGCAGGGCACGCACGTGACCGTACCCGAACTGTCGCTCGCCGCGCCCGCCACCATCGAAGGCGTCGTGCGCGATGCTGCGCAGCAGCCAGCACCCGGCGTGCGCGTCTGGCTGCGCGATTGGGACTTCGGCACCAACAACCAGCGCAGCGGCAGCGTCGTCGAAGTCATCACGGACCGGCTCGGACGGTACCGCTTCGTCGGCGTGCCACCGGGCGGCGCGTGGCTGCAATTGTTGGCCGAGCCTGGCGAACGGTTCGTGAGGGATCGCGCCAAAGAACCCTTCGAGGTCGAACCCGGCAAGACCTACACCGAAGACCTGCAACTGCCCGCCAAATGACCTTCCAGCCCTACCGCGAACTCGGCCGCACCGGTTTCCGCACCACGCGCCTTGGCATCGGTGACCTCGCCGATCGTGCCGTGCCGATCGAGACGTGTGTGACCACGCTGCAGCGCGCCCTCGATGCAGGCCTCAATCTCGTCGACACCGCGCCCAACTACGAAGACGGCTACAGCGAACAGATCGTCGGCCGCGCGCTGCGTGGTCGCCGCGACGGCGTGTTCTTGATCGACAAGATCGACCACCTGCACGAGCCAGTGGCCCCGCAGGTCGACGCGAGCCTGCAACGACTCGCGCTCGACCACACCGACCTGTTTGCGTTCCACGCGTGCTCGACGTTGGCGGATGTGCAGCGATTGTTGGCACCCGGCGGTGGTTTCGACCAGCTCGCCGCCGAAGTACAGAAGGGGCGCGTGCGCTTCCGCGGGCTCAGCAGCCATCATCCGCTCGTGCTGCGCGCGGCGATCGAAAGTGGCGCCTGCGATGTCGTGATGTTCCCGATCGGGCCGTTCGTCGATCGCCGCTACGAGACCGAGATCCTGCCGCTGTGCAAAGCGCGGGGCGTCGGTTCGGTGTGCTTCAAGACGTTCGGCGCCGGCAAGCTGCTCGGCGATACCGAGGGTTACCAGCGGCCGCTGTCGGTGCGGCCGCGCGGCAAGTTGAGCTCGGGTGGTGACAGTTCGGGGGAAGCTAGCGGAACGGCGCTGCTGCCCCGCCTGACCGTCGAACAGTGCGTTCGCTACACGCTGACGGTGGATCCCGACGTGACCCTGCTCGGGTTGTCGTTCCCCAACGAACAGGACCTCGCCTGGGCCGCAGCGCGCGCGTTTGTGCCATTCTCGGCCGCGGAGCTCGCGACGGTGCGGGAGTTCGCGGCGAAGGCGATCGAGGGCAAAGGGGACATCTGGTGGAATCCCCCCTCCTGAGCCAGAACCGAACTCAGCGCGGCAGATGCGCCGGCAGATCGCATTCGAGCGCAATCCAACGGCGCACCTTCGGGCTCGAGTAGCCGCGTTCGAGCAGGAACCGCTCGACGCCGTGCTTCTCCTTCAGCACCTCCGCAATGGCGGCACGTAACTCGCCGAGCTCGGCCTTGGCGCGCTGCAACTCGGCGGCATAGACACGTTGCGCCACCTGCTCCTTGCGGCCAGCCAGCAACAGAGGCACGCCCAGAACCAGCGCCAGCACCGCCAGGATGCCGCTGTCGAAGCTCCATGGCTGCATGGCCATGGCAGCACCACCGAGTACCAGCATGAAGGCGCCAGTGAGCACCTTCGCCAGCGGCGGCAGCACAGCGAGCTGCTCGCCAAGGCCCGGCATGCGCGCACTCGGCACCGACCGTCGCGGAGCCGAGGCAGACATCAGCCGTCGCCGCCCACGCGCTTGTTGCTCGGCGGCTCTTCCTTGATCTTGCTGCGCAGGTATTCGCGGTTCATGTCGGCGATGACACGCACCGGAATCTCCTTCGGGCAAGCGGCTTCGCATTCGTACTGGTTGGTGCAGTTGCCAAAGCCCTCCTTGTCCATCGCGGCCACGAGGTTCTTCGCGCGCAGCTCACGTTCGACCCGGCCCTGCGGCAGGTGCACGAAGTGCGAGACCTTGGCGCCGACAAACAGCATCGCCGACGCATTCTTGCACGCGGCCACGCAGGCGCCGCAGCCGATGCAGGTCGCCGCATCAAACGCCTTGTCGGCGTCGGGTTTTGGCACCGGGATCGCATTGGCATCCTGGGCGGCGCCGGTGTTTACCGAGATGAACGCGCCGGACTGCACGACGCGATCGAACGACGCACGGTCGACGACGAGGTCGCGCACGACCGGGAACGCCGCGGCGCGCCACGGCTCGATGTAGATCTCGGCGCCGTCCTTGAAGCTGCGCATGTGCAGCTGGCAGGTCGTGGTGCCGCGCTGCGGACCGTGCGGCTGGCCGTCGATCATGACACCGCACGAGCCACAGATGCCTTCGCGACAGTCGTGGTCGAACGCGACGGGCTCCTCGCCCTTCTTGGTCAGCTGCTCGTTGAGCACGTCGAGCATTTCGAGGAACGACATGTCGGCCGACACGTGGTCCAGCTCGTAGCGGACCATCTTGCCGTCCTGCGCGAAGTTCTGCTGGGTGCTCTTCTTCGACTGCCGCCAGATGTGGAGAACGACTTTCATCACTTGTAGCTCCGCACGGCCAGGTGCACGTTTTCGAAGTCGAGCGGCTCGGTGTTGCGCACCGGCGCCTGATTCTGGCCTTTGTATTCCCAGACCGCCGCGTGACAGAACTTCTCGTCGTCGCGCTTGGCCTCACCTTCGTCCTGCCATTCCTCGCGGAAGTGGCCACCACAGGATTCGCGGCGCTCGAGCGCGTCGCGACACATGAGTTCGCCAAACTCGAGGAAGTCGGCGACGCGGCCGGCCTTTTCGAGCGACTGGTTCATCGTCGCATCGCTGCCGAGCACCTTGACGTCCTTCCAGAACTCCTCGCGCAACGCCGGAATCTCGCGCAGCGCCTGCTGCAGGCCCGCTTCGTTGCGCGCCATGCCGCACTTGCTCCACATGATCTTGCCGAGCGTCTTGTGGAAGTCGTCGACCGTGCGCTTGCCGTTGATCGACAGCAGCTTCTTCGTCATCGCGGCGACTTCGCCAGCGACCTTGCCAAACTCGGGGTGATCGCTCTTCACCGCGCCCGCCTTCTGGCCGGCGAGGTAACCACCGATCGTGTACGGGATCACGAAGTAGCCGTCCGCGAGACCCTGCATGAGCGCCGAAGCGCCAAGGCGGTTGGCGCCGTGATCGCTGAAGTTGGCCTCGCCGAGCACGAACAGGCCCGGGATCGACGACTGCAGGTTGTAGTCCACCCACAGCCCACCCATGGTGTAGTGCACGGCCGGGAAGATGCGCATCGGCTGCGAGTAGGGATCCTCGGCCGTGATCTTCGCATACATGTGGAACAGGTTGCCGTAGCGCGCGGCGATGGCGTCCTTGCCAAGGCGCGCAATCGAGTCACGGAAGTCGAGGTAGACACCAAGACCCGTGTCGCCAATGCCGCGACCGTCGTCGCAGACCTGCATCGCGGCGCGCGAGGCGATATCTCGCGGCGCCAGGTTGCCGAAGCTCGGATACTTGCGCTCCAGGTAGTAGTCGCGCTCGCCATCCGGGATCTCGTGGGCCTTGCGCTTGTCACCCTTTGCCTTCGGCACCCACACGCGGCCGTCGTTGCGCAGCGATTCGGACATCAGCGTGAGCTTGCTCTGATGATCGCCGCTGACCGGAATGCAGGTCGGGTGGATCTGCGTGTAACAGGGGTTGGCGAAGCCCGCGCCGCGCTTGTAGGCGCGCCACGTCGCCGTCACGTTGCAGCCCTTCGCGTTGGTGCTCAGGTAGAAGACGTTGCCATAACCACCCGTCGCGAGCACCACCGCGTCGCCAGCATGCGAACGCACTTCGCCGGTGACGAGGTCGCGCACGACGATGCCCTTCGCGTGGCCATCGACGAGCACGACGTCGAGCATCTCGGTGCGCGAGAACATCTTCACCGTGCCGAGCCCGATCTGCCGCGACAGGCCCGCGTAGGCCCCCAGCAGCAATTGCTGGCCAGTCTGGCCACGCGCGTAGAACGTGCGCGAGACCTGGGCGCCGCCGAAGCTGCGATTATCGAGCATACCGCCGTAGTCGCGCGCAAACGGCACGCCCGACGCCACGGCCTGGTCGATGATATTCACGCTGCATTGCGCGAGGCGATACACGTTCGCTTCGCGCGCGCGGAAGTCACCACCCTTGACGGTGTCGTAGAACAGCCGCCAGATCGAGTCGCCGTCGTTGCGGTAGTTCTTGGCCGCATTGATGCCACCCTGGGCGGCGATGCTGTGCGCGCGGCGCGGGCTGTCCTGGAAGCAGAAACACTCGACCTGGTAGCCGAGTTCGGCCAGCGTCGCCGCAGCGGAGGCACCGGCCAGACCGGAGCCGACCACGAGCACCTTGTACTTGCGCTTGTTCGCGGGATTGACGAGCTTGAGCTCGAACTTGCGCGTGTCCCACTTCTCCTGAATGGGACCACCGGGGATGTTGGAATCGAGCTTCATTGTGCCGCCTTGACAATGCCGAAGAGCACCGAGAGAGCGAGGATGGCGTTGCCGCCTGCGAGCACCGCGGCGAGCAGGAACGACAGCTTCTGGATCATCGCCATGAAGCGCCGGTGGCTGAGACCCAGCGTCTGCGCGAGGCTCTGGATGCCGTGTTTGAGGTGGAAGAACAGCACGACCTGGAACACCACGTAGGCGGCCACGATCGCCGGATTGCTGAAACTCGTGGTCACCATCGCGTAGACGTCGTGACCACCCGCCCCCGCCGCCTTGCGCGCGTAGTGCTCGGGGTTGGTGACGCCGAGCGTGAAGTGCAGCAGGTGGTAGACGATGAAGGCGAGCAGCGACAGGCCCGTCAGCACCATCGACCGCGACGCAAACGTCGCTTGCAACGTAGCTTCCCGGGCATACGGAACGGGTCGCGCGGCCTTGTTGGCGCGCGACAGCCGGATCCCGGTCGCCACGTGCAGCACGAAGATCGCCAGCAGACCGATGCGCGCCACCCAGAGCAGGGGGCCGAGATCGTGCAGCATCTTCGCGTATGCGTTGATCTTGTCGGGGCCGCTGAGCAACTGCAGGTTGCCGAGCAGGTGGGCTATGACAAAGCCGAACAAGAGGAAGCCGGTGATCGCCATGATCACCTTGCCGCCGATGGACGACCGCCAGAATTGGAACAGCCAGGTCATGTGTGGGACGAAGGATCGGGACTTCGGCATTCGAATGCAACATGCAGATGGATGCGATCCCGAAGCAGGGCAGCGCCGGTGGCCGGAGTGCGGTATGCATGAGGCCATGCGGCCTGCAGCGATCCCCGGAACGACCGGCTACCGCGCCCGCAGTTCGGCGGCCGCGTGTGCGGGCTATTCGAGCCTCCAGGAATGGCGCCACGAGCTCGGCACGGTGCTGTTTGCCGACACCGGGCGGGTCTGGCTCGCGGCGGGAGCCCCACTGGCACCGCACGGAGCACGGCAGGTTGTCGCCCAGGCTTTCCGCGCCGCGGCGCAGGCGGCAGGCCGGCGGGCGGCGTGGTTTTCGGTCGATCCGCGCTTTGCGCAGCAGGCCGGGCTGCACCACGTGCCGATCGGGGCCGAAGCGTGGTGGCGCGCCGACCGCTGGCCCGACACGCTTCGTCGCGTGCGTTCGCTGCGCGAACAACTGCGTCGCGCGCGCCGCCACGGCGTGACGATCGAGGCGCTGGCCACGGATCTGCCGCCCTCCCCTGCCATCACCGCGGCCGTGCAGGAACTGCTGCGCCGCTGGCGAAGCCAGCACCACCTCGCGCCGATGCGCTTCCTCGTCCACCCCGAACCCCTGCAGCCAGTGCCGGGGCGCGCGGTGTTCGTAGCTCTGCGGGCAGGGCGACTGGTCGGGCTGCTAGCACTTGGCAAACTGCCCGGCGCGGGCTCGATCGCGACCGAGTTTGTGCGCGATCCCACGGCCCCCAACGGCACCAGCGAACTGCTCGTCGACGCCGCGATGCGACACGCCGCCGCCGCCGGTCACGTGCGATTCACGCTCGGTCTGTTGCCGCTGTATGGCGAACTACCATGGCTGCTGCGCACCGTGCGCCGCAGTGCCCGCGGCCTCTATAGCTTTGCGGGCCTGATCGCGTGGAAACGCAAACTGCGTCCCACACGCTGGCGCGCCCAGAGCCTCGCGTGGGGCCCAGACCTTGGCCCGATCGGCGCATTCGTCGCCACCGCGCGCGCATTCGCAGGGCGCTCGCTGTTCGGCTTCGCGCTGGCCACCACCCTACGCGCGCCGGCGGCCCTGCTCGCGGGACTCGCGATCCTGCTGCTGCCGTGGTCGACGTTGCTCGTGACCTTGCCGGCGACCTGGTTTCCGAGTCTCAAGGTGCAGTGGGCCTGGTTCGGGTTTGACCTCGTGCTCGTCCTTGGCTTCACCGCGCTGGCGCGCCGCTGGCGACAACCACTCGGCATTACATTCGCCTCGCTGACGACGCTCGATGCGGCCCTGACCACCTGGCAGATCGTCGCGCATACCTGGAATGCCGTCCCACACGTTCCGGCCCGCCTTTGGTGCCTGTTCGCGATGCTTGGCCCGCTGCTGGCCAGCACGCTGCTCTGGGGCGGCGTGCGACGTCACGCGGGCATGAGCAAGCCCGCGCCATGGTGGCCCGCGGCGACGTTGCCGGACCTTGCCGGAACGGGAACGATGCTTGCGCGATCGACCGATTGATGCATCATGGCTCCATGCAGTCGCTCCTGGTCGAACGCCAAGGTGCGGTGCTGCGACTCACGCTGCACCGTCCCGATCGGCTCAACGCAGTGAACGAGGACCTCTACGAGTCTTTGCTCACCGCCCTCGCCGAAGCCGAAGAGGACCGCTCCGTGCGGGCGATCGTGATCACGGGGTCTGGCCGCGCGTTCTGCGTCGGCGCCGACCTGCAAGGGCATCACAACTCCGATCGCGACCTCACGGCGCAGCGCCACTACATCGATCTCGGCCAGCGCGCCGCCAAGGCACTGCTCACCCACCGGTGCCCCGTGGTCGCCGCCATCCACGGCCACGCGATCGGCGCCGGCCTCGAACTGGCGCTGGCCTGCGATCTTTCGGTCGTTGCCGAAACGGCCAAACTCCGCTTCCCCGAGTTCGGTCTCGGCACGTTCGTCGGCGGCGGCACCACGGCCACCCTGCTGCAGCGCGTCGGCGCCACGAAAGCGCGCGAACTGCTGCTGCTCGGCCGGTTCTTCACGGGCCACGAAGCGGCGGCGTACGGCGTCTGCAACTTCGTCTTGCCGAGCGACCAGGTGCTGCTCGAGGCCTCCGCGCTCGCCGAGGAACTCGCGAGCAAGGGCCCGCACTCGCTCACCCTCGGCAAGCAGCTGCTGCGGCAGGCGCCCGAACGTTCGCTCGACGAAGTACTCGCGGCCGAAGCCGACGCGCTGTTGTCGTGCATGCAGACCAAGGACTGGCGCGAGGGCATCCTCGCATTCGCCGAAAAACGCCCTGCGAACTTCACTGGTGACTGATTCCACGACTCCGGCTGCCAGGCCATCGGGCGCCCACGCGGCGCTCGATCGCATCTTCCGCCCACGCGGCATCGTCGTGGTCGGCGCTTCGCTGGACCCGAAGAAGCGCGGTAACCAGGCGATCGCGGCGCTGCGGCAATCGGGCTACACGGGCGGCATCTACGGCACCAACCCGAAGGGTGGCACCGTGCACGGCTGCGAACTGGTGCGTTCGATCGCGGAGCTCGAAGGCGATGTCGACACGGCACTGGTCTGCACGCCGGCCGCGACGGTGCCGCAGGCGCTCGCCGAATGCGCAGCCAAGGGCATCGCTGGCGCAGTCGTCGTCGCCCTCGGTTTCCGCGAAGCGGGAGCCGAGGGGGAACAGCTCGAACAGCAGATCGAAGCGATCGTGCGCGACACGGGCATCCGCGTCATCGGCCCCAACACGAGCGGCATTCTCAACCCCCACCGCGGCGTCAACCTGATCGGCGTCTCCGACGTGCCTGCGGGCCGCATTGCGTTGCTGGGCCAGAGTGGCAACGTGACGCTGCAACTGCTGACCGAGGCGATGCGCCGCACCCGTTCGGGGTTCTCCCTCGTCGT
>JADZDL010000338.1 GCA_020851075.1 Planctomycetota bacterium | reverse complement strand
CAGGCAACGCGTGAGGTGGGCGCACGCTGGGCCTGCGGAAGGACTCGCAGTGCGAGCCAGGCTACTGCGACCAGGCAAACGAAGTTGACGAGCAGCGCATCGACCCCCATGTCGAACGGCACGTAGTCGTGACCGAGACCTTGGCCGCTGCCTTCGATACCGCGCCATGGAAACCCGGTGCATTCCAACACGCTGTGCTCGTTGGTTGGTGGGTGCTGCACAATCGCCGTGGCGGCATCGGGTCCGGGTTGGCCGCCGAGCAGGACGCCGAGCATCGTCGCCGTCCATGCGATCGCGGCACTGGCCACGGCGCGGAGCGTACGCGAGCGCGCCGAGTCGGGAGCGCCGCGCAGGGCCAGGTAGGCACCGAGCCAAAGGGGGCTTGCGTACCAAGGTAGGATTACGCTTTGCGTTAGGAGGCCGGCGCCGCACACCGGAAGGAAGACAGACAGCGTCAGTGCGAGTGTGGGTTTCATGGGGACAGGGGGCTTCGACTTCGGGCGCGGAGAGACTTGCCAACCCTCAGCGGTCGCCGCGCGAACGGTCCTCTTCTTCGAAATAGCGCTGGAAGCTGCGTTCGATCTCGTCATCGTCAACTGGCTTGATCGGACCACCCTTCTTCATGCTGAGGACGCGACCAGCAGGCTTGGGGCGGGGCCGCAGCAGGCTGCCAGTCGCTCTCGCAACGTAGAGCACGCGGGCACGAAACAAATACAAAAGGCCGATCGCGAGCAGCACGAACAAGGCCCACGGTGCCCCCGAGGTGTCGAGGAGCTGGACCTCGCTCAGATTGAAGCGGGAGTCCTGATGCAGCCATCGTTCCGCCGCGGTCGACAGGTCGATGGCCTGCATCTTGGCGATCGAGGCTACCAATGCTGGCACCTCGCCGCCGTGCCAGGCGACCCAGGCGGCGAGTTCCATCGTGTCTGCGAGTTCCGTCGCCGAACTGCAGTGGAACCTGCCGTTCACGGTTCGCGCGGCCTTGGCAATTGCCGCTGGATCGGGATGGCGCAGTTCGCCCACCAGGTCTTCGACGATCGTGGCCAGTGGCCGCAGGTTGGCACGATCACTCGTCGGACATACAAAATCGAGTCGCTGCACGTCCCGGTAGCAGATCAGTCGAACCGACGGCGCATAGGCGAGGTGCTGCTCTTCGCGCGCAACGGCGAAGAAGCGATCGTCAAGGTATTGGCTGAGCACCAGCAGGGAAGGCAGTTCGGGAGCGTTCGTGCATTGCAGGTGGTAGCCGATCCGGAGTGTGCTGCTGCGGTCGGTGCCGACCCTGGTCTCGCGTCGCAGGTTCCCGGTGCGCAAGTCCGGCGCTTCCTTGCCGACAGGCGGTCCCGCGGCAACTCCACCAAAACTCTTGTGCAGCAGCTCAAAACACTCGGTGCTCGGCACTCGACCGGCAAAACCCACGGCGATGTTGGCGGCGTGGTAGAACCGCTTGTGCACGGCGCGAAGGTCCTCCACGGTGATGCTCGCCACCGTGGTTTCGGAACCGCCGATGGAGCGCGCAAGCGGGTGGTCCCCGTAGAGCATTGCCTCAAACGTCAACGCATCGAAATCCGGGCCCTCCGTCGCGATCTCCTGCTGCACCGTGCGGCGTTCGTTCTCGACTTCGGCCACCTCGAAGCGCGGACGCAGCACGTGATCGGCGAGCCATTCGACCATGAAGGGCCAATGAACGGCGCTGCCTGATATGTGGTAGACCGTGACCTCCGAGGTTGTGTAACCGTTGGTTGCGAGTCCGCGCCGGCTGACTTCCGGGTCGGAATGTTCGGGCGGCCGTTCCGCCGCGGATTGGAAAATGACGTGTTCGAGGAAATGGGAGATGCCGGCCTGTTCTTCCTCTTCGTCGCGGCTGCCGGTGCCAACGATCACGGCTAGGGAGAAACGATCCGCGTCGTCGTCAGAAAACTCCCACAGCCGCAGGCCGGCCTTGGTGATCTCTTCGCGAAAGCCCTGCGCCGTCGCGGGGGCGGACAGTAGGCAAAGCAGCCATGCGGCAAGCAGCAGAAGAGCGAGTGGCAAGGGCCGCATATGGGGACGTTAGACGAGCCCTGCACGGGCACCAAGGGGGTGCTTCGGGAGTGCCGTTCGCGGGTGCGTTCAGGCGAGGCCGGCGAGTTTGCTGACTCCGTCGACGATGCTGCACGCGTGCACGGCCCAGCGTTGCGCAAACTCCGGGTGGCGGCGCGGGTATTCGCGCGCAACCGCATCACGCAAGGCCTGGGTGGCACCTTCGAGCACCAGCGCGCCTGCGGCACCCTTGTCACCGCCGCCGAGCATGCGTTCGCCAAGCACGCCGGGCACCGTACGCGCGATGTCACACATCGTATCAAGCTCGGGGCCAGAAATGCGGTAGAGGTCGCGCAGGCCGAGGCCATCCGCCCGCAGCACGGCACCGACGGTGGCGAGGTCGCCGCGGCGCCAGGCCTCGAGCAGTCGTGGAAAGCGCGCCTGCGCTTCGTGGATGTAGGTGACGCGATCGGCGAGGTCGGGATGCTCGGCGCGCAGTTCGCGCACGAGTCGCTCGTAACGCGCGGGATCCGTGAGTTCGGCGAGGGCCACGATCGGCTCACGTTCGGCAAGCCACGCGACGGCGCGTTCGCATTCTGCGCGGCGGACTTTGTAGGTGGACTTCTCGAGGCCCGGCCGCACGGTGCCGGTATCCAGGGAAACCAGTCGGAAGTCGGGTGCGGCAGTGCCGAGCGGCACATATTCGATCGAACGGTCGTGCGGGCGATAGTGCGTGCCCATTCCCGCACGTGCGAAGTAGATCATCGTCTGGTCGAGCACGCCGCACGGTGACCCGATGTAGTCGTTCTCGACGGCTTGCGCGAGGTCAACGACCTGCAGGCCGTTGGCAAGGATCGCGCCATTCACCTCGCAAACCGTGAGGATGAGGTTCAGCGTGAGCGAAGCCGAACGCGACATGCCGCCGCCTGGGATGTTGCCATGGACGACTGCGTCGAAGCCGCGCTGGGTCGGCACACCGGCTCGGCGCAGGGTCCAATCCACCCCGAACGGGAAGCGCGCCCAGCTGTTGGCGATCTGTGCCGAACGCGGTTCTGGCACCTGTCCCGGTGAATAGGTGATGCAGCCATCGTCGGGGAAGTTGCTGCTGGCGATGCGTACGCGGCCGCTGTGGTTGCTCTTGTAGGCAATCCACAAGAAGCGATCGGTGCCGACGCCAAACAGCTCGGTGCCGTTGTAATCCCCGTGTTCGACGCCGAGGCAGAAGCGCGAAGAGGTGCGCCGGATTGCACCGCCAGCGACGTCGAGTTGGTGGTGCGCGGCGAGGCGTTGCAGTTCGATGCGTGCGGGTTGGTCGGAGTCGTGGCTGGTCACGTTCGCTCAGGGAAGCAGGTGGCGAAGAGCTCGAGTATCGCGGGCTTTGGGCCCGCTAGCGAGCGCCGCGCGCCGACACCTCGCGCCGTTCGACTTCGATCAAGCGCCCTTTGCGCACCACGAGACTCGTCACGCGTTCGACGGCATGTTGCCCTTGTCGCATGCGCGCGCGCACGACGTCGAGCGCCATGCCTTCCGTGATCGGCAGCAGCGCGATCGCTCGAAAACCCTCGTCGGTTCCCGCCAACGAACGTTTGTCCTCGCGGATCAGGGCCGCGGACTCCCACACCCAGGTGTCGTCGGCGGAAACAAACTGGCAACGATGGTTGGCGCGGTTCTTGGCGACGAGGCCGCCAGGGCAGATCACGAACGGCGTTTCGATCCACGGCAGCACGCCAAGGCCATCGCGAGCAAACCCACGTTCGAAGGCGGCTTCAAGAATGGCATCCTGATCGCCGCAGGCGCGCGCGCGGCGCGTGCTCTCTTCGCGAATCGCGGCGGCGAGCTCGAGGAGGGAATCGTCCGTGAGCTTGGCGACGAGCTCGCTCGAGGCGTTGGGATCTTCGCGCAGCAGGCGGGCGATCGTGCTGTATTGGCGGGTTGCCATGCGGCGCGGATGATCGCGGTACGACGCGTCGCTTGCTCGACAATCTCGCCGTAGTTGCCGCGATTCGTGCGCAACGTGGCGGTTGCGTCACGGAGTGCCGAGGTACGCAACCGCATCCAGTTCGATCTGGAACCCGTAGTGCAGGGGCCCCACGGGCACCGCCGCGCGCGCCGGGCGGTGTTCGCCAAAGAAGTCGGCGTAGACGGTGTTGAACGCCGCCCAGTGGTCTTCGCTCGTGAGGTAGGCGGTGACCTTGACGACATGGTGCAGTTCGGCGCCCGCCGCGGCGAGAGCTTCGCGAACGTTGATGAGGGCCCGCCGCGTCTGCTCTTCGATCGACTGCTCGGCGTCGCGTTCGCCTTCGGGGCCGATCGGCAGCTGGCCCGAGACGAACACGAACCCGCCCGCACTCACGGCGTGCGAATAGTGGCCGCCGGGCGTGGCGCCGGCGCGGTT
>JADZDL010000337.1 GCA_020851075.1 Planctomycetota bacterium | reverse complement strand
CGCGGGTGCGCGCGGAAGGGCGGAGCGTCACGATCGGCGAGGTCGCCGACGGCGGTGCTTCAACGGAGCCGCGCGCGGGTGCGCGCGGAAGGAGACGGTCAACTTCTCTACGGCATTCGGTGCAGGCAAGCTTCAACGGAGCCGCGCGCGGGTGCGCGCGGAAGGCGTTAGCGCGGTGATGCAGTTAGGCTAGGAGAAATCAAGGCTTCAACGGAGCCGCGCGCGGGTGCGCGCGGAAGGGGCCCGCTTGGCAGCGCCGATGCCAACGGGCCTTTGGACACACTTTTCGAGCGGTGCCCGGCAAACCCCGGAACACGGCTCCATCTGGACTTCATGGATCATCAGCAACCCAAGTTGTCACAGAGCCTTCGAGAGGTGGACGGCGAATGCTCACCGCCCCGACGCTCGCCGACTCAGTTGGGCGCCTTCTATACCACGAAGTGCCGGCCGGGAGGAGCGTAGGGTTGTCCCAAGACATCCATCGAGGACAGCACATCCGCGACGGCGGGACCGACGTCGACGAGCAGTACCTGATCTTCGCCGTGGTGAATCAGCTCGCGCAACTGTTCGCGCAGCAGCACGAGTTCGCGGCGGTCGAGTTCGCAGAGGAAGACGCTGTACTGGACGTGGTTGCCGAAGTCCTTGCAGACCTGGAAGACCTGGTTGCGGCGATGGTCGTCGCTGATGTCGTAGGAGACGAAGTAGTGGTGCCGCTGCGTGAGCCGGGTCATCGCGTCACCATCCCCGTGTAGCTCGCGAGTTCGCCGCGCAGCCAACGAGCGAAGAGCCGGACCTGCACCCGGATGATCGCCCGCCACGTGCAGCGGTAACCGAAGGTCGGGTGCGTCACGAGCTGGTCCATGCGGGCTTCGTAGGCGCGCAGCAGCGCCTTGCGGGCCTCGGGCAGCATCACGCAGCCGCTCTTCGAAGTGCGGAAGTCCCTGGCGGAGACCATGCCCGTGTTGACCGCACTGAGAACGGCGCTGTCGGCGAGCAGCGGGCGGAACTCTTCCATCAGGTCGAGGGCGAGGGCCGGGCGGCCATGGCGAGGCCGGTGGTAGAGCCCCCACCACGGGTCCAGGCCTTCGGCGAGGATCGCGACGGTCAGCTCCTTGGCCAGCAGCGCGTAGGCGAAGGAGAGCATCGCGTTGATCGGATCGCGCGGCGGCCGACGGTTGCGCGTGGTGAAGTCCCATTCGGCGTCGAGATCGCGCGGGCGCAGCAACCGGTGGAAGTTGCGGAAGTAGATCGCCGCACCGTTGCCTTCGCAGCCGAGCAGTTGGTTGGGCGCGGCGGCGACATCGATGTCGCGCAGCACCTGGGCGAACTCGTCGACCGTGCGCTCGGGCAGGTCCTGTGCGTTGCGGCGCAGCAGCGTGCGCTGGTTGGCGACCTTGGCGGCGACCACCTGCTTGGCGAAGTGCAGGCAGCGGGCCGGATCGGCCGCGACCTCGAACTGGGCGGCCCGGTCGTAGGCGTTGCGCAGGTTGATGCCGTGCGTGATGCCGTAGAACCAGTGCCCGCGCGAGAGGAAGACCACCGGCACCCCGGCCTCGGCCAAGAGGTGCACCGTCTGCGTCGTGATCTGCACGTTGCCGCACAACACCAGCTGCGACACGTCGATCAGCCGGAAGCGAGCGATCTCGCCGGCGCGGTTGCGGACCACCAGGGAGGCGCCGGACTTGCCGACCGTGGCACCCTGCTCCTGCACGTAGAGAGGCACTGCTTCGTCGCGCACCGGATAGAGGCGCCGAACTGCAGCCGCGCCCGGTGCCGGCGCGCCGGCAGCGAGGGCGAGCGTCTCGTCGGGCAGACAGATCCCGCTCAGCGAGCAGCCGTTGCACTTCGGACTGTCGTCGAGCGGCGGCGGCAGATCCTGTGTGAGCTGGGCAGCGCGCGCCTTGGAGATCCACTGCAGGGTGTCGGCTTCGAGTTCCCGCGTGAACGGGATCTCGACCCGCTTGCGCGAACCGCGGTAGTAGAGGAAGCCGTGCGTGCAGGTGTAGCCGTGGTCGCGCAGCAGCAGGCCCTGGGCCATCAACTGCACTCGTTCCGGTTCGTACGAGCGTTCGGGGCGGTCGGGCACCCGGCCGCGCTTGGTCTCCACCGGCACCGCCTCGTCATCGAGCGTGGAGACCAGGTCGAGCTTGGCGGTGATGCCGAGGCGTTCGCTGGCGAGGCTGACCGAACGGCTGATCGTCGGCGGCTCGTCACCGAGGTCCTCGCCGGCGGATGCGGGCGGCTCCTCGCCATCGGGCCCCGGCGTGGGCTCCGGCGCCCCGGCCTCCGGCAGCACGTGGTCGAAGTCGTCGACGCGGCGGTGCACCGCGCGCCCTTCCACCGTGAAGTGGTTGTCGTCCCAGCGGCCCTCGACCCGCATCAGGTGGAACAGGCGAGGGCAGTAGACGTACTCGTTGAGCATGCGCACCGGCAGGAGGTCGTCGTCGGCCTCGTCGGTGCTCGGGTCTTCGTCCGGCATGGAATGCCCTCCGCCAAGACCATCGGCGTAGGAGCACGTCCGGCTTGCTGGCTCCTGCGCAGCCACGAGGAGATCGCAGAGCCTTGCGTCCTCACGCTTGCGATCATGGCGGCGACTTGGCAACATGAGGTCAGAAGGGCCCTCCCGGAAGAAGCCCTCCCCAGCCATGTCCAACGACACGCTCCCGAGTCGCTTCTCCGCTTGGTTCGCTGGGCTGAATGGTGGGAAAGCGCCCTATGCGTGGCAAGAGCAGCTCGCGTTGGAACCAGCCTGTCGCGACCGCCTGCTGCGCATTCCGACGGGATTTGGCAAGACGGCGGGCACCGTGCTGACGTGGCTGTGGCACCGACACGTGTGCGGCAACCCCGCATGGCCGCGGCGGCTCGTGTTCTGCCTGCCAATGCGGGTGTTGGTCGAGCAGATCGAAGCCAACATCCGTAGCTGGCTCGAAGCCCTTGGTGTGCTTTGGCACCCTGGCAAGCCCCACGAAGGCAAGGTCGGCCTGCATGTGTTGATGGGCGGCAACACCACCGCCGAGTGGCACCTGCATCCCGAGCACGACGCGATCCTGGTGGGCACGCAGGACATGCTGCTCTCACGAGCCCTCAATCGCGGCTACGCCGCTGCACGCGCTCGATGGCCGATCGAGTTCGGCCTGCTGCAACAAGACTGCCTCTGGATCTTCGATGAAGTGCAGCTGATGGACGTTGCCCTGGCGACGAGCGCCCAGATGTTCGCGCACCGGGCGAACGACGCGGATCGCATGCTGCGCCCGTGCGTGAGCTGGTGGATGAGTGCGACCCTGCAGCCAGCGTGGCTCTCCTCCGTCGACACCGAAGCCGCTGTTCGCGGCCTGCCTCAACTGAGAATCGCCGCCGAACACCGGCGCGGCCACCTGTGGGATGACGTGACGAAGACCTGCCGCGTCGAGCCTGCGGCAGATGCCAACGCAATCGCGAACATCAGCACGATCGCCTTCCGTGAACATGGCAAGGGCGAGTTGACCCTGATCGTCTGCAACACCGTGGATCGCGCCTGTGCTGTGTACGCCGCGCTGGCCAGGGCGTTGCGCGGCGACGACGCGCCCGATCTCCGACTCGTGCACAGCCGGTTCCGACCTGCGGAGCGTGCGGGCTGGCGAGATGCCTTCCTGCGCCGTGACGCGGAGATCCCGGCAACCGGCCGTGTGATCGTCGCTACCCAGGTGGTGGAGGCCGGGGTGGACCTCGATGCGCACTTGTTGATCACGGAGCTGGCACCGTGGCCGAGCCTGGTGCAGCGTTTCGGACGCGCGGCACGAGGCGGCGGCGCCGCCGAGGTGATCGTGCTGGACCTCGGCTTCGACGAAGACAAGAAGTCTGCGCCCTACGCAGTCGCCGAGCTGATCGCGGCGAAGGAAGCGTTGGCGAACCTGCCGGATGTCTCCCCGGCCAAGCTGGAGCACTTCGAGGACCTGGGCACCGCGGATCAACTCGCCCTGCTCTACCCGTACGAACCCCTGCACCTGCTGTTGGCTCACGAGTGGCGCGAGTTGTTCGACACGACGCCTGATCTCACCGGCGGCGACCTTGACATCAGCCGCTTCCTTCGCAGTGATGACGAACGCGACGTGCAGGTGTTCTGGGCGCCAGTGACCACGGACAGCCCTGCAGTCGACCTACAGCCATCACGAGAGGCGCTGTGCGCAGTGCCCTTCCTGGCCGCGCAGAAGTGGATCTGCGATCGAGGATCCCGCCCCAAGGAAGGCATGCGCGCTTGGATCTGGGACTGGATCGACGGGCGTTGGACGCCTCCTCGCATGAACCAAATCACGCCAGGTCGTGTCATCCTCGTCGCCAGCGAGTGCGGTGGTTACGACGCGAAGCGTGGATTCGACCCCAAGTCGAAGAGCCAGGTGCCCCCGGTCGGGAGCGAACCAGCGTCTGCACAGGACCTCGCCGACAACAGCCAGGACCACGAGCCGTTGAGCTCCGCCGCATGGAAGACCATCGCCTGGCACTCGCTCGAGGTCACCCAAGAGGTGCAGCGGATCGCGAAGTGCCTCGGCCTGCCTGAGCAGGTTGCCCGAGTGCTGGCGCTGGCAGCAACGTGGCATGATCTCGGAAAGGCACATCCAGCGTTTCAGGGTTCGATCCGCCACTCGGAACGCCCAGCGCGACATGATCTAGCCAAGGCGCCTGCGGACGCCTGGCCCCGGAACCATCTGTATCGCACGCCGGATGGCAGTGTTCGTCGCGGCTTTCGACATGAACTCGCAAGTGCGCTGTCGCTCTTCGCCGTGTTGGAGCGGCACCAGCCCGACCATCCCGGGCTGCTCGGAGACCAGGCGCGCGTGCTACAGGCACTTGGCATGGCGCCGGCCGATCGTGACCGCACGGCCCCTGCCGCGACCCCGATCGAGACCGAGATCCTGGCGCTCACCGCCGACGAGTTCGACCTGCTCGTGTTCCTCGTCGCCAGCCACCACGGCAAGGTGCGCATGAGCCTGCACGCGACACCGGCTGACCAGGACTGGCAGAGTGCAGACGGTTTGGGCATGCCGATCCGCGGCGTACGCGAAGGTGACCTGATGCCAGCCACCACGGTGCGGTCGGGTGACCCTCAACTGCCGCCCACCAGACTGACCCTGGAACCCGCGTCCATGGGACTGTCTCCGCGCACAGGCCGCAGTTGGACGGAGCGCGCACAGGCCCTGGTGCAAAGACGCGGCATCACGACGCTCGGCCTGCTCGAGGCCCTGCTTCGTGCCGCCGACGTGCGCGCATCTCGTTGGGTGACGGAGGATCCGTCCATCGCCACGGTGCAAGGTGCCTCATGAGCATGCACGTACACGAGTTGCGGGGTTGCACACCGACTCCGCTGGCGGGTTACCTGAAGGCGCTCGGCGTGCTGCGCCTGGTCGGCGAGCAGAAGGACCCGGCAGCACGTGGGCTCTGGCGCGAAGGGTGCTTCGTGCTGATCAGTCATCTCGATCGCTCGTCCCTGTGTGACTTCTTCCTGACCGAGTACTCGCCAACACCCCTGCTCACGCCCTGGGCCCGTGGTGGCGGCTTCTACAAGGACCCGGACGAGGCACTGGCGGCGATCGAAACGAGCGCTGCCACGCGGTTCTCTGCCTACCGTGCCGCCATCTCTGCGGCTCGGGTACCACTGCAGTCCATGCTCGATTGTGATGCCAAGGTGCGCAGCATCAAGCAGCGGCGAACACGAGCAACCCCGAGCGAGAAGAGGCGCCTGGACAACGACCCCGCTTACAAGGCGGAACTCGATGCTGCTGAACGGGACTTCAAACAGAAGAAGGTCCAGTTCCTGCCCATGTGCCGCAAGTTGTGGCGCGGCGAAGCCCAGCACTGGATGGACGCAGCCCTCGTGCTGCAAGCGGATGGAGAAGCGAAGTACCCGGCCCTGCTCGGAACGGGCGGCATGGATGGCCGACTGGACTTCACCTACAACGCGATGCGGCGCCTCAAGTCGCTGTTCGACCTTACTGCGCCTGAGGCCCCTGCCACGCCGGCCGCCTCTGCTTGGCTTGGGCAGTGCCTGTTCGGCGATGTCGCGGCTGGCTTGCAGCGCGCAGCCGTTGGGCAGTACCACCCAAGTGCTGCAGGCGGCGCCAATGCAAGTACGGGCAGCCAGGGCGAAGCGCTGAGTAACCCCTGGGACTTCCTGCTCATGCTCGAAGGTGCGGTGAGTTTCCAGTCCGCTGCATCTCGCCGATGGAACTCCATGGCGGACCGTAGCGGCGCAGCACCGTTCGCCACGCGCAGCAATGCCGCCGGCGGCGGCACCACGTCACAAGAGGAGGAGAGTGTGCGCGGCGAGCAGTGGATGCCACTGTGGGGACGTCCCTCCACTCACCGCGAGGTGCAACTCCTGCTCGCGGAGGGGCGGGCCCAAGTCGGGAGCGCAGGTGCACAGCAGCCGATCGACTTCGCTCGCGCTGTCGCCCGGCTCGGCATCTCGCGCGGCGTGACGTCCTTCGTTCGCTACGGCTACCTGCAGCGCAACGGACTCTCGAACCTGGCGATCCCGCTCGGCAGCATCGAAGTAGCTGCACGACCAACCGTGCGCTTGCTCGACGACATCGAACGATGGCTGCACTCGCACCACCGGCTGGCAAGCGAGAAGCACGCTCCAGCGCGACAGCGGGAGGCCGAGCGCAACCTGGGTGATGCGGCCTTCGCGGCTGCTACTCGACCGGAACTCCCGAGCACCTGGCAGAGCTTGTTGCTGGCGATGACCGAGGTCGAGAAGGTCCAGGCCACGGGCACAGGCACGAAGGCCGGACCGATCCCGAAGTTGCGCCCTGATTGGCTGGCAGCAGCTGACGACGGGTCCACCGAGTTCCGTCTGGCCTGCGCACTCGCTAGCGCCAGCGCTGACTACACCAAAGGGAAGCCCCCCCAGCTCGGGCCTATCCGGCATCACTTCCTGCCCCTGCAGCGCATCGGCAAGTACGACGCCCGGTTCGCCGCCGATACCTCGGGCCGCCTCCGGCACGATGTCCGGGTTGTTGCTCATGGTCGCGACGCCGTCTCCGATCTGGTCGCCATTGCCGAGCGACGGCTGCTCGAGTCCACGAACATCGGCCGGCGAGTGCGACTGACGTCGCCGTTGCGCTTCTGCGCGCAGCTCGCGGACCTCGCGCGCTTCGTTGCTGGCGAACTCGACCTCGACCTGTTGCTCGGCTTGGCGCGAGCGCTGATGGCGGTGGAGTGGGACCGCACAGGCTCTGCCTACCAGATTCCGGGCGGGAACAGGACCACGCTGCGAGCCGATCTGCCACCACCCGGCTGGCGTGCGATCCGGTTGACGATGCTCCCCTTCGATCTCGAAACCGGAGTCTCGATCCCGACCGAGCCGACCACGCTGCGACGGCTCGCCGCCGGCGATGCAGCGCTTGCCTATGCAACCGCCCGACGTCGTCTGCTCGCGCACGGCGTCACACCCGGACTGTCAGTGACCCTGGCGACGCCTGCGGCGGCCCGACTCTGGGCGGCCTCGATGCTGTTTCCGATCAGTCAGCGTGACGCCGTTCGCCTGGCTCGATCTCTCACCCCCGCCTCTGCCTCGAAGTAACCCCATGGCCCTCGATCTTCAGCCGCTCTCGTCCGCATCACGCATCCTGTTCGCTGTAGAGCTCGCACCACTCCAAGGGCAGCGCTTCCAGCCGACGGGGTTCCCCAACCTCGGCCCCGCCCTCTACAGCACCGCAATCGGTCAGAGCCTGTTGCTCGAGAGCGCACAGAGCATGGCCAACCGTTTGGAAGCAACCTGCTGGGATGCGACCAAGCAGGACCTCGTAGGCGACCTGCTCGGACTCTCCCACGTGCGAGTGACGCGGAAGGGGGAGTTCCTCACCGACACGGTCTTGGAGTCCCACCGGATCAACAGCCCCTACCTGCTGGAAGGGCGAGACAAGAAGTTCGCCGACCTTCTGAAGAAGCAACTGTCGACCTTCGAGGCCTGCCCGATCGATCGCGCCAAGCTCGCGGCGACCCTGCTGCGCTTCGACGTCGGCAGTCTGTTGCACGGCGCATTCCTGGCCAAGAAGGAACTCGCCGGCGGCCGCTTGCGCATACCGCGGGCGATGTCTGCGTTCATCGAAGCCGATGGTGTCCAGGTGGCGGCGTCTGGCGGCGTCAAGAACGATCACGTCAACCCCAGCGGTGCGGCCAAGGACGGCTTCGGCAACGTGCCGTTCGCACGCGACGAGTTCACGGCACAGCGCATCACCTTCTTCGCCAACATCGACCTTGCCCAGATCCGTGGCTATGGCCTCGGCGAGGCCACGACCAAGATGCTCACCCTGCTGGCCCTGTGGAAGTTGCGCACTCTGCTCGACGGCGATCTGCGCCTGCGCACCGCGTGCGACCTGGAGCCCAAGTCCCGGAACATCGTGGCGAGTCGGCCTGAGGGCTTCGCGCTGCCGAGCAAGCAGGAGCTCGCGCCAGCGCTTCGTCAGGCGATCGAAGCCTGCAAGGACAAGATGGTGGTCACGACCACGACCTTCGAGGACGAGCTCAGCCGCGGTCGCGGGGACGACGAGGGCGAAGGCGAAGCTGGGGAATAGCCAGTGACCACGCTGCTCTTCCGATTCCCCGGCGGGCGCTACCACGCGACCCCCTGGGGCCATCACGTCAACGAAGGCCTCGTCGAGTGGCCGCCGAGCCCGTGGCGCATCGTGCGCGCGCTGCTCGCGTGTGGCTATGCAACGGAGGGCTGGGTCGAAGGGCGAATTCCTGGCTCCGCAGTGACCTTGGTGCAGGCGCTGACGAGTTGCTTGCCTTCGTACCGATTGCCGGCGGCGTCCCTCGCGCACAGTCGCCACTACATGCCTCTCGCCAAGTTCAAGAACGGCAACGAGGACACCACGTTGGTGCTCGACGCCTGGGCTCGGGTCGATGGCCCACTGTCGATCACCTGGCCAATCGAACTGCGAGGAGATGCGCGCGACCTGCTCGATCGACTCGCCGCGAGATTGGGCTACCTGGGGCGGTCCGAGAGCTGGGTCGAAGGTGAGTTGCTCGGGCCAGGCCAGGTCCCAGAACCCAACTGCTACCCAGCCAGCGCTGCTCCCACCCCCCCCGGCAAGGAACTCACCCGCATCCTGTGCCCAGACACCGAGTCGGAGTTCGCTCACTGGCGACAGGAAGAACTCAATCGCATGCTGGGCGCCAGCGCTGGGCAGGGTCGCCGAGTCACCAACGCTGCCCGAACGAAGGCGGAAGCGCCGTACCCCGCGGATCTGATGGCCTGCCTGCATCGCGACACCGCGGAGAATCAGAAGCACGGCTGGAGCCAGCCGCCGGGGTCTCGCTATGTCAGCTACTGGCGTCCCATCGACGCGCTCCGAGCATTCTCCCCCCGCGCAGCTCAGCCCCGTTCCGGACCTCGCGTGGAGGCCATCCTGCTCGCGCTGGCCTCAGGCAGCCGCAGCCGGCGGGTCCTTCCGCAAGTGCAGCGCACGTTGCCACAGGCCGAGTTGCTCCATCGAGCACTGGTCGCCTGCGCCGACAGACAGGGGCGTAGCACCATCGACGTCCTGACGGGTCTCGACCCTGAGGGGAAGCCGCTCCGCGACCACCAACACGCGCACATCCTGCCGCTCGACCTCGACGACGACGACCACATCGACCATGTGCTGCTGTTCGCGCGCAAGCAGTTCGACGACGGCGCACGTCGTGCGGTGCGCTCGATGCGGCGCACCTTCACGAAGGGAGGTGCTGGCGAGCTGCAGGTGGCGATCGCCGGCGAGGCTGGCCTTGGCGACCTGGTTCGGCTGCCCAGCCCGTACGGCAACGCACTGGCCAGCTACGTCGGTCCGGCAAGGACATGGGAGAGCTCAACTCCGTTCGTCCCACCCCGCCACCTCAAGCGTCGGGGGAGGAACACACTCTCCGGTCAGGTGGTGGCCGAACTCGCTTGCCGTGGCCTGCCAGAGGCGACCGTAGAGGTCCTTCCGATCAGCGCGCGCAACTTGGCGTTCCGCCACTTCGTGCGGCGCAGACGACCTGGAGCGCCGCAGCCTCCCGCCGACATCGGCCTGGATCTTCGCATCACGTTCCCCGCACCGGTGCAGGGGCCAATCTGCCTGGGCTACGGAAGCCACTTCGGACTGGGTGCCTTCCGCGCTACGCGATCCGACTGATCCCCCCCACCCGAGTCAGCAGCGCTCGTACTTCCAATTCCGCCCCTTGCCCTCCGCGATCCACTCCACCGCCTGCTCCACCCGCCGCTGCCGCGTCGCCGCCGCCTTCGCGTCCGCGATCCACTCCAGATACTCCCGCTGCTTGCTCGGCGAGAACGCATCGAACTGCTGCCGCGCCTTCGTCGACGCCGCCAGCGCCCTCGCCAACTCCGGGTGCATCACGACGGCGGGCTTCGCCTTCGTCTCCCGCGCCACCTTCACCCCGCTCGCATTGAGCTCCATCGCGCGCTTCACCAGCCGCTGGAACTCACGCTTGCCGGGCAGGTCCTCGATCGCCGTCAACCGGCCGAGGCGTTCGCTCATCTGCTTCCACTCGGCGGCTTCCGCGACGAGCAGGTCGTTCTTCCAGAAGCCGAACGCGCAGTGCTTCTTGAACGCCGCCATGCCGGCGAGGAACCCGTGGTGCTCGAACGCCGGCGCGCCCCACTTGATCGTCTCGACCAGCCCCGGACAGCCCGCGTGCAGCCGTTCCCGCAGCTCGTGCAGCACCGGCTGCGCGAACGCGGCGGCCCGCTCGATGTAGGCGTCGACGCGCGCATCACGCGACACGGCGGCAGACGACTTGGACGCACGACGCGGGGCAGCGGGCTTCGACTTCATGGCGCGGGCAGCGTAGCGGCGGCCGTCGGCACTGCCCAAGACGCCGCCTCCGACCTACACTTCGCCGCCGGAGTGCCATGAAAGCGATCGCCCTGTTGCTGCCACTGCTCGCCGCGACGTCGTGGACCCCGCCGCCGCCGGACCCCGTCACCCCGCTCGCGCGCGAGGTCGCCGACAAGGCGCTGCGCTGGCTCGTCAGCGTGCAGAACCCCGATGGCTCGTGGGGCGACAATCCCGGCAGCCCCGGCGAGGTCGGCAATACCGCCATCGCCACGCTGGCCCTGCTGACCCAGGGCAGCACCACCTCACGCGGCCAGCATTTTCGCGAGGTGCGGCGCGCGTTCGATTGGCTGGCGAAGCGCACCCGCAACTACAGCGGCGGCCGCGCCCTCGACGGCGCCACCCTGCTGCATCGCAAGCTCGGCGACAACGCCGAGCTCTACCTCGTCGCGCTGCTCTACTCCCAGTCGCTGAGCCTCAACCTCGAGGCGTGGGAGGACGCGCGCATGCAGCAGGAGCTCGGCGCCATGGTCGCGCACATCGCCGGACTGCAGAAGGCGAACGGCGAGTGGGAGACCAGCTACGAGCCGATGCTGACCACGATCGCGGCGTGGCAGGCGCTCGAACAGGCGCACGCGGCCGGCATCCGCATCGACCAGGCGTCGCGGCCCAAGGTGGTCGAGTACCTGCGTGGCCAGTGCCTGGAGCAGGAGACCGGCGTGTTCCGCGAGGAGCGCTGGGGCCGCGCCGAGCGCTTCGTCACCCAGGCCGGCGGCGTGCGCGTGCTGGTGGCCGAAGGCCTGGAGAAGGAGGCCGACGTGCAGCGCGCGATCTCTGTGATCCACAAGATGCGCTTCGACCAGGACGTCGGCGGCGCCACCGGCGGCGAGGAGTTCCTCGGCGCCGTCTATGCGACGCAGGCGCTGTACCTGCTGCGTGGGCCGGTCTACGAGGCCTGGTACGAACGCATCACCAAGGCGCTGCAGCACGGCCAGAACGCCGACGGTTCGTGGCAGGGCCACCACTGCATCACCGGGCGCGTGTTCTGCACCGCGTGC
The DNA here is from genome assembly GCA_020851075.1 of Planctomycetota bacterium. Classification (GTDB taxonomy): domain Bacteria; phylum Planctomycetota; class UBA1135; order UBA1135; family UBA2386; genus JADZDL01. The sequence continues at coordinate 6,239 of JADZDL010000337.1, read as the reverse complement.
TCGATCATGACCCTGCTGACGCCGGACAAGCTGCTGCCGCTGGTGGAACGGTGAACACGGCGGCGCGGCGCTGGCTCGTCGCCGCGGCGTCGGTGTTGGCGGCGTGCGGCGAGGCCGGCGTGCCGCACACCGTGCGCTGGCTCGCCGCGCAGCAGGCGGACGACGGACTCTGGCATTCGCGGACCTATGCGATGCTGCGGCGCGGCGAGTCGACCACGGCGGCGCTCGCGCTGGCCCTGGCCAGGCTGCCGGCGCCCTGGCGGCAACAGGCGGCGCCGATGCTGACGAAGGCGCTGCGTGGACTCGCGGCGGCGAAGGCCCCGTCGCCCGCGACCGGCCCGGATCCCGTCGACTACCCGTGCTACACGGCGGCGCTGCGGCTGCACACCTTGGCGCTGCTGCAGCCCGAGGGTTGGCGCGACGACGCGGCGGCGCTGCTGACGTTCTTGCGCGAGCACCAGCTCGTGACCACGAACGGTTGGCCGCGCGAGGCGCCGGAGTTCGGCGGCTTCGGCCTCGGTGATCGCCGGCCGGTGTTTCCGCTCGGTGGCGAGCTGGTCGGCCTGTCGGTGACCACGACCGTGCTCGAAGCGGTCGTGGCGGCGGCGCGCGCCGGCATCGTGGTCGAGGCGGCGGTGCTCGCCGAGGCGCGCATCTTCGTCGAACGTTGCCAGCGCTTCGGTGCGGGCGGCGGTGCGGGCGGCGACGGCGGCTTCTGCTTCGCGCCGACCACGGACTGGCGCGCGACCAAGGCCGGCTTCGACGCCGGCAACGTGCCGCGCAGCTACGGCACCGCGACCGCCGACGGCGCGCGCGCCCTCTTGGCCCTCGGCGACGACGCCGCTTCACCGCGCGTCGCGGCGGCGTTGCGCTGGCTGGCGAAGCGCGGCGCGCAGTTCGTGCCCGGCCTCGACGACGACGTCGGTCGCGTGATGGAACCGTCGCTGCGGCTCTACTGGTTCCACTCGCTGGCGGGGCTGGTGCGAGCCGTGCCGGAGCACCCGGCGGCGCCGGGCTGGCGCGAGATGATCACGCGGGGCGTCGCCGCGGCGCGGCGTGCGGACGGCAGCTACTGCGGGTTCGGTGTCGTCATGAAGGAAGACGACCCGCTGGTCGCCACCGCGCTCGCGCTCGGCACCTTCGCCGACGGCTGAACGTTCAGCGCAGGAGCCAGCGCACGCCGGCACCTTGCTTGCGCGTGCGCGGCCGTTCGCCGGCGTCGGCCGGGACCCCGTCGATGCTGCGCAGGATGTCGTCGTTGACGCGGCCGTCGAGGTAGTAGCTGTGTTCGACGAAGCCCCCGACGATCGCGCTGCAATCGACCTGTTCGATCTTGTCGGGCAACATCGCCGCGCGCACGGCGCCATAGCTGCCGAGGCGCTCCGGATTGCCCTTCGTGTAGTCGGACACGTGCAGGGCGACGTCGCCGGTGTTGTGGTAGACGGTCACACCGCGCGCGAGCTGGTGCAGGTCGCCCATCGCCTTGTCGGGTTCGAGCACGTCGCCGTCGACGTCGGCGGCGCAGAGGAAGATGCGCTCGAACAGCCGCGGCAGCGCCGAACCGGGCGTGAACTCGCGCATGCGTTCGAGGGCGTTCTGCAGCACGTAGTTGCCCATCGAGTGGCACAGCAGATGGAGGTCCTGCCCACACACCTTGCCGCCGGCGCGGTCGGCCAGCGCCGCCAGGTGGTCGCGCAGCTTGAGCAGGCCGCGCGCGAACGCATAGCCGCTGCCCTTGGCCTCGGTGCGGTCCGATTTGTAGGAGACGAACGGCAACGCGAGGCCGTCCGACGGCCAGGTGAACAGCACCACCGCGGTCTTCTGCGCGTCGTCGCCGATGCCGTCGCGGTTGAGCATCGCCTGCAGCGCCATCGCCGAGCCGACCGCGTTCTCCCACGAGACGTTGTAGCCGTGCACGTAGACGAGCACGTCGCAGCGCCGCAGCATGTCGCGCTGCACGTCGGAGAACATCGCCTTGCTGCCGAGCTTCGCCTGCGGCTGCACCTTGTCCGACCGTTCGGCTTGCAGCTTCTCCGGGTAGGCCTCGATGCGCGCCTTCGCCGCCGCCTTGGCGAACAGGCCGCTCAGCGCCTCCCCATCGCCAGCGCCGAAGCCGGTGTCCTTGCCGAGCGCCTTCTCGACCGCGGCCTCGTCGGCGTCGACCTCGACCCAGCCGAAGCGCAGGTTCTCGGTGCCATCGGACGAGAACGAACGCCCGTAGCGCTTGGGCTGCCAGCGGTCGTTGCCTTCGTGGTTGCGGTTGGTGGCGAAGTAGAGGCCGTGGGTTCCCATGCGGGCAGCATCGCGGGGTGAGGGCGCCGGCGGAAGACCGGGCACAGGCGGGAGTGTTTCCCGGTCACGGCGATCGCAACGTCCGGATGACGGGCAGACCATGACCCGCACCGTTCTGCTCCCGACCCTGCTGCTCGGCACCGCCGGCCTGTTCGCCCAGACCCCGGCCGCGCCCGGACTCGAAGCCCCCACCCCGGTGATCGGCGACCGCCGCATCCCCGTGCACGACCACGGCGGCGACCCCGAGTACGGCACCTGGGCCGCCGGCGCCGCCTACAAGGTGCGCTTCGCCAACGGCACCACCTTCTACCCGCAGCTCGGCCGCGACTACCCGCACAACCAGCCGTTCGGCTGGCGCACGACGTCGGTGCGCGTCGGCGAACACGAGCTGCTCACGCCGGGCCGCGCGGCCGTGATGGCGAAGGGCGACTTCCGCGTCACCTTCGATCACGGCGCCGTGACCGAGTGTTACGACGTGCTCGCCGAGGGTCTCGAACAGAGCTTCGTACTGGCGCGGCGACCGCTCGCCAGCGGCGACCTGTGCATCACCGGCGCGATCACGACGGCGCTCACCACCACGCCGGTGCAGGAGGCCGAGGGCTACCTCTCGTTCCACGACGAGAACGGCGACGAGATCGTGCGCTACGGTCGCGCCCTGGCCATCGACGCCGACGGCGACGTGTTCCGCGTCACCACCACGTGCACCGGCGACCACATCACGCTGCGCCTCGCCGCCGGCGACCTCGCGCGCGCCGACTTCCCGCTCGTCGTCGACCCGCTGCAGAGCGCGCAGTACGTCGGCAACATCGGCACGATCAGCGCCATTGGGGAACTCGACACAGCCACGGAGACGGCCCACACGCTGGCCAGCACCGCCTTCGCCTACACCCGCCACTTCTCGGCTACCGACGCCGACGTGGTCACGAGTATCTGCCAGTCGACCCTGGCGGGCAGCTACCAGCAGTTCGTCGACCTGTCGGCCGCGGCAAGCGCCGACCACGCCCGGCTCGCCTTCGTGCCGGCGACCAACCGCTGGGTCGTCGTCTACCAGAACCTGATCACGGCCACGCAGCAGATGCAGCTGCGCGCGGCGATGTTCGACGGCGGCTCGACCGCCAATACGGCGACCAACTCGGTGCCGCACCTGGTCGCCACCGGCACCCACGAGTGGCGGCCAGTCGTCGGCGGCATCCTCGACGGCGCCACCGGCAACAAGGTGCTGGTCACGTTCCAGCAGGAGACCGGCACCACGAACTTCGCCAACACGGCGACGAGCAAGGTGCACGGCATGTTGTTCGACACCTCGACCGCGAGCGGCACCTGGAGCGCGCCGTTCCTGATCTACGGCAGCGCCAGCGAAGACGCCGAACGGCCGAGCGTGAACCGGCGCGCCGACGGCGGCGGCAGCTTCTCGTGGTTCGTCGTCTGCCAGGCCTTCACCAACAACGCCGGCAATGACGACTGGGACCTCATCGGCAAGCTCGTCACCAATGCCGGCAGCGTCTCGCCTGGCCAGTGGATCAGCAGCCTCGGCACCACGCACAAGCTCGGCCCCGTCGTCGACGGTTGCCACGGCCGCTTCGCCGTGCTGTTCAGCACCGCGAGCACGACCATCGGCAAGAACCTGGACGTGCTCGGCAATGACGTTCGCTGCGAACGCGTGAACTGGGCCCACGGCGAAGCCAGCCAGAGCCCGTCCGGCGACTGGCCGGTGCAGACGCTCGCCAGCAACACCTTCCGTCTGCTCGAGCCGACGGCCGCCGCCTACAACCCGACGAGCCGTTCGCACTGGTACCTGACCTGGCGGTCGTCGTCGACGGCGCCAGCCACCTACATGACCCTGGTCGGCTATCGCGGCCAGGCGCTGCAGAACGCGGACCTGATCGCGTCCACCGGCGCGAACACGCCGGGACCAGCGTCGGTGCTGCACAGCGCTTCGCTGCACTTCGCCAACTGCAGCTACATGCTCTCGGATGGCACCCTCTACTCGCGCAACACCAACGTGCTGCCAATGCTCTCGCCGACCCAGCAGGGGGCGAGCTGCACGACCGCGGCGCTGACCTGGGACGGGCCGAGCAGCAACAACGACGCGGAGAACCTGCAGGTCGGCAACGAACTGACCAGCGTACGCGCCGCCAGCGCTCCTGCCGGCGCACTGCACCTCGTGCTGGTCGCCATGGGCACACTCGACGTGCCGCTGTCGATGCCGCCGTTCGGCGACAACTGCCATCTGCTGGTGCCGTTCGACGGCCCCGACTACCTCGGCATGCTGCCGCTCGGGGTCGGCAGTGACGTGACCTGGCCGCTGCCGCTGCCCGAGCACCTGCCGCTGATGACGCTGTATCTGCAGGACCTGGTGCTGCACCCCAATGACAACCTGCTGCACGGCACTTCGCGGCTCAGCGTACCGCTGATCAAGTAGGCACGGCCGGCAGGGGGATCGTGACGATGGCATGGCCGGGATCGCTCGCCGACCGGTGACGGCGGCGAGAATCGTGACGGGCGGCGGCGCCACAACTCGTTCGGGCCGTCACCCATGAACTGCCTCCACCGTGCTCTCGCCGGCGCCACGATCCTGGCGTTGTCGGCGTCCATCTCCGCGCAGGACTTCCTGCTCTACAACTTCGAAGGCCCCTGCTCCGCCGAGGTCGTCAACTTCGCGACGTCCGGCCTCGGCAACGGCACGCTGACGGCGGCCTTCGGCACCGGCCACGCCCTCGGCTACAACGGCCAGGGCCTCGCCGCCGGGAACCTCAGCACGGGCGCCCGCAACCTCGTCGACACCCTGTGGGATCCGGCCGTCGCCCCGCTCACCGGGGATCTGACGATCGCCTTCTGGGCCCGCCAGGGCCAGCCGTTCACCACCCAGCTGTCGTACTTGTTCGGCATGTCGGGCTCCGGCTTCCGCCTGTTCACCAACGGCGCCGCCGGCACCGGGCTCTACCTGCGCAGCGTGACGACACCGACCACCGACCTGTTGCTGCCCGGCACCACCGCCGACTTCCAGGCGCTCGCCGCCACCAGCTGGGTGCATGTCGCCGTCACCATCGACGACACCAACCACCTCGCCACGTGGTACATCGACGGGGCCCAGGTCCACACGCAGTCCGGCCTCGGTTCGGTCGCGGTCGCGACCGGCGGCACGCTGCGGCTCGGCGGCTACGGCGGCACGGCCGGGTCCGCCTACGATCTCGACGAGGTGCTGTTCAGCCACACGCTCTACCCTGCCGGCGCGATCGCCCAGCTCGCCACCGGCACCCGTTCGGGTCACGGCAGCTACCAGTCCGGCGCGCTCTCGCATTGTGGCCCCGGCGACGTGGTGCTCGATGCCACCGGCGGCCGCCCCGCGCTCGGCAACCTCAGCTACGCGCTGCGCATCACGCCGACGTCGCCGAGCCTCTGGCTGCTGCTCTACGGCACCGACCGCTGCACCATTGGCGGCGTCGCGCCGCTGCCGCTCGACGGCGCGCTGCTGCTGCCGCTCCTGAACGGCTGCACCGTGCTCGCCGACCCGGCGATCCTGCTCAGCGGCTTCGCCGGCCCGGCCAACCCGGCCAGCATCCCGCTGCCGATCTCGCCGACCTTGTCGATGGGCGCCAACGTCTGGTGCCAGGCACTGACGATCTCACCCCCGAACAGCGCCGTGGCGATGTCGAACGGCTTCGCCGTGGCCATCGGCCTCTAACTGAACTGATCCCTCGATTGTGGTCGGCCCTGCCGGGGTTCGCTGTTCCGCGGGCCTTTTGCGGTCCGCAGGCGTCAGGCCACGCCCGTCAGGCCATCACGGATACGCCAGCTGCCGTCGGTGCTGAGTGGGTGGATGCTGCCCTGGCCCCAGTCCTGCCGCCACCGGATCGCCTCGGCGATCGTGAGGCTGCGCGGGATGAGCTGGAGATGGGCGCCTGGACTCTTGTCCTCCTTGTCGCGGTTGAACCGCTTCCGGATGT